>JAUHVK010000030.1 GCA_030425145.1 Alphaproteobacteria bacterium | reverse complement strand
CGCGCAGCACGTTCCACACTGCCCGAGTTCTGGGATCGCAACACCGTCATGAAGTGGCACCCGGGCGCAGCGCGCTGGTTCACTGAAAACGCCGGTGCAAACATCGCGGCGGACATGATCCACGGCGAGTAAGCCGTCCTGCGGCGGCGCATGATTAGTTGCGCCGTCGCTTTTTCAGCATCCTTTCCATCACCGAATGCGACACAGTGGATGCCTTTTCAAACACATTCCAAGCGCCGACGCAGATGCCTAGGCGGGTTTTGCCAAGGAGGTGGCAATGGTTCAGGACTCCACACAGGCCGAAGACGGTTTGATCGCCGATGGTGTTGATGAAGAGCCGGTAGAAGGCAACCGTCGCATCTTCTCTGGCTGGCGCATGCAGGCTGTGGCGGGATTTGCCGCGCTCTATGCCTTGTTTCATATGGCGGCCCTCAACGGCGTGTCGATCTCGGCCTATACCGGGATAACAGTTCCGCTCTTGCCGCAATTCCCGATGGAGACGTGGAATTTTCGCATCGTCCATATCGCGGGCGCGCTGGCCTTGGGCTTCCTCGTCTACAACGCGATGATGTTTTCGGACAAGGACGACGACACGCAGGGCGGCCCGTGGGGCAAGATCGCTTATGTGCTTTTCCTGCCCGCGCTGCTGGCACTGGGTGCAAGCCTGTGGTTTGCCCGGACAATCGCTTCTGGCACCCTGCCGGAAATGGGTGGACTGACCACATGGCCCGCGTTTGCAGGAACACCGATCTACAGCCAGGAAGTCTGGTATTTCGGCCTTCCGCTGTTGGTTGCAACGGGTGGGGGCATCGTCCTCGGCTGGCTGGAAAAAGCGCCACGTGACAGGTTCCGCGTTTCAGACATCTTGCTAGCGGTTTGCGGTTTCGCAGTCGCTGCCTATTTGATCGCCATCTACGGCACCGCGGCCCGCAACTCGGTCGGTACGCCGTTTGTGCCTATCGGGGTTGCTTTCGCCGCGACGGCCGGTTCTGCGATGATCCTTGAGTTGACGCGCCGTGTTGCGGGTCTTGCGCTGGTGATCATTACCGGTGTCTTCCTTCTCTACACCTTCGTCGCACATTTGCTGCCGGGCATTCTGGCCGTGCAAAGCGCCTATTCCTGGCAGCGCTTCTTTGGTCACGTTTATTCGGATGCGGGTATCCTCGGGCCGACAACGGCCGTGTCTTCGACGTATATCATTCTGTTCATCATCTTCGCAGCCTTCCTTCAGGCGTCGAAAGTGGGCGACTATTTCGTCAACTTCGCCTTTGCCGCTGCCGGGCGCGCGCGTGGTGGTCCGGCGAAAGTGGCGATTTTCGCCTCCGGTCTGATGGGCATGATCAACGGCACATCGGCGGGCAACGTGGTTGCGACCGGATCGCTGACCATTCCGCTGATGAAGAAGGTGGGCTATCGCCCCACGACGGCAGGTGCGGTGGAGGCTGCCGCCTCCACCGGTGGGCAGATCATGCCGCCGATCATGGGCGCAGGGGCCTTTATCATGGCCGAGATCACCGGCATTCCCTATCAGGAGATCGCCATCGCGGCGGTCATTCCGGCGGTGCTTTACTTTGTGTCGGTCTACTTCATGGTCGATTTCGAAGCCGCAAAACTGGGTATGCGTGGAATGCGCGAAGATGAACTGCCCAAGCTCGCCAAAATGGTACGGCAGGTCTACCTGTTCATTCCGATCATCATCCTGATCGCCGCTTTGTTTATGGGCTATTCGGTGATCCGGGCAGGCACGCTGGCAACGATTGCAGCAGCCATGGTGAGCTGGCTGACTCCGTTCCCGATGACCCTGCGTGGCATCGCCAAGGCGTTCGAACTCGCGGGCATCATGTCGATCCAGATCATTGCGGTCTGTGCCTGCGCGGGTATCATCGTTGGCGTCATCAGCCTCACCGGCGTGGGCGCACGCTTCTCGGCGGTGCTGCTGGACCTCGCCGGTGTCAGCCAACTTCTGGCGCTCTTCTTTGCGATGTGCATCGCGATCCTTTTGGGAATGGGGATGCCGACGACCGCTGCTTATGCGGTTGCGGCCTCCGTCGTCGCTCCGGGCCTTGTCCAACTGGGAATCCCGCAGCTCACCGCACATTTCTTCGTGTTCTACTTTGCGGTGCTGTCGGCCATTACGCCACCCGTGGCGCTGGCCAGCTATGCAGCGGCGGGGATCTCCGGCGCGAACCCGATGGAGACCAGTGTGGTCAGTTTCAAGGTTGGCATCGCGGCGTTCATCGTGCCCTTCATGTTCTTCTACAACAGTGCGCTGTTGATGGACGGCACATGGTTCGAAGTCATCCGGGCGGGCGTCACGGCAACCTTTGGTGTGTTCCTCTTGTCGGGAGGGGTGCAAGGCTGGTTCGTGGGTCAACGTGCGGTGTGGTTCATTCGTCTTGGCTTGATCGTTGCGGCGCTGTTCATGATTGAAGGCGGGTTGATCACCGATCTGATCGGGATCGGGGCAACGGCTGCGGCATGGTTCGTGCAGCGCTTCCTGCATCCTGATCCGGACGCTGCAATCCCCGTGCGCGGCGCGGACTGACGCGAAAAGGGCCGGTCCTGTTGGACCGGCCCCTTTTTCATTAGCGCATCGGTTGGAACACTCTCAGAAGACGACACCCTTGCGCAAAATGAAACAGCCGAAGGGCCGATCCTCGCTACACTGAACCACGGCAAAACAGGTTGCCGCGTGTTGGTAGAACGCCTGCCGCTCAATGCTGGACATGGCACCGCCTTCGGGCAGGCGCGGTTCCAAGACATCCCACACCTCCTGATGGACCTCCGACAAGGTGTCCGGTTCGTTGTCGATCTCCATCCGAAGCGCGGAATAGCTGTGGAAGCCGTCCAGCGGCATAAGCTGGGTGATCAGGTCTGCAACGAGGGGCGCTTCCTGTCCGGGATAGTGGATCACGTCCCTGACCAGACACCCCGCCGCAGAAGTGTCCGAGGGGTAATTCCGGTCCACTAACACAATCTCGTCGCCATGTCCCATCCGGGCCATCGTATACAGCAGGTCGGGTGTCAGGCGCGGGTCCAGTCCGATCAACATGGCAGCGGCTCCGATTGCGCAAGGTTTGGCCTGACCCCACGCGCGGCGAGGTCAGGCGAGTGGGTGTTAGCGGGGCGGCAGGGGCATCCAGTCTGCCATCGCCACATCCGCGTGCTGGAACTGGGGCATCTTCGCGCCGAGGTCTTCCATGTTGCGGATATCCTCGTCGTTGAGGAACGCCTGCGTGATGAGGGTTGGCGGCACGATGACCGACGCGCCCGGGTTCTCGCCGGTCAGCATCAGAGCCAGTGCCCGAACCGAGACTTCGCCCACAACAGCCGGGTTGGTGGCGACGGTCGCTTTCCAACCGCTTCCAGCTTCACGCATGAGCGCGATGTCAGCAGTCGAGATGTCGGCGGAATAGATGCTCAGATCGCCACCGATCCCCAATTCGTCCGCCGCGATTTTCACGCCTTTGGCGAACTCGTTATAGGGCGCGAAGAAGACCGAGATGTTCGGGTTCGCCTGCAAGGCCGCGCGTGCCTGGTTGGCGTTCGAGTTGGCAATCGGGTTGTCGAGCGTACCGATGCGGGCGGCTTCGGTGATGCCGGAATTGGCGGCCTTAACCTCTTCCCATGCGACATGGCGGCGATCCAGCGGGGCAATGCCCGGCACGTAGACATATCCGGCGGCAAAGTTTTTACCGTTGTCTTCGATCGCTTGTTCCAGCGCCAGCTTGCCTAGCAGGTAATCCGACTGTTCAATCTGCGGGATGGCTTCGTTTTCGACGTTCACGTCAAAGGCAACGACCTTGATCCCGGCATCCACGGCGCGCTGTGCCGCGTCGCGCATGGATTCGGTCAGCCCGTGCTGGATGACGATCCCATCGACGCCCAGCGCGATGGCCTGATCTACCATGTCGGCCTGAAGGGCGGCGTCCTGTCGGCTGTCGAATACCCGCAGGTTCACACCAAGGGCAGCCGCTTGGGATTCCACTCCAGAGAGATAAGCCTGAAAGAAGTCGCCAGTGGACAGGTAACGCACCAACGCGATGGTCACGTCGCCGGGATTGTCCAGCGGGGCGGGGGCGCTCTGCGCCGTGGCCGCACCCGCACCGAGGGCGAGGCTGGCCGCGCTCGCGAGGGCCATGAAGTGACGTCTCAGCATGTTGATATCCTCCCTATCGCTGATTGTCAGTGTCCTGTGCCGCTGCGACGCGACGACAGGTAGAATGTGAAGACAAGAGCGGCGACGAGAACCGCGCCCTTGACGAAATCCTGCGTGTAATAGGGCGCGTTCATCATGGTCATGCCTTGCAAAAGAATGCCGACGAAAAGCGCGCCGATGGCGGTGCCGAAGGCGTTGGGGCGAGCTGCGCCCAGTACTGCAAAGCCGATCAAGGCTGCCGCAACTGAGTCTAAAAGCAGGTTGTTGCCGCTGGCGATGTCGCCGCGCCCCAGACGGGCGGCCAGCAGGATGCCCCCGATGGACGCGGTGACGCCCGAAATCATATAGGCGGCCACCTTGTAGCTGTTGACCGGTGTGCCCACGAGCGCCGCAGCGCGTTCGTTTGACCCGATTGCGTACATCAACCGACCGTGGCGGGTGAACCCGAGGAAGAGCCAGATCAGAACGGCGATCCCGATGAAAATCACAACCGGCATGGGCAACAGTCGTTCGATGACCAGATCAAATCGGTGACGACCCAACCACAGGAAGGCAGCCGAAAACGTACCTTCGGCCACGGTGCCATCAGTAAGGGTCATACCCGTCGCGATGGAATTGCCCTGCGTCGGGATGCGTTGAAGCCCGATCAGAAGGAACATCATGCCAAGCGTTGCCAGAAGATCGGGTACGCGGAATTTGACAATCAGGATGCCGTTTATGAACCCGACCAGCGCGCCCATGCCCAGACAAAGGGCGACAGCAACGATGGTTGGATGTTCGAGGATCACCATCGAATAGGCCGACAGCATCAGCGCCGATGTCGCAACTGCTCCGATGGACAGATCGAACCCGCCCACGACCAGCGTGCAGGTCACGCCCAAGGCCAGAATTCCGGTGATCGCCACGGATTGTAGGACAAAGGCGGCAGAGAGCGGGCCGAAAAAACCTGGTGCGGCCAGGCTGAAATAGATGATCAGCCCGACCAGCAGGATCAGAAAGCCGTAGCGGATGGCAAAGTCGAGAAGTCGGTCGTTCATGAAAATGTGCCTGTTGCGGTCGATTGGGCCCCCGAGATGTCCGCGACCAGCGCGGCGAGATCGACATTCTGGTTCTTGTGTTCGCCGACGATGGCGCCTTCGTTCATCACAACGATGCGGTCGGCGATTTCGAGCGCTTCGTCGATTTCCGCGAGGAACACGAGCGTGGCCCGTCCCTGTGTCGTGGCGCGGATATGACGCCCGATATCGCGCCGGGCGCCTATGTCGACCCCTTGGAACGGTTCGTCGAGCAGAAGCACCTGCGCGGGTTCCAGCAGCCAGCGGGCGATCATCACCTTCTGCTGGTTGCCACCTGACAGCGTGCCGATGCCGTCGCCCACCGATTGGCAGACGATACCAAGCTGGCTGACCATCTCCTGTGCGCGGGTTTTCTGGCGGTTTGCCTTGAGGAACGACCCGACGCTCAATCCCTTGAGAAAGGGCAGGGTCATATTGTCTGCAATGTCGAACGCAGGGATCACCGCATTGGTGCCCCGGTCCTTAGGCGACATGAACACGCCCTCTGCCACCGCGTCTTCGACCGAGCGTGGCGTGTAGTCCGTGCCGTTGATACGGATCGCGCCGCTGGCCGGGCGGGCCATACCGTAGAGGATTTCCGCCAACCGGCTCTTGCCACTGCCCAGAAGGCCGACCAGTGCCACCACCTCGCCATCGCAGGCCTGAAGGGTGATCGGGGCAGACCCGTTGAAAAGCCGCAGGTCCGCAAGTTCCAGAACAGGGGCCGTGCCGCTTTGCACAGCTACATCCACTTCGGTCATGCGGTGGCCCAGCATGGCTGTCACGGCGGCTTCGTAGTCCAAGGGGGTCGTCTCGAAGGTGCCGGAAATCGCCCCGTCGCGCATGACGATGATCCGATCCGCGATGCGGCGGATGTCGGACATGCGGTGCGAGATGTAGAGGATCGCAACCCCCTGCGCGCGCAGCCGGTCGATGAGCGCGAACAACCGGTCCGCCTCGGTGGCCGAAAGCGACGATGTCGGCTCGTCGAGGATCAGGACCTTGGGCGCACGGGCCATGGCGCGGGCAATGGCGATCATCTGGCGATCCGCCACCGACAGGTCTGACACGCGGGCGCGCAGATTGACGTCGATCCCCATCGCGGCGGCGACCTTGGCCGCCTCGGCGCGCAGGTGACGTTCGCGGACAAACAGCCCGTGGCTGCGTTCCACCAGACGGTCCAGCATCAGGTTGTTGGCGACGTCCAGATCGGGAATCACACCGTCGTCAATGGACTGGTGAACCGTGACGACACCCTGCCGGATCGCGTCTGCGGCATCCACGGGGTCAAACGCCTTGCCGGCCAGTGTCATGCTGCCGCCGTCGGCGCGGTGATGGCCGCAAATCACCTTGACCAATGTGGATTTGCCAGCGCCGTTTGCGCCCATGAGCACGGTCACGGACCCCGGTTCCAAGGCCACATCAATCCCGCGCAATACATGGTTTTTTCCGAACGATTTTTGCAAACCGTTCACTTTGAGCGCATCGACAGCCACTCGGTTCCTCCCCTGATGCAATGACGGTAGGCGTGCGATAATACATTTGTCAAATGGTTTGACATAAGTGTAAATTCGGCGCTACCTCATTGGGGAGGGCGCATTGGACGGAATGGGGGAGATCACCGATGAGCATCGGTACAACGTATGAAGCCCTGAGCGTGGAGACATTGTCGGAACGTCTGAAAGACGTTGATGCTCTGGCCTCCAGAGTGGGTACTGACAGTGCCGCATGGCAGGTGCAGGAGGTTGGAGACGGCAACCTGAACCTTGTTTTCATCGTGTCCGGGCCGAACGGGAAAGCGGTAGTGAAACAGGCGTTGCCATATGTCCGATTGGTCGGTGATAGTTGGCCATTGCCGCTCTACCGGGCCTTTTACGAGTACCATGCTTTGACCCGTCAGGCGGCGCGCGATCCCGGATCAGTGCCCGAGATTTTCCATTTCGACGAAGCGCAGGCGTTGATTGTCATGGAGTTCCTGTCGCCCCACGTGATCCTGCGCCGCAAGCTCATCGCCGGCGAACGGGTCGAGGGACTTGCCGACTTCTTGGGCAAGTTCTGCGCCCGAACCGCGTTTCGCGGTTCCGAACTGTCGATGAAGAGCGGTGACAAGAAAGCCGATGTGGCTCTGTTTGCTGGCAATGTGGACATTCCGGCGATCACAGAGGCGCTCGTCTTTACTGATCCGTATTTTTCAGCCGAAATGAACCATCATACTGAGGGTCTGGACCCAGTCGTCAAACGGCTGCGCTCTGACGTGGCGCTCAAGGTCAAAGTTCAACAGGCGTTGCAGCGGTTTGTGTCCAACACTGAAACCATGGTGCATGGCGATCTGCACTCCGGGTCGATCATGTCCACGGACAGCGAAAGCCGGGTGATTGACCCTGAATTCGCACAATACGGACCGCTAGGGTTCGACATCGGAATGCTCTGCGCAAATTTCCTGATGGCTTATTTCAGTCAACCGGCCCACCGGGGCGATGATCTTGCCGAGTATCAGGAATGGATATTGGGGGTGATCGAAGAGGTCTGCGCGACCTTTGAGGCCGAGTTCCGGCACCTCTGGGCGACCGAGCGGTCGGGCATTCTGTATCCTGCCAGCCTGTTTGAGGATCAGGGACAGGACAGCACGCCTGCTTGCGATGCAGTCTTGGCAGGGCTGTTGCGCGATGCTTGGGCGATTTGCGGCATCGAGATGCACCGACGATGTCTGTCACTCGCCCACAACGCCGATTTCGAGGATATCGCGGACCCGGCAGTGCGCGCGCCGCTCGAGGCGCGGAATCTGCTTATGGGGGCGGAATTAATCCATGAGGCTGCAAGGCTGGCAGATGCCAGCGCAGTCTGCGCCATCGCGCGGGACTTCAACGGAAAGGATGTCCTATGAAGATCGACGGAACCCATTACCGCTCGCTGTGGTGGAACCACGATAAGGACGTTCTTGAGATCATAGACCAACGCTGGCTGCCGCACGACTTTCGGGTGATCCCGGTGACGTCCATGCAGGACTATGCAGACGCGATCTACGAGATGCGCGTCCGCGGCGCGCCGTTGATCGGGGCCACGGCGGCGTACGGCATGGCGCTTGCGATGGCGGAAGACCCGTCCGATGCAAACATGGATGTGGCTTGGACGTTTCTAGAGAAAACACGCCCAACGGCGATCAACCTGCGCTGGGCGCTTGACCGCTGCCGCGCTGCGCTCCGACCTTTGGCAGAGGGTGAACGTGCTGCTGCAGCTTTGGCGCTGGCGCATGAGATTGCCGATGAGGACGTAGAGATCAACCGCCGGATCGGGGAAAACGGCTTGGCCATCATCCGAGAAATCGCGGCCAAGAAACCGGCAGGGGAACCCGTGCGCCTGCTGACCCATTGCAACGCGGGATGGTTGGCGACGGTGGATTGGGGTACGGCCACAAGCCCGATGTATCAGGCGCATGATGCGGGCATCGCCCTGCATGTCTGGGTCGATGAAACCCGACCGCGCAATCAAGGCGCGCTGACCTCTTGGGAATTGGGCAAACACGGCGTGCCGCACACCTACATCACCGACAATGCGGGCGGGCATCTGATGCAGCACGGGATGGTGGACATGGTTATCACCGGCACCGACCGGACAACGCGGCAAGGGGATGTGTGCAACAAGATCGGCACCTATCTCAAGGCGCTGGCCGCCCATGACAATGGCGTGCCGTTCTACGTCGCTCTTCCTTCGCCGACGATCGACTGGACCGTGACGGATGGTGTCGCCGAGATCCCCATCGAAGAGCGCAACGCGCGGGAACTCACCCATGTTCAGGGCTTTCTAGACGGCGGCGGCATCGGCACGGTGCAGGTCACTCCTGAAGGGACTCCGGGCGGCAACCCGGCCTTTGACGTGACGCCGAACCGTCTGGTCACCGGACTGATCACAGAACGCGGTGTCTGCGATGCATCCGAAGAGGGGCTGGCGTCGCTTTTCCCCGAATTCGCCCGCGCGGCGGAGTAGGGCGCCCCGATGCCTGCCACACCGCTTGGTAAAACACGTGCGACGACCGTGGATGCGTCGCGGATGCCTGCCCGGGACGATGCACCCTATATCGAGGCGGCGTGGCTCTATTACCATGACGGTCTGAACCAGAACGAGATCGCGGATCGTATGCGGATCAGCCGCGCGTCAGTGGTCAATTACCTAAACGAAGCGCGCAACCGGGGCTGGGTGCGGGTGCATATGGACAGCGATGTCTTCAAGGGACACCGGCTGGCCGAGGAACTCTGCGCGGCCTACGGGCTGAACGAAGCGATGGTCGTGCCTGACGATCCGGTCGATCCACATGGTACAGCAGCCAGCGTGGCGCGGGTGACGCGGGCGGCCGCCGATTGGTTGCCACGGCTTTTAGAGCCGGGGGACCGGCTGGGCGTGTCCTGGGGGGCCACGGTCTACCAGATGGCACAACAGGTGCCGAACTCACCCGTGCCTGATCTGACGGTGATTCAGCTTTTGGGATCGCGTCCCGCCGCACTTGGGTTTGCCGCTGAAGCCTGCACGTCGATGCTGGCGCAGAGGCTCGGTGGGGAGTGCATCAACTTCCACGCACCGCTGGTTCTGTCGAACAAGGCGCTGCGTGATGCGCTTTGCGATGAACCGGTTGTACGGGATCAATTGGATGCATTGGCCACCTGCAACAAGACGGTGCTTGCCTGCGGCACCTGCGATGAAGATGCCCATGTGGTCAAAAGCGGGATCTTGACGCCGGATGAGATCGCAAAGTACCGCGCCGAAGGAGCGGTTGGAGTGATCTGTGGCCGATTGATTGACAGTCAGGGCAACCCCATCGTGTCGACGGTGGAAGAGCGAATGATCGGTGTCTCGCTCGTCCAGATGCGCGGCAAGGACATGGCGTTGCTGGTGGCCGCTGGTCCGGGGCGCGCACGTCCGGCCTGCGCGGCGATGAAGGGCGGTTTTGTCACCCATCTGGCGACCAGTACCCGCGTCGCGGAAGAGCTGTTGGAGATGGTCTGATGACACCTGCCAATCCGTTACCGGACACAGAAGAGACCCGTCAGGCGTTAATTGACGCCTGCCTCTGGATGAATGAACGGCATCTCAATCAGGGGACATCGGGCAATATCTCGGCCCGGACTGAGGCAGGTATCCTCATCACGCCGTCCGGGGTGCCCTATGATGAATTGTCACCTGACCAGATGGTGACGATCCCGTTGGTCGGTGAACCGGATGGCATCGGGTTGAAGCCTTCATCGGAATGGCCCTTTCATCAAGGATTGCATCAGGCGCGGCCGGATATGCCTGTCGTTCTTCACGCACACCCGCCTTATTGCAGTATTCTCGCGGTTCAGCGGCGTGCCATCCCTGCCTGCCACTACATGATTGCAGCCTTCGGCGGATACAGCGTGCCGCTGGCGGATTACGCGCTTTTCGGCAGTCCGGAGCTTTGCGCCAACATGGCCGAGATCATGGCGGATCGGCACGCGTGTTTGATGGCGAACCACGGCGCCACGGTGCTGGGCGAAAGCATCGCCAAGGCGCGATGGCGGCTCGAGGAGTTGGAGACACTGGCGCGCACTTACCTGTTCAGCAGTATTGGCGGCGCGCCACACATCCTCTCGGATGCCGAGATTGCAGAGGTCTCGGCGGCGTTCCAGAACTACGGACCACGATCGTCGGCTTCACCCGAAGATTAGATTTGCTGGGGTCTGAAATCGTCAGGCAGCGTCCCGCATTTGCTGGATCGACTTCAATTGGTCTTCCAACTGAGGGAGCGATTTGAGGAGCTGCGTCAGCTCCTTTTCTTCCACCAGCTTGGCTGCCTTCTTGGCCGAAAACCAATGCCGCTTGCGCTGTTTGCGCTCCTTCCAGCGGCTTTTCAGCTTGTCTACGATCATCGGATAGAGGGTAACGCGGCAGAGGATTTTCCGCCCGTCTTCCATGCGTTTATCGTAGTGGTAATGGCCGATTTCGGTGTCCGAGATGAAACCAATGGCGCCTGCCTCTTCCAAGGCTTCGATCTTCGCCGCATGCCACGGTTTCTTGCCATCCATCTGCCAGCCTTTTGGCATCACCCAACGCCCGCTGTCTCGGGACGTGACCATAAGCACGCGCAGCTTGCCGTTCTTGTCCCAAACCACCGGCAGCGCTGCGATCTGCTCTATCGGAGCCGCGGCCTTTTTCCGTGCCTTTGTCTTGCTCATGCCGACCCCCGGATGCCTCGCGGACGGGCAAGGCGGCTCTCGAGGAGATCGCCGGTTTCTTCGGCAATCGGGTAGGCGACATAGGTCAGGGCGGCGTTGATCTGTTTGAGAACCCGCAGCACGTCCTGATGAATGTTGGTGGTTTCAATGCTCGCCGGAGCGCCCACTTGCAGTCGTTTGAGGTGGCGCTCTTGAAGCTTTTGTTCCTCGAAACGGATGCGGTCTTTTTCCGCCACAAGCTGACGCGCGGCTTCGGCATCGCCTGTGGTCAAAACGCTTAGCGCCAATTGCCCGTTGGTCACCACCTGGTCATGGAAATGGGCAATGTCGGCCAGCCCCTCGTCCGAGAAGGTTATGGCCTCATTCGACATCTTTTTGGCCAGCGTCACCAGGTTTACCGCAATACGATCTGCGGCCTCTTCAAGGCTGTTGGCCATCGCGACGATTTCAAGCGTCTTTTTCTCCTGCGAGGGTTGCAGATCGGTTTCCCGCAGGCGCGAGATGTAGATCTTTGTATCGAAATGCATTCGGTCGATCTCGTCCTCGCGGCGTTCGATCACGCGGGCTTGTTCCGGGTCCCAGTTGCGGAAGAGGTGAATGACCGGAACGAGAATGGCCTGCACGGTTTCCGACATGCGCAGCAATTCTCGTTGCGCGCAGGCAAGGGCCAGAGGCGCATGATCCAGCGCGTCGGGGTCAAGCGCCGAAAGTGTATCCGTTTCCTTGTCGCTGTGGCGGGGCAGCACGCTGTCTGCCAGATGCACGATTACGCCTACGCAGGGCAGAGCGATCAGCAACAGCGTTGCATTGAGCAGGATGTGCAACGTGACCGTTTGCTGTGCCGGTGACGCGCCAAAAAGTGCGATGTCGACGCGGCCGCTGAGCAAAACGCTAAGAAAAATCACCGTCATCGTCCCGCGCGCCACGAGGTTGCCCAAAGCGATCAACCGTGCCGGACGCTCGGCTGACCAAAGGAGGCCAAAAGGAATGACGGCACCACCGAGGTTCGCGCCAATGACCAGCGCTGCCGCAACAGGGGCGGAAATCATTCCGGTTGCCGCAAAAGTCGCAAAGGTCAGTACGGCGGCAAGGCTGGAATGCATGGCCCAAGTCAGTACAGCACCCACAGCGTAGGCGCTGATGAGGTCGTTCCGGAAATACGCTGCGATGCTTTGAATGATTGCATTCTCGCCAATTGGCGCTGTGGCCTCGCGGATCATCCCCAAGGAGATGAAGACCAGCGCCAGACCGATGATGATACGGCCAACCTGTTTCATCTTCCGGCTTTTGGCCTTGAAGAAAGCGGTGACCCCGGCGAGCAGGGCAAAAGGCAAGACAGCTTCGACCGGCAGGATCAGCACACGTGTCATCAGCGCTGACCCAAGCTCCGCCCCCAAGAGGATCGCAAGAGCGGTATAGGGTGCCAACATGCCTGAAACGGCAAAGCCTGCGCTGATCAAAGCCACTGCCGTCGCGCTTTGCATGATCATTGCCGCAAGCCCGCCACCTGCCGCCGCCGAAAGCGAATTCCCCGCGAGGCGTTTCAGGCCGATTTTCAGTTCCGGCATGAACGCACGTTCCACCCCGGTTCGGATCAGACGCGTGGACCAAAGCAACAATGCGACCGCCGCCGCAAGCTGTGCGGCGAGAAGGATCATATTGGACTGTCCAAGTCAGGAATGTGCAGAAGCATGATGAGCGATGCACCTTGGCTTTTCGTGGTATTTCTAAGGATCTGAGCACTCAACTGCGTGTTATGCAACAAAAATAATTGAAAAATGTCGGAAAGTCCACAAAAGTGAAGGGGTATTCGAGTCGGAAGGGCACATGTCAGCCACGGAAACACAGGACGCCAGTGCAGAACCAGGACCGGTCCGGCTCAAGAAATCTGACCGGCGCCGCCAGATTCTGCTTGAGCTCAAGCTGCGCCCTCATGTGCGGATCAGCGAGCTTGCGCGCCGCTTCAACGTGTCGACGGAAACGGTGCGCCGGGATGTGGACGCGCTGTCTGACGATGGGCTGATCGCCCGCGCGCATGGTGGCGCGTCCGCACCGGCGCAAGGGCACTATCCAGACCTCAACGAGCGCACAAGCGCGCAGATTGAAGAGCGGGAACGGATAGGGCTGAAAGCGGCAGAACTGGTGCAGGATGGCGAGACCGTGATGATCGATTCCGGCTCGACCACCATTCAGCTTGCCCGCGCCCTCGCGTTTCGCGGAACGAAATGTACGGTGATCACAAATTCCATCCCGGTCGCCATGACAATTGGACACGGCGCGCCCGAAGTGGTGTTGTGCCCAGGAGAATACCTTGCTGAGGAGTCAGCGGTGATCGGTACCGAAACGCTCGAATTCCTTGCGCGCTTTAACGTGGACCGTTGTATGATCGGCGCGTCGGGCCTGTCGTCTGACGGGCCATCGGAAACGGTACGTGGCTTTGCGGCGGTCAAACGCATGATGCTCAGCCGTGCCGCCAAGCGGCACCTGTTGATCGACACGCGCAAGTTCGGGCTGAAGGGATTGGCGCATGTCGGAGACATGGCCGATCTGGATTCAGTGGTGGTTGATGCACGTCCGAAGGGGGAGCTTCTGGCGTCGTTGAACGGGGCGGATGTGGAGGTAATCGTCGCCCGGAGTGCATGATCTAGAGACAAATTTAAGCGGTGAGGGAAGCCGCATTCATGGGAGGAGAAAACATGAAACTGGATATTAAACTTCTGTTGGGCGCATCAGCGATTGCTCTGATGTCCATTGGCACAAGTGCCTCGGCACAGGACTGCCCGCGTGGCGATCTTGATGATCGTTTCTGCGATGTCGATGGTGACCTGATTGCGGACATCCCGACCGATGCGGCCGATCAGATTGATCCCGATACACTGATTTTTGCCTATACCCCGGTTGAGGACCCGGCGGTCTACAAGACTGCATGGTCGGATTTCCTCGAGCATCTGGAAGCAGAAACCGGCAAGGATGTCGTGTTCTTCCCGGTGCAAAACAACGCGGCCCAGATTGAAGCGATGCGCTCTGGCCGTCTGCACATTGCGGGCTTCAACACGGGGTCGAACCCGCTGGCCGTGAACTGCGCCGGCTTCCGCCCATTCACGATCATGGCGTCGAAAGACGGAAATTTCGGCTATGAGATGGAGATCATCACCTATTCTGGCTCGGGCATCGAAAAGGTTGAAGACATCAAAGGCAAGCAACTCGCCTTCACCTCGCCGACCTCCAACTCCGGCTTCAAAGCTCCATCGGCCATCCTCAAAGGTGATTTCGATCTGGTTGCCGAGCGTGATTTCGAGCCGGTCTTCTCGGGCAAGCATGACAACTCGATCTTGGGTGTTGCGAACAAGGACTATCCGGCAGCCTCCATCGCGAACTCGGTCAAGGCACGCATGATCCAGCGTGACGTGATCAAGGAAGACGACGTGGTGACGATCTATAAGTCGCAAACCTTCCCCACCACAGGGTTCGGCGTTGTCTACAATCTCGCGCCCGAATTGCAGGAAAAAATTCGCAACGCGTTCTTCAATTTCGAATGGGAAGGCACGACGCTTCAAGCCGAATTCGAAAAGTCGAACGAAGGTCAGTTCCTTGAGATGACATATAAGGAATTCTGGGAAGTGATCCGCAAGATCGACGCCGCCAACGGCGTGTCCTACGCCTGCGAATAACTCCATCTTTTTAACAAAACGTGCAGGCCCGTTACGGGCCTGTCACATTGCCGCGCTAGGTGGGGTTTATGCTGCGTCTTCAGAAACTTACAAAAACATACAAGACCGGGGATCAGGCGCTGAAGGCGATTGATCTGGAGGTGCCAAAAGGTCAGGTTCTGGCGTTGATCGGGCCATCTGGCGCGGGCAAATCCACGATGATCCGCTGTATCAACCGATTGGTCGAGCCGTCGAGCGGCGCAGTCATGCTGGATGACACCGATCTCACCAAACTTGGGTCGGGTGCTCTTCGCCGCGCCCGGCGCGAGATGGGAATGATCTTTCAGGAATACGCCTTGGTCGAACGGCTGACGGTGATGGAAAACGTGCTGTCCGGGCGTTTGGGATATGTCGGGTTCTGGCGCAGTTACCTGCGGCGTTATCCGCAAAGCGACGTCGATGAGGCGTTCCGGCTGTTGGATCGCGTCGGGCTTTTGCATATGGCCGACAAACGTGCAGACGAATTGTCAGGCGGGCAGCGCCAGCGCGTCGGCATCTGCCGCGCATTGATCCAGAACCCCAAGCTCTTGCTGGTTGACGAACCCACAGCGTCTCTTGATCCAAAGACAAGCCGCCAGATCATGCGGCTCATCACCGAGCTTTGCCGCGAACGGGGACTCGCGGCCATCATCAACATTCACGACGTGGCGCTGGCGCAGATGTTTGTGCCGCGCATCGTTGGCTTGCGCTTTGGCGAAATCGTTTTCGACGGTGTGCCCAGCACACTGACCCCGGAAAAGCTGACCGAGATTTATGGCGAGGAGGATTGGGAAGCGACGATCGAGAAGGTCGATGAGGACGACGAAGATATCGAGGCCGCAGAATGATGCATCGTGAACTGGACGACATGCTGGGTACGCGGTGGCGCAAACCGCATTTCGTGACCAACCCGGCGCTGCGGTGGGCGCTTATCGTCGGCTTTGTGGCCTATCTGATCGCCGCCGTTCTGACTATCGAAGTTGATTGGGGACGGGTCTATGAAGGCCTGGATCGAGGCTGGCAATTCATCCTCGCCTTCACCGCACCGGATTTCATCAGTCGGGCGGGAGACATCTGGGAAGGGTTGTTGGAGAGCATCGTGATGACCGTGGCCGCGTCGGTTGTCGGTATCCTGATCTCCATTCCCATCGGGCTTGGTGCAGCACGCAACATCGCGCCCTTGCCGGTCTACGTGATCTGCCGGGCGATCGTCGCCATCAGCCGCGCGCTTCAGGAGATAATCGTTGCCATCCTGCTTGTGGCGATTTTCGGTTTTGGACCGCTGGCCGGGTTCCTGACCCTTTCATTCGCCACAATCGGATTTCTTTCCAAGCTCTTGGCGGAAGACATTGAAGCCATGGACCGGGTGCAAGCCGAAGCAATCAAGGCGTCCGGGGCAAAGTGGATGCAATGGATTAACTATGGCGTGCAGCCTCAGGTTATGCCTAGACTAATCGGACTATCCATGTACCGCATCGACATCAATTTCCGTGAAAGCGCCATTCTAGGGCTGGTTGGCGCTGGTGGGATTGGTGCCACGCTCAATACGGCGTTCGATCGATATGAGTATGACACGGCGGCGGCCATCCTGATCCTCATCATCGGGATCGTGATGGCCTTGGAATACCTTTCTGGTGTCATCCGCGCGAGGGTTCAGTAATGCCGGTGCTTGAGAAAAGTGGCGCGCAGGTCTGGCGCCGACGCACGCAAGGCCAATCGCTTCTGCGGTGGTTCGGCTGGCTTATTGGTGTGGCCGTGTTCTTGTTGTGCTGGCAGCGCATCTCTGAAACGACAACTTGGTTCTTTGTCTGGGATGCGCCCCGCATCGCCGAGGACATCTGGACCCGCGCAACGCCACCACGCTGGGAGTATATCACCCAGTTAGGGCGCCCGATCTGGGACACGCTGAACATCGCGACGCTCGGCACGATCATCGCCCTGTTCCTTGCGGTGCCTGTGGCATTCCTTGCCGCAAGGAATACCACGCCGTCTGCGTGGCTGATCCGGCCGATTGCCCTGCTGATCATCGTATCGACCCGCTCGATCAACTCGCTGATCTGGGCTCTGCTGTTGATTGCGATCATCGGGCCGGGGGTGTTTGCCGGTGTCATCGCCATTGCGATCCGGTCTATCGGGTTCTGCGCAAAACTGCTTTACGAAGCGATCGAAGAGATTGACCAGACGCAGGTCGAAGCCATTACCGCAACCGGCGCGTCGCGATGGCAGGTCATGGCATATGGCATCGTCCCGCAAATTCTGCCGGCCTTTGCCGGGATTGCGGTCTTCCGCTGGGACATCAACATTCGTGAATCCACGGTTTTGGGGCTGGTGGGCGCGGGCGGCATTGGCTTGCAGCTATCGTCGTCTCTGAACGTGCTGGCGTGGCCGCAGGTCAGCCTCATCCTGCTTGTGATCCTGGCAGCCGTGGTCATCAGTGAATGGGTCTCGGCCAAAGTGCGGGGGGCAATCATTTGACAATGATGTCCGCTCAAACGGCGTTCGAAGCCTACGAAGCGGTGCGACACCGTCTACCGGCGATGACGCCGTCGGATGCGGGCTTCCGCCGTATGGCGACATTGGCCCATCTTGCCGATGGGTTCGACGTGTTCCTGCTGGATGCCTTCGGGGTGCTCAATATCGGCGAGGCCGCGATCCCCGGCACGAGAGAGCGTATTGATGACCTGAGGGCAGCGGGCAAGCGGGTCTTGGTCGTGTCCAATGCCGCCGGGTTTCCGCATGGCGCGTTGATCGAGAAATATACCCGGTTGGGCTATGACTTTGCGTCCGAGGATGTGATCACCAGCCGTGCCACTCTGCTTGCCGGGTTGAACGGACGACACAACGTGCATTGGGGGCTGATGGCAACGCGAAAAAGCGGACTGCGTGATCTCGAAGACCTGACTCTGACATATCTCGAAGAAGACCCGGCTGCCTATAATCAGGTCGAAGGCTTTCTACTTGTAGGCAGCGCAGCGTGGACCGAAGAACGCCAGGCTTTGCTGGAAGCGGCATTGAAACGGAACCCACGCCCTGTGCTTGTGGGTAATCCCGATATTGTGGCCCCCCGCGAAACCGGGTTTTCGGTAGAGCCGGGGCATTTCGCGCACAGGCTGGCCAACCAAACGGGGGTCGTGCCCGAATTCTACGGCAAGCCATTTCCGGACATTTTCGAACTGGCGTTCAAGCGTCTTGGGCCTGTGGATCGGTCGCGCGTTCTGATGGTCGGAGACAGTCTGCACACTGATATTCTGGGCGCGCGCCATGTCGGCATCTCGTCCGCCCTGATTGCGGATTATGGATTTTTCGCGGGGCAGGATGCCGAAAAAGCCGTTCAGGCTACGGGCATTGTCCCGCAATTCATCGTGGATCGGCCATGACACAGATTTGCGTCATCACCGTTCTGCCAAGTGCGCTGACAAAGCGCCAAACTCTGGCGGATGATCCGCCCAAGTCGTTAAGCCAAAAAGGGAATCTCTCATGAAACATACGATCAGCATACTTGCGGCGTCGGCCGTTTTGGGGTCTTCGCAGGCCGCAATGGCTCAGACCGAAATCGAGTTCTGGCACGCATTTACCGGGCGTCTCGGAGAATTGGTTGCCGAACAGGTCGAAACCTTCAACGGCTCTCAGTCCGATTACACTGTGGTTGCGACACACAAGGGCAACTATTCCGAAACGCTGAATGCCGGGATCGCGGCGTTCCGCGCGGGCGAACAGCCTGACATCCTGATGGTCTTCGAAGTGGGCACCGCCACAATGATGGCGGCAAAGGGTGCCATCAAGCCAGTATACGAAGTCATGGGCGACGGGTTCGACCAGTCGAAATATATCGGTTCGGTCAAAGGCTACTACACATCGCCGGATGGTGACATGCTGTCGCTCCCGTTCAACTCGTCGACCCCGGTTCTGTGGGTCAACCGCGACAAGCTGGAAGAAGCGGGCATTGACCCCGACACGGATCTGTCCACATGGGAGCAGGTGGGCGACGTGCTGGACCAACTCAAGGACGCGGGCGTTGGCTGCCCAATGACCACCGCGTGGCAGAGCTGGATCCACCTCGAGAACTTCTCGGCCTATCACGACGTGCCGTTTGCCACCAAGTCGAACGGCTTTGACGGCAATGACACCGAGCTGGCGTTCAACAGCGCGGCGCAGGTGGCACATATCGGTGCGATGGGCGATTGGGCGAAGGACGGCAAGTTCATCTATGCCGGTCGCCGCAACGAAGGCGGTGCGAACTTCCGCGCCGGGGAATGTGCGCTCTTCACGGAATCCTCGGCGGGTTATGCAGGCATCAAGGCCGAAGCCGAGTTTGACTTTGAAGTGCGTCCGCTGCCCTATTGGTCGGCGGTTGCCAGCGAGCCGCAGAACACCATCATCGGTGGCGCGTCTCTCTGGGTCATGGAAGGTCAGACCGACGAGGAATACGCGGGCGTCGCCGCGTTCCTGGATTTCCTCTCAAGCCCGGAGATTCAGGCAAAGTGGCACCAGGACACAGGCTATCTGCCGATCACGTCCGAAGCTGGCGACCTGACCCGCAGTCAGGGGTTCTATGACGCAAATCCGGGCACAGACATCGCGGTGATCCAGATGACGGCCAAGGAGCCGACGTCGAACTCCAAGGGCCTTCGCCTTGGTTCCTTCGACCAGATCCGCGGCATCATCGACGAAGAGCTTGAAGCGGTCTGGGCTGGTGACAAGGACGCGCAAACGGCACTCGACAGCGCCGTCGAGCGTGGAAATGCTCTGCTACGCCGCTTTGAGCAGGCTTCTCGTTAACCTTCTGTGAAGGACAGGCTGCTCCGGATTTCCGGGGCAGCCGACTTGGTCACATGGAAAAGCGCGTTAAGTTCAAAGGTATCTGGCTGCCGCTGCTCTTGGTGCTGCCGCAGATCCTGATCACCGCCATCTTCTTTTTTTATCCGGCAGGGCAGGCGATCTGGCAGTCGCTGTTCATCCCCGACCCGTTCGGGCTGTCCATGCAATGGGTTGGACTTGGCAATTTCGAATACCTGCTGTCAGACCGCTATTATCGTGCGTCTTTCATCACGACGGCCGTCTTCTCGATCCTCGTCACTGTCGTGTCGATGGGCGTCGCCCTCTACCTCGCCATTCTGGCGGACCGGCTGATCAAAGGGTCGGGCACCTACCGCACGCTTCTCATCTGGCCTTACGCCGTAGCGCCCGCCGTTGCAGGTGTGCTGTGGCTTTTCATGTTCAACACCCGCGTCGGCGTGGTGACGTGGTATCTGGGCCTCTTAGGGTATGACTGGAACCACGTTTTGAACGAAGGGGAGGCGATGGGCCTTGTCGTCGTCGCCAGTGCATGGGGGCGGATCAGCTATAACTTCCTGTTTTTCCTCGCCGGTCTTCAGGCGATCCCCCGTTCGGTGATCGAGGCGGCTGCCATCGACGGTGCCCATTTCTGGACGCGCTTCCGCACCATCGTCTTTCCGCTGCTGTCGCCAACCACCTTCTTCCTGCTGGTGGTGAACATCATCTACGCCTTCTTCGAGACCTTCGGCGTGATCCACACGATCACAAGCGGTGGCCCGCAGCAGGCGACCACGATCCTTGTCTACAAGGTCTATTCCGACGGCTTTGTGGGGCAGGACCTTGGGTCCTCGGCGGCGCAGTCGGTAATCCTTCTGGTGATCGTGTCGCTGTTGACCGTGATCCAATTCAAATACATCGAACGCAGGGTGCACTACTGATGGCAGAGCAAACTGGCATGGTCGAAAAGCGCGGCGCGGGGTTGTGGCTGACCCATCTGGGCCTGATCATCGGTGTTGCTTTCATCTTCTTCCCGATCTGGCTGGCTTTTGTCGCGTCAACAGTGAGCCAGCCTGAAATAGTGCGGCCCCCGATGCCGCTCTTGCCAGGGGATCAGTTCTTCGAGAATTACTCCAAGGCCTTGACAGCCGGGATCAATGCACCCGTGGCGCTCATGCTGGGCAATTCGCTTTTCATGGCTTTGGGCATCGCCATCGGCAAAATTGCGATCTCGCTGCTTTCGGCTTTCGCAATTGTCTACTTCAAGTTTCCGGGAAAAAAGCTGTTCTTCTGGCTGATCTTCCTCACTCTCATGCTGCCTGTCGAAGTGCGCATCGTGCCGACATACGAGGTGATCGCGAACTTCGGGATGCTGAACAGCTATCAGGGCCTGATCCTGCCGCTCATTGCATCAGCAACCGCGACGTTCCTCTTCCGGCAGTTCTTCATGACTGTGCCGGACGAGCTGGCCGAGGCCGCGCGGGTCGATGGGGCCGGGCCGATGCGGTTCTTCTTCGACATCCTGCTGCCGATGAGCCGGACGAATATCGCCGCGCTCTTCGTCATCCTCTTTATCTATGGCTGGAACCAATATCTCTGGCCGCTTCTGATCACCACCGATCCATCGATGAACACCATCGTCATGGGGATTAAACAGATGTTCCCTTCAGGCGACGATATTGCCGACTGGCCGGTCATCATGGCGACATCCATCCTTGCGATGGTGCCGCCTGTGCTGGTGGTTGTTGGTATGCAGAAACTGTTCATCCGTGGGCTTGTGGAAAGCGAGAAATAAGAACATGGCAACGCTGACCCTCAACAACGTCAAGAAATCCTTTGGCAAGACAGACGTCATTCATGGCGTGTCGATCGACGTGGAAGATGGCGAATTCATCGTGATCGTCGGGCCATCGGGCTGTGGCAAATCCACCTTGCTGCGTATGGTAGCCGGGCTGGAGACCATTACCGATGGCGAGGTCCAGATCGGCGGGCGGCGCGTGAACGAGGAAGAGCCGATGGCACGCGACATCGCCATGGTGTTCCAGAACTACGCGCTTTATCCGCATATGTCGGTCTTCGATAACATGGCTTACGGGCTCAAGATCGCCAAGGTTCCCCGGTCCGAGATCGAACAACGTGTCGCGCAGGCGGCCAAGCTGCTGCAGCTTGAACCCTACCTCCAGCGCAAACCGCGTGAGCTTTCGGGTGGTCAGCGCCAACGCGTCGCCATGGGGCGCGCGATCGTGCGCAAACCTGCCGTTTTCCTGTTCGACGAACCGCTGTCCAACCTCGACGCCAAGCTGCGGGTGCAGATGCGGCTGGAAATTCGCGCTTTGCAGCGCGAATTGGGGGTAACCTCGCTCTACGTGACACATGATCAAGTCGAGGCGATGACAATGGCCGACCGTATGATCGTGATGAATGGCGGGGTGGCCGACCAAATCGGTAAACCACTTGAGGTGTACGCCAACCCGGCCACGGAATTCGTCGCAGGTTTTATCGGGTCACCACCGACAAACTTCATCACCGGTGACCTGCTCGGGCGGTCGTCCGAGATCAAGCTGGGTGTGCGCCCTGAACACATGCGTCTGGCAGAGACAGGCGCGATGCAGGCACGGGCGACCTATTGTGAAGCTTTGGGTGCCGAAACGTTGGTGCATCTGATATGCGAGGACGGCACCCAAGTGACCGTCCGGCAGGACGCCGCAGCATCGTTCCCCGAGGAAGGAAGTCTGGTTGGGCTTGAGTGGGATGCCCGACATGAAATGCGTTTCGATGCTTCAGGGCGTCGTTGCTAATAGCCGATTGACCATGTTCGCCTTTTTCGAAAAGTACACTTTGGACAGGCTTTGTGAGTGTCTTTCGAGCACTTGCAGCGTGTGAGAGCTCTTTGTATTTTGCCAAACGTGGTTTGCGAGCTTTGAGATGCCTGGTGTGTGAAATGGTCCGATAGCCACTTCACGCTCAAGTTTGTGCTGCCGAAAGTAGCTCGCGCAAAGGGACAATGTGATGCAATTTTTTTCCGCGCAGTCGACCGCTGGAACCGCGATCGAAGGCCTGGCAGACATTGCGACGCAGTTTACGAATACCGGGTACGGCCGCCCGGATTTCATGGCTCTTCATTTCGGCGTCGATCTGGACGCCACAACCCTTCAATCCGAAGCTAAATCGCTTATTGGCGCGGGCGCATTCCATGGTGGATCGTCCTGTCTCGGGATCATGGGCGCGAGTGGCGTCGACATCAGTGGCGCAGGGCTGGGAGCCTTTGCGATCTGGGATGCCGAAGGAGACTACGGAACATGCTCTGCCGATCTTGGCGATGACGCTGAAAAGGTCGCCCACGACACGATCGCAGCAGCGCTGGACAGGGCTGGACGGCCCGGAGAAATCCCCGAGATGGTCTGGCTGACCGTTGCGCCCGGGCGGGAAGAACAGGTGATCGCGGGGTTGCGGTCTGTCGTGGGCGAGGAAACCCTGATCGTCGGCGGCAGTTCGGCAGACAATGACGCGAGCGGTGCGTGGGCGCAGCTCGGACCCGAAACCGTTCATACGGACGGGGTTGTCGTGTCGGTGTTGTTCCCGTCCTGTCCGGTGACCTCGGTTTACCAAAGTGGCTTTGCTCCGACGGGCGCAAGTGGGATCGTCACGCGTGTCGAAGGGCGGCGCGTTTTCGAGATCGACAACCGTCCAGCCGCAGATGTGCTGCACGAATGGACCGGTGGCGCAGTGCCTCAGGCGAATGGAGAACTGCGCTCCATTCTTGCCGAAACGACGTTTTGGCCGTTGGGCCGCGAAACGTGGGAGGTGGGAGGCGTGCCATTCCACATTCTTGCGCACCCGACAACGGCGAATCCGGATGGTGCCATCGATCTTTTGGCCACTGTCTACAAAGATTCTCGTATTTGGCAAATGCACGGGTCTGCCGACAACCTTGTTGCGCGTGCCGGACGGGTCGCGGAACAGGCGAAGCAGAATTTTGGTGCGAACGTTGCCGGTGCTCTTGTTGTCTATTGCTGCGGATGCATGATGGCCGTTCGCGACCGCATGGACGAAGTGTCCGCTGGTGTCAAAGCCGAACTCGGCGATTCACCTTGGCTTGGGGTCTTCACGTTTGGAGAACAGGGCGTTCCCACAGGTGGTAAGTTACATCACGGCAATCTGATGATTTCCTGCACAGTGTTCAGCAACGAGCATGGGTAGGAACGTGGTATACGGGCCGGGCGCAGTCGACTACGCTACGGCCATGAGATGCGCCGGGTGCCGGCGCAGTTGTGCAGGCGCGTTGGCTTGGGGTCTGGCCAGACGTGCGGCCGCGGTCGGGAAGAAGGGGATGGTGGCATGACCGGCGATACCCAAGATCCTATGGAGTTTCAGAGCGCCTTTGAGCGTGAACAGGCTGCACGGCGCAAGGCTGAAGAGCTGCTTGAGGAGAAGCACCAAGAAATCATAGAAATGAACCGTCGATTGATGGCCGAGGCCGAAGCGGTGCGTTCAGCGCTTGCCGACACCGAGGCGGTTCGGGTGCGCGAGGCTGCGGCGCTCAAGGAACGTCTTATCATGTCTGAAGCGCTCAAGGCGCTGACGGGCAAGTCCGGTGCAGACGAAGCGATGCAGGCGCTCTTGGATGTTCTAAGGAAAGAGATTGGAGGCCGAGACTGTTTCTTTGTTCAGGCAGAGGGAGACCGAATTGTGGTCTCGGTCTGCGCCGACCGACAGCGCCAAGGGCAGTTTCTACCGCTGCCTGTCTCGTTTATTGAGCGACCTCGACGGCTCGCTAAGTTGGTCAACCTGATCGACGGGCTCCCTTGGCCCGGTGGCGTTCAGGTACCAGCCTCGACCATGATCGTACCGCTGGAATTGCCAGACGAAAAACCCGGAGCGATCCTGATCGGGTGCCCGATCGCGGACCGCTACACCGTCGGCGAATTCAGGACGCTGGAACAGGTCGCGAAACTGGCTGCACAAGCCCTGTTGGCCTTGCGCGAAGCGCGGCGCAACAAACGATTGCTGAACCTCATCGAAGGCAAGCCGGTCGAGACGACCGAGTCCGTGCTCGATGCACCTTTGGAGGCAGTGCACAACGCGTTCGCCCGCCTGACCGAGATGCAAGGGCAGGTGGTCGGTATCCTGGACGACCTCCTGAGCGCACCGCTCAAGCAACTAGACGAAGCCATTGAGATGGCGCTGGACCGCATGGGCGTTTTGACGGGCACAGACAGGGCTTACGTGTTCCGAATTCAGCCGAATGGCGACTTCATCGACAATACCCACGAATGGTGCGGCGTGGGCATAGAGGCGTTTAAAGGCAAGCGGCAAGACACTCCGATCGGTATGATTTCCACTAGGAGAGCGATCTTGGAAGCCGGTAATGACGTCGTGTTTCCGAATGTCGCGGCATTGCCAGAGGATGCGCCTGAACGCGAGTATCTGATCGCCCGAGGGGTTCAGTCTGT
Organism: Alphaproteobacteria bacterium; assembly: GCA_030425145.1. Lineage (GTDB taxonomy): Bacteria > Pseudomonadota > Alphaproteobacteria > Rhodobacterales > Rhodobacteraceae > Marivita. Next base: position 30,885 of record JAUHVK010000030.1, on the reverse strand, counting down.
GCTGGCCGTGCCGATGTTTGAACACGGTGTGCTCCGTGGCTTCATCGGTTTCGACGCAGTTCGCGAGCCACGCAACTTTTTGCCGGGCGAGACTTATTTGATCCGATCTGTCGCCAAGGTGATCGCCTCCGCGCTGGCACGGCGCGATGCTGAGGATAAACTGGTTGCCGCCCATGCCGAAACGCTGTCGCAGCGCAAGCGTCTGGAAGCATTGCTTTCGGGTATGCCAGATCTGATCGTCGAGTTGGATCAGGATGCCCGTTTCGTTACGTGGCACTCTGGTTCGATCGTCATACCCGAAGAAACGGCGGACGCGTTCGTAGGCCGGACCCTTGAAGAAGGACTGGCACCGGAGTTGGGAGACGAGTTGCGGGAAAAAATCCGACTACTTGATGCCGGAGTTCCTGTTGTAAGCCATACCTTTGAAGTGACGACTTTGGAACCTCTCAAGGGGTGGTGGCAGTTGACGGCCTCCTCGATTGGCGAACAAGGTTACCTCCTCGCCATGCGCAACATCACGGATGAGCGGGCCAAGGCGAGAGAGATCGAACGCCTGTCGGAAATCGCGCGACGAACCACCAACCTTGTCTTGATCACTGACGCAGAACGGCGGATTCAATGGGTTAATGCGGCGTTCGAGCGAATAACGGGATGGACCCTCGAAGATGTGCTGGGCAAGAATCCGGGGCGCGTTCTACAAAATTCCAATACAGACCCAAATACGGTTTCCCGAATTCGCGCGGCGTTGGACAAGGCGCAATCGGTTCAGGCCGAAATCCTGAACCAGACCCGAGATGGGCGGGAATACTGGCTTTCACTCGACATTCAGCCATTGCATGACGAAACCGGCGTGCTTACGGGATTTCTCGCGGTCGAAGTGGACATCACTCACCAACGCGAACAGGCCGAGTCGCTGCGCTTGGCCGCGGCTGAGGCCGCTTTGGCGCGCGCGAACCTAGAAAAGGCCGTGGAGGGGCTACACGACGGCTTCGTGCTTTACGATGCAGACGACAGGTTGGTGATCTGCAACAGCCGTTACCGCCAGATTTATGCGCAGTCCGAGTCCGCGCTCGTTGTTGGAGCCAGCTTCGAAAGCTTTGTGCGGTACGGGCTTGAGGTAGGCCAGTATCCCGAGGCCATCGGACGAGAGGAAGAGTGGCTGGCCGAGCGTCTGGCGAAACACGGGGAATCGGATGGCGAGATCGAGCAGTTGCTCCCCGATGGAACATGGTTGCGAGTGTTTGATAGAGCCTTGCCCGGCGGAGGCCGGGTCGGACTCCGTGTCGACATCACCGAACTCAAAGAATCCGAACAACGGGCGCGCGCCGATCGGTCTGCCGCGATGGAGGCAAGCCTTGATGGCATTGCCCTAACCGATGCCAAGGGCTTCTTTGTCTACGTCAACCGCGCACATCTCGATATGTTCGGCTATTCAAAGAACGAAGACTTGGTGGGCAAGCACTGGTCCATGCTCTACCGACCGGAAGAGTTTGACTGGATGGAGCAAAACGCCATGCCAATCGCGATGCGTGATGGTGGCTGGTCCGGCGAAGTGATGGGGGTCGCTAAAGACGGCAGGGCATTCGACCTGGACGTTTCCCTGACGTTGAACGCCGATGGCGGATTGCTGTGCATTACACGGGATATTTCTGACCGCCTCAGAGAACGTGCGGAGCGGGAGCGTCTGATGAACGAATTGCAGCTCGCACAGCGCCGCGAGATGATTGGTCAGATGGCAGCCGGACTGGCGCATGACTTTAACAACTTACTGGCGATCATCTCGGGTGGCGCTTCGCTTATCTTGGAGGAAACTGAAAAAAAGAGCGCGATAGCAAACGGGGCGGCTCGAGTTCTTGCAGCTTCGGATCAAGCCGCAGGATTGGTGAAACGCTTGCTTACGCTGGGCGCGCGGCAATCAGAGTTGGTGAAGCTTGATCTGAGGAACCCCGTGCGGGAAGCAGCAGAGCTTGTCCGCTCCAGCCTGCGCGCGCCGACGCGGCTGTCGCTCAAAATCCCTGACGATGCTGTCGAGGCGATGGCAGACCCTACCGATGTCCTACAAGTCCTGCTGAACCTCGCGATCAATGCGCGCGACGCTTTGGAGGAAACGGCGGGAACAATCTCGATCGGCATTGGTGCCCCTGATTACCCAGAGAATGTGACCGAGATGAGCATCGGATGGCTTGATCCGTCGCGGCGATACGCAAGGCTGACGGTCGCAGACAACGGGCCTGGTATGCCGCCGGATGTCGCGTCGCGTGTCCTGACACCGTATTTCAGCACCAAAGGCGATCAAGGGACGGGGCTTGGCCTCGCAGTGGTGTCTTCGGTGATAGAAGACATCGGTGGTGCGATGCTGATGACGACGGAGACCGGAAGAGGAACGTCGTTCGATGTTTATTGGCCGGTCGACGCCGTCGAGGTGGATCAATCTTCAGCCCCGCCTCAGAAAGACACAACCGGCCGACTGGACGGCAAGATGGTCTTTGTCGTGGACGATCAACTCGAAGTTCTGGAGGTCATCACCGCTTACCTCGAAGCGGCCGGTGCAGAAGTTGCGGCCTCAACCGATCCGGCGGACATCGTCGAAGTGTTGAAAGAAGACCCCGATTGTTGTGATCTGCTGGTCACGGATTACGACATGCCGACAATGTCTGGTGCGCAACTGGCCGAGGCGGTCAAGGCGATCGCTCCGAAGCTGCCGATCCTCCTTGTGACCGCGTTGGCGGGCGAAGCCAGACGTTCCAGTAAGCTCTTCACAAATGTGATGGCCAAGCCGATTGACCGCGAGTCGCTTGTTAAGCAGGCGGAATTGGCCGTATTTTCTGTCGTCGATCAGAAAGAGTAAACAATGCGTGTCTTAATCGTAGATGATCAGGAAATGCTCCTAGAGGTGTTCGATGCGATTTTGTCTCGCAATCGGATCACGGTCGAGACGGCGGTCGATCTTGAAGACGCGCTCGAAAAGATCACGGAAAAAGGCCGGTTCGATTTGATCCTTCTGGATTACAATATACCGGGTATGGATGGCGTCGATGGTATCCTCCGGGCATTGGAAAAAGGGCAAGGGACACCTGTTGCCTTGATGTCGGGCAATCTTCCGCAGCATATCGTGCGCGATGCGATGCAAATCGGAGCGGCAGGGTGCCTGCCGAAAAAGCTGCCCGGGCAAAAATTGATCGACTCGGTCCGCTCAATGGCCGCGGGGAACAAGGTTAACCTGTTCGAAATCGGGCCGGAAACCGGAAGCATCGGTGGTGATGATCCGAGCAAGCGCCTGACCCAGCGCGAAACGCTCGTTCTGACGCAACTCGATCAAGGCAAAGACCTGTCTGCAATCGCAAGCGAGCTTGGGTTGAAAGAGGTGACTGTGACCTTTGTGGTCAAGATGCTCTGCCGGAAGTTCAATGCTGCGAGCCCCGGCGAAGCCGTGATCGAGGCACGGAAATTGGGGTCTCTCTGAAGCGTAGCTGATCTCGAAGGGTTAAGTTAGAGACCTAAGCTGTCGTCGCAGTATCGGGGGCAGGTCGCATGTCCATGGCGGTGCGGGGCCGAGCCTCCGGGTCTTCGTCGAGCACCGCGTGTATCCGCTCCATCACCCGAAAAAACGTGTCGAGCTCGTCCGGGCTGACGGCATCCATTAGGTGCCGTTCGATCCTTGTCGCAGCAGGAATGATGTCGGTCAGGGCGCGGCGCCCTGCATCCGTCAGGGATATGGCGACCAGCCGTCCATCCGCTTCACCTTGAGTTTTCTGAACCAGACCTTCCGCTTCGAGTCGCGACACCGCCCGGCTGACGCGCGGCTTTTCCAGATTGACGCAATTGTGGATGTCCCGAACCGACACCGCTCCGCAGCGCAATAGATGCACGAGAACACGCCATTCCGCCACGACCAGACCATGTGTCCGACCGTATTCCACCGACAACCGCCGACTGACCCGTTCGGACAGAACAGCAAGCCGGTAGGGCAGGAATGATGACAGGTGAAAATTCTCTGGCGTCATGCGGCGATCCAATTTCGTTGCATTTGAAATGATATTGACTTTCGGTGCCATTGCAACGACGAATGATCTGTTGCCGGATGCAACCGACTGCACCGGTCAGTTCATGGAGAGACACGCACCAATGGCTTTTGCATCGCAGGGCGACACCGCAGAGAAGCAGATTTCCTTTACCGAAATTGGTGATGGCCTCTATGCCTTCACCGCCGAGGGAGACCCGAATTCAGGTGTGATCATCGGCGACGAAAGCGTGATGATCGTCGAAGCGCAGGCCACACCGCGCCTCGCGCAGAAGGTCATCGACTGCGTGCGCAGCGTTACGGATAAGCCGATTTCCCATGTGGTGCTGACGCATTACCACGCTGTTCGCGTGCTGGGAGCGAGCGCCTTCAATGCCAATCAGATTATCATGTCAGACGCCGCGCGCGGCATGGTGGTAGAGCGGGGCCAAGAGGATTGGGACAGCGAATTCCAGCGCTTTCCGCGCCTTTTCGAAGGGCATGAAAGTATCCCCGGCCTGACATGGCCGACAACCACCTTCAGTAACAGCATGACCGTGTATCTGGGCAAGCGGAAAGTCGAGATCAAACAGATCGGTCGCGCGCATACTGCCGGTGACAGCGTGATCTGGGTGCCGGACAGCCAGACCATGTTCACAGGTGATATCGTGGAATACCACTCCGCCTGCTACTGCGGTGATGGCCATTTCGAAGACTGGGGCGCGACGCTGGATGCGGTCAAGGCCTATGACCCGCAAAGCATCGCGCCGGGACGTGGCGACGCTCTGGTCGGGCGCGAAATGGTGGATGCCGCACTCGCCAACACGCGGGATTTCGTCGACAGCACCTATAACGCAGTCAAACCGATTGCCGCGAAAGGCGGGAGCCTCAAGGACGCTTGGGATTCAGTGCGCGACGCCTGCGATCCCAAATTCAAAGACTACGCGATCTACGAACACTGCCTGCCGTTCAACGTGGCCCGCGCCTATGACGAGGCGCGCGGCATCGTTCATCCGCGCATCTGGACGGCCGAACGCGACCTTGAGATGTGGGAACAATTGCAAGGCTAAAGGCTCACTGAGGGGGAGAGGAGACCCATCATGCCGCTCGATGACCGTTATCAACTGGCATTCAAGCTGTATCCCTATGAACGCAGCTCCGATCAGGACGCATCTGCCCCCGTGCGCCATCCGGTGGTCGTGCTGGGCGGCGGTCCGATTGGCGTTGCCACCGCGCTTGATCTTGGCTTGCAGGGCATTCCGGTCGTGTTGCTGGACGACCACGAAGGTGTCGGGCAGGGGTCACGCGCGATCTGTTTTGCGAAACGTACGCTTGAGGTTGCCCATCGGTACGGTTGCGCGCAGCCGATGCTGGACAAGGGGGTTGTATGGAACCTCGGCAAAGTGTTCCACGATGATCGCCAAGTCTACGAATTCAACCTGCTACCAGAGGAAGGCCATCGCTACCCGGCCTTTATCAACCTGCAACAGCCCCATTTCGAACGCTTCCTTGTCGAACGCGTGCGTGAGGCGCAGGCGCAAGGCGCGCCCATCGAATTGCGTGGCAAGAACCGGGTGGATGCGGTCGAGGTCAAGGACGATCACGTGGTCCTCGACATCACCACACCAGACGGTCCCTACCAGATCAGTGCCGACTGGCTGATTGGTTGCGATGGCGCGTCCAGCCCGTTGCGCAAGATGATGGGGCTCGATTTCGATGGCCGTGTGTTCGAGGACAATTTCCTGATCGCCGACATCACCATGAAGGCCGATTTTCCCACCGAACGCTGGTTCTGGTTCGAGCCGTATTTCAAATCCGGCGACAGCGCGCTGTTGCACAAGCAGCCGGATGGCGTCTGGCGGATCGACTTCCAGCTGGGTTGGGACATCGACCGCAAAGAAGAACTGAAGGAAGAAAACATCCGCCGCCGCCTCGATGCGATGCTGGGGCCGGATGTGGATTACGAGCTGGTCTGGACGTCAATCTACACGTTCCAATGCCGCCGGATGAAGAAGTTTCGCCACGGGCGAGTGATCTTTGCCGGGGATGCTGCGCATCAGGTGTCGCCATTCGGGGCGCGCGGAGCCAATTCCGGCATTCAGGATGTGGACAACCTTGGCTGGAAACTCGGGATGGTGCTGAACGGTACCGCGCCCGACAGCCTGCTCGACAGCTATGATGTCGAGCGACGGCATGGGGCGGATGAGAACATCCTCAACTCCTCGCGCTCGACCGATTTCATCACGCCGAAGTCGAAGATCAGCCACGTATTCCGCAACGCGGTGCTGGACCTGGCCGAACACCACGCCTTTGCCCGTCCGCTGGTCAATTCCGGCCGACTTTCCGTGCCGTGCGTCTATGACGGATTGCCGCTCAACACGCCCGATGCACTCCCTGATGCACCGGAACGCACGCGACCGGGCGCTCCGTGCCCGGACGCGCCATTGGGGCAGGGGTTCCTGCTGGATAACCTTGGCGGAGACTTTGTGCTGCTGGGCATCGGAGCCGACGTGCCCGACCAACTGGAGGTCGAAGGTGTGGCGCTGCGCGGCCTTTCTGTGCCTGCGGGCGGTGACATCAAGGGCAGGTATCTGGGCGAGGCGGGAAATGCCGTCTACCTGATTCGCCCCGACCAGCATGTCGCCGCGCGCTGGCCTGCCTATGACAACGCAATGGTGCGCGCCGCCCTGGTCCGCGCCATCGGAAAGGACTGATGCGATGGCTTTGAACACCGCCCCCAACATCCCCGATCCCGACGGGTTTTACGCCGAGCTGCTCAACGCCCATGAGGGGCTGAGCGACGATGACAGCATCGCGCTCAATGCCCGTCTGATCCTGATCCTTGCCAACCATATCGGCGACCGCGCGGTTTTGACCGAAGCGCTGGCCGCTGCCTCGAAAGGAGACACAAAATGAATGCTCCGCACACATCCGGTCTGATCCAGGCCAAAGGCACGCTGACCGAACCGGGATACATGCCCGGCTGGGCCAATGATTTCGAAACCGAAGCACTGCCCGACGCCCTGCCGCGCGGCATGAACAGCCCGCAGAAATGCAACTATGGGCTCTATGGCGAACAGCTTTCCGGTACGGCATTCACCGCCAACCCGCCCGAGCGGACATGGTGTTACCGGATCCGGCCTTCCGTCAAACATTCGGCCCGCTATGCGCGGGTTGATCTTCCCTACTGGAAAAGCGCTCCACACATTCCCGAAGATGTGACGAGCCTTGGCCAGTATCGCTGGGATCCAGTCCCGCACAGTGACGAACCACTCACCTGGTTGACTGGCATGCGGACAATGACAACGGCCGGTGATGTGAACACGCAGGTCGGCATGGCGAGCCACATCTACCTTGTCACCGAAAGCATGAAGGACGCTTATTTCTTCAGCGCCGACAGCGAGTTGCTGGTGGTGCCGCAGGAAGGCAAGCTGCGCTTTGCCACCGAGCTTGGGATCATCGACATTGAACCCAAGGAGATCGCCATCATTCCGCGCGGTCTGGTCTACCGGGTTGAGGTTCTCGACGGCCCGTGCCGGGGCTTTGTCTGCGAAAATTACGGTCAGAAGTTCGAACTGCCCGGGCGTGGCCCCATCGGTGCGAACTGCATGGCCAATCCACGCGATTTCAAAGCGCCGGTCGCGGCGTACGAGGACCGTGAGGTGCCTTCGACCCTGACGGTCAAATGGTGCGGACAGTTCCATGAAACCAAGATCGGGCAAAGTCCGCTCGACGTCGTGGCGTGGCATGGCAATTACGCCCCATACAAATACGACCTGCGTAATTACTGCCCGGTCGGTGCGATCCTCTTCGACCATCCCGACCCGTCGATCTTTACCGTTCTGACCGCCCCGTCGGGTGTGCCGGGCACCGCGAATATCGACTTCGTCCTGTTCCGCGAACGCTGGATGGTGGCGGAAAACACCTTCCGCCCGCCGTGGTATCACAAGAACATCATGTCGGAACTGATGGGTAACATCTACGGTCAGTACGATGCCAAACCGCAGGGCTTCGTTCCTGGCGGGATGAGCTTGCACAACATGATGCTGCCCCACGGTCCGGACCGCGAGGCGTTCGAGAAGGCGTCGAATGCGAACCTTGGTCCTGACAAACTGGACCGCACCATGTCCTTCATGTTTGAGACGAGGTTCCCGCAACATCTTACTGAATTTGCGGGAAAAGAAGCGCCGATGCAGGATGATTACATCGACTGCTGGGAGAGCCTTGAGAGGAAGTTCGACGGCACGCCGGGGAAGAAATAAACGATGGGTCTGCGTCGGTCCTGGCTGGAGAGCGCAAACGCGCCAGAGTGTGATTTCCCGCTGAACAACTTGCCCTACGGCGTGTTCTCAGTGGGCGACAGCGACCTGCGCTGCGGTGTAGCTATCGGAGACCGGATCGTCGATGCCACCGGTTTGGAAGCGGCTGGAATTCTGCGCGCCGATCCCGACGCTGAAGTGCTGGACGCGCCGTACTGGAACGACTTCATGGAATTGGGCCGTGAGGCTTGGTCCCAATACCGCACGTCGCTGACCGCCATGCTGGTCGACGGTGCAGATGAGGCGGTGCAGGATCAGATCATCACCCACTCGGTTCCGATGAAAGACGCGACACTGCACATGCCGTTTCGTGTAAGCGAGTTCACCGATTTCTATTCCAGCCGCCATCACGCCACCAATGTCGGCACGATGTTCCGGGGCGCGGAAAATGCGCTGCCGCCGAACTGGCTGCACATCCCCATCGGCTACAATGGCCGTGCGTCTTCGGTGGTGGTGTCCGGCACGCCGGTCACGCGCCCGCATGGTCAGATCAAAGGTCCGGACGATGACGCACCGCGCTTTGCGCCCTCAACACGTTTCGACATCGAACTCGAAATCGGCGCGATTGTGGGGCAGGCGTCAGACGAGCCGATCAGCGTGGCCGAGGCGTTCGATAACATCTTCGGCTATGTCATCCTGAACGATTGGTCGGCGCGGGACATTCAGGCGTGGGAATACCAACCGCTCGGGCCTTTTCAGTCCAAGGCCACCGCAACCACGATCAGCCCGTGGATTGTGACGGCTGCCGCTTTGGAGCCATTCCGCACCGGCACGCCCGAGCGCGAAAAGCCGCTGCTGGACTATCTGAGTGAGCCAGAGCCGATGCTCTACGACATTGAACTAGCGGTCGGGCTGTCGCCAGAGGGTGGCGCCGAGACCGTGATCGCCGAAACCAACTACCGCGAAATGTACTATTCCGCCGCGCAACAACTGGCGCATCACACCAGTTCCGGCTGTCCGATGCGGGTGGGCGACCTGCTCGGATCGGGCACCATCTCGGGGCCGGAGCGGCACAATCGTGGAGCTTTGCTGGAGCTGAGTTGGGGCGGGAAAGAGCCGATCACTCTGGATACCGGCGAAAGCCGAACCTTTGTCGAGGACGGCGATACGCTTTCACTGCGCGGTCATGCTCAAGGCGATGGCTACCGTATCGGGTTCGGCTCGTGTGTCGGCACTGTCCTGCCTGCGCGAAGGTGAGAACTGTCAGCCCAGATGCGCGGTGGCTTCGATCTCGACCTTGGCCTCGTCTTCGATCAACGCGCTGACCACCACCATCGACATCGCGGGGAAGTGTTTGCCGAACACTTCACGATAGGCGGTACCGACGTCTGCTTGATGAGCAAGGTACTCGGCCTTGTCCGTCACAAACCATGTCAGACGGGTGACGTCCTCCACCGAGCCGCCCGCCGCCTCGACGATCGCGCGGATGTTGGACAGAGCCTGCCGCATCTGGCCGATGAAATCCGAGGACACAAAGACCTTATTGGCGTCCCACCCGATCTGCCCACCGATATGCAGCACACCGTCCTTGGTCAGCATCCCATTGGCGTAACCCTTGGCAGGCAACCAGCCCTCGGGGTGGATCGTCTTATGCGTCATCTTGGGCCTCTTTGGTCTTGAGAAGGGGGACCAGCACATCCGGCCACGGGCTTGGGCGGCCCGCGCCATCGACATGCACCAGCGTTGCACGGGTTTCAAAGCGCAACTCATCGCCACAGGTCGCCGTCATCTTGTAGGTTAGGGATGTTGTGCCCACACGTACCACCCAGAGCGACAGCCGTAGTTGGTCGCCGTGATAGCTGGGCTTCACGAACCGCGTTTCGATCTGGGCAGTGGGGATGCCCTCGGTCTTGAGAATTTGCTCGAACGGGTAATCGAGGGCTTCGTCAAAGAACGCTTCGACGAGGTCGTTCATCATCTCGAAATAGCGCGGGAAAAAGACGATCCCCGCCGGGTCGCAATGGCGAAAAAGGACCTTCTGGTCTTTGGCAAAGGCGGGCTCGGTCATTGGTCTTTCAGCCTGAATCTCTGGATTTTCCCGGTCGCGGTTTTGGGTAGGGTGTCCGTGAAGACAACCGACCGCGGGTATTTGTAGGGCGCGATGGTCGTCTTGACGTGATCCTGCAAGGCTTTGACCATTTCCGTGTCCCGGACATGACCGTCGGACAGGACCACATGCGCCTGAACGACATAGCCGCGTTCCTCGTCAGGCGTGCCGATCACCGCGCATTCGGCCACCGCTGGATGGGCCAGCAAGGCCGCTTCCACTTCAGGACCGGCGATGTTGTAGCCGGAACTCACGATCATGTCGTCATTGCGCGCGGCGAAATGGAAATAGCCATCTTCGTCCCGCCAGAAGCTGTCGCCGGTGATGTTCCAGCCGTCTTGCACATAGGCGCTCTGGCGATCCCCCTTGAGATAGCGGCACCCCGTCGGACCGCGCACTGCCAGCCGCCCAACTTCGCCATCCGGCAGAACCTCACCCGCGTCATTGATGATCTTCGCCTCATAACCGGTGACGGGTTTGCCGGTGCAGGCGGGCTTGTGGTCGTCAAACCGGTTGGAGATGAAGATGTGCAAAAGTTCCGTCGCTCCGATCCCGTCGAGCATGGGTTTGCCGGTCTTGGCGATCCACTCGTCATAGACCGGGCCGGGCAGGGTTTCGCCCGCTGACACCGCCGCCCGCAAGGAAGACAGGTCGGCTCCTTCCTCCATCGCGCGCAGCATCACACGGTACGCGGTAGGCGCGGTGAAGCAGACCGTGGCTTTGTATTTCTCGATGATCTCGATCATGTTCGGCGGAGTCGCCTGTTCCAACAGCGTTGCCGCCGCGCCGAACCGCAAGGGAAATATCGCCAGACCGCCAAGGCCAAAGGTGAAGGCCAGCGGCGGAGAGCCGACAAAAACGTCGTCAGGTGTGACGCCCAACACTTCGCGCGCATAGCCGTCCGCGATGATCATCAGGTCGCGGTGGAAATGCATCGTCGCCTTGGGCACTCCGGTTGATCCCGAGGTGAACCCCAGCAACGCCACATCGTCCCGCCCAGTCGGCACACAAGTGAAGCGCACGGGCTTTTCCAGTGCCAGCCGGTCAAGCTCGGCATCGTGGTTCGAGGTTCCATCAAACCCAATTACGGATGTCAAAGTGGCGCTGTCCTTGGCGCAGGCCACCATCTCGTCCATCAGCCTCGTGTCGCAAAGCGCGTGCGTGATCTCGGCCAGTTCCACATAGGTCCGCAACTCGGCCGCGCGCAGCATGGGCATGGTGTTGACCACCACGGCCCCCACCTTGGTCGCCGCCAGCCAGCAGGCCACCATCGCCGGGTTATTGGCCGACCGGATCAGAACGCGGTTGCCGGGTTTCACGCCCAAATCCTCGACCAGCACGTGGGCCAGCCGGTTGGTCCAGTCGCTGAGTTCCTTGTATGTGCGCAACCGCCCGTTGCCGATCAGCGCAGTATGGTCGCCAAAACCCTTCTCGACCATGCCATCGGTCAGCTCCCACCCCGCGTTCAGCCGTTCGGGGTAGTCGAACCCGGCCAGATTGAATTCAGGCCAGAGGTCAGGTGGCGGAAGGTTGTCGCGGGCGAACGTATCGACATGGGCAGAGGGGCTGAGCATCACATTCCTCCTTCAAAGGCAGCAAGGGTCTGACGGGCAATGATGACTTTCTGAACATCCGACGCGCCTTCGTAGATGCGCAGCGCACGGATCTCGCGGTAGAGCGTTTCGACCGCTGTGCCCGACCGCACGCCGTCGCCGCCGAACAGCTGTACCGCTGTGTCGATGACCTGTTGCGCCTGATCGGTAGCAAAGAGCTTGGCCATCGCCGCTTCGCGGGTGATGCGCGGCGCCCCGCTGTCGCGGGTCCATGCGGCGCGATAGACGAGCAGGGCGCTCGCATCCACATCGACGGCCATGTCCGCAATATGGCCTTGGACCATCTGCAAGTCGGCAAGCGGCGACCCGGCGATTTGGCGGGTCGTCACCCGTGCAAGGGCTTCGTCCAGTGCACGACGGGCAAAGCCAAGCGCAGCAGCCGCCACCGTGGCACGGAAGACGTCCAGCACCGACATGGCGACCTTGAACCCCTGACCGGGGGCGCCTAGCAACGCGCTGGCAGGGACGCGGCAATTGGTAAAGCGCAACGTGGCCAGCGGATGCGGCGCAATGGTGTCGAGCCGTTCTGCAATTCCGAACCCCGGCAGGTCAGGGGTGACGATGAACGCCGACAAGCCCTTGGCCCCCGGTGCCTCACCCGTACGGGCAAAGAGCGTGTAGACATCGGCGATGCCGCCGTTTGAAATCCACGTCTTTTCGCCGTTCAGCACATAGCTGTCGCCATCGCGTGTGGCGGTCATGGTCGAGTTTGCTACATCCGATCCCGATCCCGGTTCGGTCAGCGCAAAGGCTGCAATCGCTTCTCCCGCGCGGGTTTTCGGCAGCCACGCGGCTTTCTGCGCCTCCGTCCCGAACAGTGTAATCGCTCCGGTTCCCAACCCTTGCATGGCAAAGGCAAAATCGGCCAGCCCGTCGTGCCGCGCCAGTGTTTCCCGGGCAAGGCATAGCGTGCGCAGATCAAACTGTCCGTCGTCGCTGGACGTGGGCTGCAAAACACCCGCCGCACCCAATTGAGCGACAAGCGCCCGGCACGCTGCATCCGTGTCGCCGTGGGCAATCTCCAACGCTTGTGCCACCTCGTCGACACGCGCGGCCCAGTCCCGATGGGCAGGCTCAAAAAACGGCCAGTGAAGGTAGCTTTGATCCGCCATCAATCGCCCTCGAAAACAGGTTTTTCCTTGGCAACAAACGCCTCATAGGCGCGGCGGAAATCGTTGCCCTGCATACAGATCGCCTGAGCCTGCGCCTCGGCTTCGATGGCTTGTTCAAGGCTCATTGACCATTCCTGCGCAAGCATCGTTTTGGTTATGGAATTGGCAAAGGTCGGACCGGCCACGATGCGTTCGGCCAGTTTGATGGCTTCGGCCTCCAAAGCGTCAGCCTCCACCACGCGGTTGAAGAAACCCCAGGCCTCGCCCTCAGCCGCACTCATAGCGCGCCCGGTATAAAGCAGGTCTGCAGCGCGGCCCTGTCCGATGATCCGGGGCAGGATTGCGCAAGCGCCCATATCGCACCCTGCAAGGCCGACACGATTGAAAAGGAACGCGGTCTTGGCTTCGCGAGTAGCCAACCGCAGGTCCGAGGCCATTGCCATGATCGCCCCGGCCCCGGCACAGACACCATCGACAGCGGCGATCACTGGTTTGCCGCAGCCGATCATGGCCTTGACCAGATCACCGGTCATCCGGGTGAAGGTCAGCAGTTCTTTCATGCTCATGCGCGTCAGCGGGCCGATGATGTCATGCACATCGCCGCCCGAGGAAAAGTTGCCGCCATTGGGCAGGATCACCACGGCATGAATGTCGTCTGAATAAACCAGCGCCCGAAACCAGTCGCGCAATTCGGCATAACTGTCGAAGGTAAAGGGGTTTTTCCGCTCGGGTCGGTCATGCGCAATGCGCGCGATGCCGCCTGCGATCTCGCAACGGAAATGCTGCGGCTTACTCAGATCCATGTCTGGCCTCCTGCGTCATGGCCTTTTTGAGCAGGCCCATCATTGTCTGCGTGTCGGTGTCCGTGAGTGGTGCGAGCAGTTCGTCAATCCACGCCTCGTGCTGTGCGGCGAGGTCCGCAAAGGCGGCTTCACCCATGGGGGTCAGACGCGCGAGATTGGCGCGGCGGTCGCCGGGAACGGCTACACGCAGCGCCATACCTTCTTCGACCAGACGGTCGACAATCCCGGTCACATTCCCGTTCGACACTTTGAGGTAACGCGACAGATCGCTCATCTTCAACCCGTCTTTGTGGCGGGCAAGGGCGGCCATCACGTCGAACCGGGGCAGGGTGGTATCATGCCTGTCGCGCAACCGGCGGCGCAATTCGCCTTCGATCCCCGAAGACAGTTTCAAAAGCTGCAGCCAGAGGCGCAGCCGCGCCTTTGACATTGGTTCGGTCTGGGCGTTGTGTTCCGGTGTCATATCTCGCCTCCCGAGACAGACAACGCGTGACCGTTGATCCCCGCCGCCGCAGGCGACGCGAGGAAGAGAGCAGTTCCGGCGATCTCGGACGGCGCGATCAACCGGCCTTGAGGATTGCCCGCGGCAACCTTTGCAGTCGCGGCCTCCCTGTCCAGATTAAAGCGTTGCATCAACCCGATGATGGCACCTTCTGCCAGATCGGTATCGGTGAAGCCCGGACAGATCGCGTTGCAGGTGCCGCCTGTCTTTGCCACGTCAAGCGCGATGGACCGCACCAACCCCAGTACCCCGTGCTTGGCAGCGGTGTAGGCCGGGACAGAGGCGTTGCCCTGCAAGGACGCGGTCGAGGCGATGGCGATCAAACGCGCATCCGCTAGCCCCGTTCGCAGCGCTTCTCGAAAGGTGAGGAACGTGCCGGTTAGGTTTACGGCAAGCGTGGCGTTCCAGTCGTCAAGCGACAGCTTCGCCACCTTGCCAGAAGCCCCCCAGCCTGCGTTCGCGATAACCACGTCAAACGGAGTGTCGAACAGGGCCGTGATGTCCTCCTCCGAAGTCACATCGGCCTGACGGCAGGTGATGTCGCGCCCCTCGGCGGCCTCGTGCAAGAGCGCCAAACGACGGCCCGAAATAGTGACTGCATCTCCGTGGTCGGCAAAGGCATGGGCAATCGCCCGACCAATACCCGTTCCGCCCCCAGTGACCAGAACCCGTCTCATGCGCGCACCGCCTCGGCCTCGCGCTCTGCCAGCCGCCACGCCTGATCGCGCCCGGCCAGATACGGCAAAGGCCAGTCCTGTGCCGCGCGGTCACCGAGCTTGGTCGCTTCGTGGAGGGTCCAGTAGGGATCGGCCAGATGTGGACGCCCCACCGCCACCAGATCGGCGCGCCCGGCCATCAGGATCGAATTGGCATGATCGGCCTCGTAAATATTCCCGACTGCCATCGTACACAGTCCCGCCTCGTTGCGGATGCGGTCCGAGAACGGGGTCTGGAACATCCTTCCATAGACGGGCTTGGCCTTGGTCGAGGTTTGGCCTGCGGACACGTCGATCAAATCGGCCCCGGCATCGGCAAAGGCTTTGGCGATCAGCACCGCCTCGTCCGGCGTCACACCGTCCTCCTCCAGCCAGTCGGTGGCCGAGATGCGCACTGACATCGGTTTGCCTTCCGGCCAGACCGCACGCATCGCGGCAAACACCTCAAGCGGGTAGCGCAGGCGGTTCTCAAGACTGCCGCCGTAGTCATCTGTACGGATATTCGAGGCGGGCGAGATAAACGACGACAGAAGATACCCGTGTGCTGCGTGCAGTTCGATCATGTCGAAACCGGCCCGATCCGCCATTTCGGCAGAGGCCACGAATTGCGCGGTGATCTCGTCCATCTCGGCCCGCGTTATTTCGCGCGGGATGGGGTTCTCATCGGACCACGGCAGGGCGGAGGCGCTGACCACGTCCCAGTTGCCGTCGGGCAAGGGGGCATCCATCCTCTCCCATCCCAGTTGCGTCGAACCTTTGCGCCCGGAATGGCCGATCTGGCAGCAGATTTTCGTATCCGTAAAGCCGTGTACGAATTTGGTCAGCCGCGCCCAGGCCGCTTCGTGTTCGGGCGCATAAAGCCCCGGACAGCCGGGGGTGATCCGTCCCTCGGGCGACACGCAGGTCATTTCGGTAAAGACCATACCCGCGCCCCCTTTGGCGCGTTCGCCGTAGTGGACGAGGTGCCAGTCGGTCGGGCAGCCGTCCTGCGCCATGTATTGCGCCATCGGCGAGACCACGATGCGGTTCTTCAATGTCATCTCCCGAAGACGGAACGGCGTGAACATCGGCGCACGCAGTGGCGCGTCTTCGGGAACAGCCGCCTGCGTCATGAACCAGCGTTCCGCACCTTCAAGCCAGGCCTTGTCGCGTTCCCTGAGGTTCTCGTGGCTGATCCGCTGGCTGCGGGTGAGCATCGAATAGTTGAGCTGCACCGGATCAAGGCCCAGATACCGCTCGACGGTTTCGAACCACTCCATCGAATTGCGCGCCGCCGATTGCAGGCGCAGCACTTCAAGGCGGCGTTCATCTTCGTAGCGCTGGAAAGCGCTGCCCATATCCGGTTCGGAATGCAAATATTCGGCAAGCGCAATCGCGGATTCCAGTGCCAGCTTGGAGCCCGACCCGATGGAGAAATGCGCGGTTGCGGCGGCATCGCCCAGCAGGACGACGTTCTCGTGGCTCCACGTTTCGCACAGCACGCGGGGAAAACGAATCCAGGCCGATCCCCGAATGTGCCGCGCGTTGGTCATCAGCGCGTGACCGCCAAGGTGCTCTTTGAAGATCTCTTGGCAGGTGGCGATGCTGTCTTCCTGGGTCATGTCGGCAAAGCCGAAGGCGTCAAAGGTTTCCTGCGTACATTCGACGATGAAAGTCGCGGTGTCGTCGTCGAACTGGTAGGCGTGCGCCCAGATCCAGCCCTTGTCCGTTTCCTCGAAGATAAAGGTGAACGCGTCGTCAAAGCGCTGATGGGTGCCCAGCCAGACAAACTGGCAATGCCTTAGGTCAATGTCGGGTTTGAAGCTGTCGGCATAGAGTGTGCGGGTCTTGGAATTGAGCCCGTCGCTGGCGACGACCAGATCGTAATCCTGCCGATAATCCTCGGCGCTGGCGATTTCGGTTTCGAACCGCAGGTCAACGCCAAGCTCCCGCGCCCGTGCCTGTAGCAGGATCAACAGTTGTTTGCGTCCAATGCCGCAGAACCCGTGCCCGGAGGACACAAGACGTTCGCCGCGATAGTGCAGGGCAATGTCGTCCCAATAGGCGAAATGCGCGCGGATCGCTTCGGCGCTCTTGGGGTCATTGGCGGCAAGATTGTCCAGCGTTTCGTCCGACAGCACCACGCCCCAGCCAAACGTGTCGTCCGGTTTGTTGCGTTCGAACACCGTGATCTCATGCGAAGGATCTCGCAGCTTCATCGAGATCGCGAAGTAAAGCCCCGCCGGACCACCTCCCAGACATGCAACCCGCATCTCGACCTCTTTCTGTGACAGCTTGGAAAGAAGGCTGCCTGAGTCGTTTATTTATTTCAAGTTTGAAATTTTAAACTTAAAATAAATTTGAGGCCGCGATCGGTTGGGGGGTAGGCACTTGCCATTCTTCATCTACACCCCGACAAATGCACCAACATTCCAAGACGAAGGCGAACAACAGCGATGAGCGTTTCGATCGATAAACAAGACCGCGTAGCGGTCGTCACCATCGACAACCCGCCAGTCAACGCGTCGTCTCAGGCGGTTCGAGCCGGTCTTCTGGAGGCTGTTGCAGCGACTGAGGCTGACGCTGATATCGACGCGGTCGTCCTCGCCTGTGCTGGGCGGACCTTTGTCGCCGGAGCCGATGTCCGCGAGTTCGACAAACCTCCCGTTGAGCCGCATCTGCCGGATGTCATCGCCGCTATCGAGTCTGCATCGAAACCTTGGGTCGCAGCGATCCACGGCACCGCGCTGGGCGGCGGATTGGAACTGGCGATGGGGTGCCATGCGCGGATCGCGGATGCCAAAGCGCGGATGGGGTTGCCCGAAGTGACCCTTGGTCTGGTGCCCGGCGCTGGGGGCACGGTCCGGTTGCCGCGTCTGGTGACGGCGGAACTGGCGCTGAAGATGATCGCGGGGGGAAAGCCGATCTCGGCCAAGGCCGCGCTGGAGGCGAGGCTGATCGACGCGATTGCAACGGGTGATCTGTTGGAAGAGGCCGTGGCTTTGGCGGTCGAACAAGCGGCACCACGACGCACGCTGGGAAAGGCGGTCGTTGGAGCAATCAACGCCGACGCATTCGATAAGACGGCCTCGGGCCTGCGCCGCAAAGCGCGCGGGCAGGCGTCGATTGGAGCGGCCATCGACGCGGTGGAGCGCGGCTTGCACTTGCCCGCAGACGCGGCGTTGGCCGAGGAACGCGCAACCTTCCTCGCCTTGAAGGCCAGCGATCAAGCCCGCGCCTTGCGGCACATTTTCTTTGCAGAACGCGCCACCCTGGCCGATCCAAGGGCCAAACAGGCACCGCGCCCGGTGACCCGGATCGGCGTGATCGGAGGCGGCACGATGGGGGCAGGCATCGCATCGGCCTGCCTGATGCGCGGGTTCCATGTGATGCTGATCGAACGCGACGAGGCCAGCCTCGAGGCCGGGGCCAACCGTGTCCGTGGGACGCTCGACAGCAGTGCCAAGCGGGGTCTCTTGCCGGATTTGGATGCAGTCGTTGCACGGTTTGGGACGGCCACGGATTACGCCGCGCTAGCGGATGCCGATCTGGTGGTGGAAGCGGTCTTTGAGGACATGGAGGTCAAAAAACAGGTCTTCGCCAAGCTGGATACGGTCACAAAGCCGGATGCGATCCTGGCGACCAACACGTCCTACCTTGACGTGAATGCCATCGCGGCTGTGCTGTCCGACCCTTCGCGCGCCATTGGTCTGCATTTCTTTTCCCCGGCGCATATCATGAAGCTGTTGGAGATTGTGCTGCCCAACGCGGTGTCTGAGGATGTGGTCGCGACAGCGGCGAAGCTCTCCAAATCGTTGGGCAAGATCGGTGTCCTCTCAGGTGTCTGCGACGGGTTCATCGGCAACCGCATTATGTCGGCTTATCGTTCAGAGGCGGATCGGCTTTTGATCGACGGAGCCACCCCCGAACAGGTGGATACCGCCATGCGTGACTATGGTTTTCCGATCGGCGTGTTCGAGATGCAGGACATGGCCGGCCTCGACATCGCTTGGGCAATGCGCAAGCGGCGGTTGGCCGAGGGCAAGATCACTGGGCCGTATATCCGGATGGCGGACCGGCTCTGCGAGATGGGTCGGTTTGGGCGTAAGACCGGTGCTGGTTGGTATGACTATTCCGACGCGGGCACGCAGCCGTCGGAAGTTGTGATGTCCATCATTGCCGAGGAACGGCAGGCGATGGGTGCGGAGGGCAGCAGCTTTGCGGATGCAGACGTGATGCCCCGTATTCTGGGGGCGATGACGCGCGAGGCGGAGGCCGTGCTCGCTGAAGGCATCGCCCGATCCGCCGATGATATCGATGTGGTCATGGTCAACGGCTACAGTTTCCCGCGCTGGAAGGGCGGGCCGATGTTCGCGGCGCGCATTAACGGCGGGTAACGGGATCAGGCGTCTTCGGGTACCCGGATCGCGGCACAGCCCTTGTACGCCAAGTAGCCGCGCTGGATGGCGATCTGGTCGGCGATGAACTTGGCGTCGTGCCAGACCCCCCAGATGAAAGACGAGCCGCGCCGCGTCTGCCAGGGCAGGCCGACGAAATAGAGCCCCGGTTCGCGGGACACGCCACGTTGATGCAGGGGACGACCCTTTCCGTCGAAGGTGTCGGCTTTGATCCAGCCGAAATCGAACTGGTAGCCAGTGGCCCAAAGGATCGTGCTGATCCCAGCCTCGGCGAGATCAAGCTCGCGGATCGGGTCGGTCACGCAGGTGGGATCATCAGGAATGATCCGCGCGTCCGGCTCAAGCGGAAGATCCAGCCCGTGTTTGGCGATATAGGCGTCCGCTTCGTCGAGAACCGACAGGTGGTTTGCATCCCCGGCGTCGAGGTTGGTCTTAAGATCGTCGGCAAACCGGACCACGCCGTCCTGATAGCTTTCGGTCATCCCCAAGAGCGTCATGCCTCGATGCGCCAGCGTGCGGAAGTCGATAGTCTTGCCGCCATGCGCGCCGCTGACGGCGATTGTGACATGTTCGGTGCCGGGACCGGGGCTGTCGGCGTTCCATTTGCCCAAGACCCCGAGCCACCAGACATTGTCGCGCCCGCGGTACCGGCGGGGCGGGCGGTCATGGGGACCGATGGAGAGGTAGACCTTGCGTCCCGCTTCCATCAGTTCCTCAGCAATCTGCACACCGGATGACCCGCCGCCGACCACTAAAACTGCGCCTTGGGGCAGCTGTGCCGGGTTACGATAGGCGTTGGAGTGAAGTTGCAGCGGTCCCGCGTCGGCGGGCACCACAGGCGGGATGGCTGGTTTCTGGAAGGGTCCGGTGGCCGCCACAACATGCCGGGCGCGGATCTTGCCTTTTGAGGTCTCGACCACAAAGCCACCGTCCTTTGGTGTCACCGCTGTCACATCGACGCCGGTTCGGATCGGCGCGTTGAATCGTTTGGCATAAGTTTCGAAATAGGCGGCCACGCTTTCCTTGTCAGGAAACGCATCGTCATCGCAGCCAAAGGCCATATTGGGAAAGCGGTCGTGCCAGGCCGGGCCGTTGGCCACCAGAGAATCCCAGCGCTCTGTTCGCCAGCGTTCGGCGATCCGGGCGCGTTCGAGAACCACATGGGGAATGTCGAGTTGGGTCAGGTGTTCGCTCATCGCGACCCCGGCCTGTCCTGCGCCGACAACAACCGTATCGATTTCTTCCATGGGTGCCTCCTTGAAGATGGGGCCGAGCATAGGCAGCCCCGTGTTGCGCGGCACACAACGGATTCCGAAAGCCTTGCTTGGGTTCTCGCTAATCAGGATTAGGCATGGGCTAATCACAGATGAGGGAAAGGGTCGTTCCGCCTCTGGCCGCCGAAAGGATAGATCAAACGGTAAGGCTCAAAAGGACAACAGGCATGGCCCATACCCGAATCCGCCCTTTCAATACGTCTGACACATACCCTGAACAGAACCTCGACAACGATCTTTGTCAGGCGGTCGTCACTCAAGGGGGCCGGATCGTCTGGTTGCGGGGGCAATGCCCGCAGAACCTTGACGATGCCAAGAACATCGACAGCCATGATCCAGTCGAACAAACCCACAAGGTGATGCAGAACATCAGGCAATTGATAGAAGAGGCTGGGGGCGAGATGGCGCATCTGGTCAAGGTGGTCGTCTACATCACCGATGTGCGCCACCGAGAGGCGGTCTATCGAACCATGGGCGAGTACATCAAAGGCGTGCATCCCGTGTCCACCGGGCTTGTCGTCAGCGCGCTGGCGCGGCCGGAATGGTTGGTCGAGATTGACGGCACGGCCGTGATCCCGGACGGGTATCAGAGATGACGTTTTCACTGGTGGCCCGCTGTGCCGACACGGGGATGTTCGGAGTGGCGATTTCCTCGTCCTCCCCGGCGGTTGCGGCGCGGTGTTCTTATGCGCGGGCGGGCGTTGGCGCTGTGGCCAGCCAGAACGTGACCGACCCGTCACTTGGACCGTTTGCGCTTGATCTCATGCAGGGCGGCATGTCCGCGTCCGAGGCGATTGCGGGTGTACGGGATCAGGGACGGCACATTGCCTACCGGCAGGTTCTGGCGGTTGACCGGCAGGGCCGCACAGCGATCCATTCCGGTCCCAAATCTCTTGGCATCTGGACACAGGCCGAGGGCCGCGATGTTGCCTCAGGCGGGAACCTTCTAGCCAATGGCGGTGTGCCGGGTGCCATCGTCACGGCATTCGAGGCCTCCGAAGGCCATCTGGGCGACAGGCTCATTACAGCCTTGCGCGCGGGGTTGGCTGCCGGGGGAGAGGCTGGGCCGGTGCATTCGGCGGGCATGATGCTGGTTGACAAGGTTAACTGGCCCGTCGCCGACTTGCGCTGCGACTGGACCGAGGATTGCCCGATCGAGGCGGTCGCCACTGCGTGGGACGTCTACAAACCACAGCTTGATGCCTATGTGCAGCGGGCGCTTGATCCGACACAGGCACCATCCTACGGCGTTCCGGGCGACGAATGACGCGCGCAGCCTTGAAGACATCCGTGAACCCGTCCACAATTTGAACAAGCTGCTCACACAGGGAACGCGGATGCTGCGTTATACGCTGCGGCAATTGGAGTACTTCGTCGCTGTTGGCGAAACCGGAAGCATTGCGCGGGCCTCCGAGCGGATCAATGTGTCCTCGCCGTCCATCTCCTCGGCCATCTCGCAGCTTGAGGCAGAATTCGGTCTGCCTTTGTTTGTACGCCAGCACGCTCAAGGGCTGTCGTTGACACAGGCCGGGCGTCAAATGCTGGAACAGGCGAAGATCGTATTGCGCGAGGCAAGTGCGATGATGGACATCGCCGGCGATATTTCAGGTTCTGTTCGTGGTCCGCTGAGTATCGGATGCCTTCTGACCTTTGCACAGCTCGTCCTGCCGACGCTGCGCCGTGGTTTTGAAACGGAATTCCCCGAAGTGCGTATGCGCCAGCACGAACTGAACCAGGTGGAGCTGTTCAGCGCGCTGCGACGGTCGGAAATCGATGTGGCGCTGACCTATGACCTTGATGTGCCAGCGGATTTGCAATTCACCGGGCTGGTGCGCCTGCCGCCGATCGCGCTGATGGGGGTGTCGCATCCGCTGGCGGATCGCGATGTGGTAACGGTCGAGGATCTGAGTGCACACCCGATGGTCTTGCTCGACCTGCCTCTGAGCGCGGATTACTTCCTGTCGCTTTTCGATCAGGCCGGCGGCAAGCCGGTGATTGCCGAACGGACCCGCGACATGGCGGTGATGCGGTCGATGGTGGGCAATGATTTCGGCTACTCCATCGCCAATGTCCGCCCGCTCAGTGACACGTCTCCAGACGGAAACCCGGTGCGTGTTATTCCCATCGGAGGCAAGGTACGGGCATTGCGAATGGGGCTGCTTACGGCGCAGGACGCAGACCGGTCGAATGCCGTGCGAGCGTTCATCGAATACGCCGGATCGCTGGTGCGCACGGGCCGATTGGATCGCATCGGCGGCGAGGCGCTGGTCTGACTTAGCGACAGCCTAAGCAACGCTTCTGTGGCCATGACTTTTGCACTGCAGCGCAGATTGTAATCTGCCGCAAACCCGACAGGAGAGGCTTGATGCTCGACGGACGCGAACCCCGGTATGACGTGCTATTCGAACCGCTGACTATCGGCCCAGTCACCGCCAAGAACCGCTTTTACCAGGTGCCGCACTGCAATGGCGGCGGCTACCGCGACCCGTCCGCCGCTGCTGCCATGCGCGGTATCAAGTCCGAAGGCGGCTGGGGTGTGATCTTTACCGAACAATGCGAGATGCACCACACGTCGGAAATCACCCCTTTCATCGAACTGCGTCTGTGGGAGGACAAGGACATTCCGATGCTCGCCAAGATGGCGGGCAAGATGAAGGAACATGGTGCACTGGCGGGAATTCAGCTGGCTTATTCCGGCATCAATGGGCCGAACATGTACACCAAGGAAGTGCCGCTTGCGGTCTCGGCAGGGCCGATCCGCACCTTCACCAATGATCCGGTCCAGGCGCGGGCCTTGTCGAAGGACGAGATCAAGGATCTGCGCCGTTGGTTTGTGAACGCAGCCAAGCGTGCCAAGCTCGCAGGCTTTGACCTGATCTGCCTCTACGGTGCACATGGGTTCGGCATCTTCCAGCATTTCCTCAGCCGCGCCACCAATATGCGCGACGACGAATACGGTGGCAGTTTGGAAAACCGGTCGCGTTTCGCGCGAGAGGTGATTGCCGACATGCGTGACGCGGTGGGGGACAGCATGGGCCTCACGCTGCGTGTCTCGCTTGACGAGACCATCGGCGATCTGGGCTTCTCCAACGCCGAGGTGCGTGAGTTCATCGAAATGAACAAAGACCTGCCGGACCTCTGGGATCTGGCGCATGGCACGTGGGAAGATTGCTCCGGCCCGTCACGTTTCAAGGACGAGGGCGCACAAGAGGCGCTGGTGCGCGGCATACGCGAATTGTCGTCGAAACCCGTGGTGGGGGTCGGGCGGTTCACCTCACCTGATGTGATGGCCAAGATGGTGCGCAGCGGCGTGCTGGATGCCATCGGTTGCGCGCGTCCGTCGATTGCCGATCCCTTCCTGCCCAAGAAGATCGAGGAAGGCCGCATCGAGGACATTCGCGAATGTATCGGCTGCAACATCTGCATCACCGGCGATATGACCATGTCGATCAGCCGGTGTACGCAGAACCCCACCTTCATGGAGGAATGGCGCAAGGGCTGGCACCCGGAACGCATGAACGCCAAGGGCAGCAGCGAGAACGTTCTTATCGTCGGCGCGGGCCCGGCGGGGTTGGAGGCGACCCGCGCTTTGGCAGAGCGTGGCTATGACGTGGCGCTGGCAGAAGCCGGACGAGTGCTGGGCGGGCGCGTTGCGCGGGAACGGTTGTTGCCGGGGTTGTCCGCCTGGGGGCGCGTTGCGGACTACCGCGCCTACCAGATTAGTCAGAAACTCAATGTGGAGACTTATTTCGACAGTGAACTGGATGCCGACGCGATCCTCGAATTCGGGTTCCAGAACATCTGCATCGCCACCGGCGCCACTTGGCGAAGGGACGGGGTGAGCCGCCAGCATGTGGTGCCGTTCGCGATCGATGCCGCGATGCCGGTGTTCACACCCGATGACATCATGGACGGTCAGCGCCCCTCGGGCCACGTGGTGATCTATGACGACGATCACTACTACATGGGTGGCGTTCTGGCGGAACTGCTGCGCAACGAGGGCTGGGCCGTGACGATTGTTACGCCATCGGCTTATCTCTCGGATTGGACCGTGAACACGCTGGAACAGCACACGATCCACCGCCGACTGGCCGAGATGGGCGTCGAGATTGTTCTCAATCGCGGTGTGACCGAGATCGCGGCGGGCCATGTGGTGTCGAACTGCACCTATACCGACCAGACCCGCCAGATCGACTGCGACGCGGTTGTGGTGGTGGCATCGAAGCTGGAGAACAACCGGCTTTACCATGACCTTAAGGCACGCGAAGCGGATTGGGCGGATGCGGGGATAAACTCGGTGCGGATCATTGGCGATGCCGAAGCGCCGGGGCCGATTGCCTGGGCGACCTATGCGGGCCACCGCTATGCGCGTGAACTGGATGGCGAGGATATTGGCGATGCGCTGCCGTTCCGTCGAGAGATCACGGAGCTTGCAGTCGATTGAGCCACGATCCGTTTCCCTTCGCGCATGACGACACACGCCGCATTCTGGATTGGGTCGAAGGCTATATCGCCGCTGGTCCCGACCCTAAGAATGGTGCCCGACCGGCTGTCGCGTTGGAGGCCGAGATGGGCGGTGCCATCACGCCCGACGGTCTTGGGGCCGAAGCGGCGTTTGCGCTTTTCACCGATGTGATCCAACCCGCGACACGACCCTTTGGCCATCCCACGTCGCTGTCCGTCGTCGCTGCCGCACCCACCCGCGCCGCACTGAGTTTCGACGCGGCTTTGGGCGCGGCAGGCATTTTTGCCGGAAACTGGGATGGCGGGGCAGGGGCGATTCATGCCGAGAACCAGGCACTGCGCTGGCTCTCCGATCTGGCGGGCTGGCCGCCATCTGCCGGTGGTGTGTTTGTTGCGGGCGGGACTTTGGGCAACCTTTCGGCGCTTCACGCTGCGCGGCACTGGCACCGAAGTCGCAATGACACATCCGGCCGTGGTGCGATCCTATGTTCCTCCGAGGCGCATTCCTCGATCGCCGCCGTCGCGCGGGTGATGGATGCGGACCTGATCGTCGTGCCGTCAGACGCAACGGGCCGCATGGCAGCCGAGGCCGCTGCCGCTCATCTGACGCCCGAGACCTTTGCCATCGTCGCAAATGGTGGGGCCACCAATTGCGGGGCGGTGGATGATATTGCCGGACTGACAGCACTGGCCAAGGCGCGGGGCGTCTGGGTGCACGTCGATGGCGCATATGGAGGGGCTGCGATGGCCGATCCAGAGACGCGTCCGGCGTTTGACGGAATCGAACGGGCGGATTCACTGATCATTGATCCGCACAAATGGGTCTTTGCGCCCTATGACAGCTGCGCCTTGCTTTACCGGGATGCCGCCAATGGAGCCGCCGCGCATGGGCAGAGGGCTGTCTATCTCGACACGGTGGACAAGAACGAATGGAACCCCTCGGATTATGCACTGCACCTGACGCGCAGGGCGCGCGGGCTACCGCTTTGGTATTCCTTGGCGACGCATGGAACCAAAGCCTATGCGCAGGCCATCGCCCATACCCGCGCCATAGCTGAGGATCTCGCGCAACGCATCGCGACGGCGCCGTGGCTTGACCTGCTGCTTGGGCCGAACCTGACAGTGATCCTGTTCCGTCCCAAGGGAAAGGCCGAGGACGAGATGGTGCACTGGGCTGAGGAACACCGCCGCTCCGGCGCGTTGCTCTGCCTGCCAACCCGCTGGCGCGGAGAGATGGTCTTCCGCCTTTGTATCGTCAATCCTCAGACCAACCCGGATCACGTCATGGCTGTCTTGGATACCTTGAAGTGACCACCTCGACCGAAGATATCCTCGCGCGGCTGATTGCCTTCGACACGGTCAGCGCCAAGTCCAACCTGCCGTTGATTGACTATGTCGAGGACTTCCTGACCCAACGCGGCTTTTGCGTCACGCGCATTGCTGATCCCGATGCGCCGAAAGCTGGGCTGTATGCCGAGATCGGCCCCAAAGCCGCAGGTGTGCTTCTGTCGGCCCATTCTGATGTTGTGCCTGTTGAGGGGCAGGTGTGGACCCGTGATCCATTCCGGCTTACGCAAGACGGCGACCGCCTATACGGGCGCGGGACCGCAGATATGAAGGGCTTTGTTGCCGCGATGCTGCGCGCTGCCGACGCGGCAAGCCATCTTGCGCTGAAAGAGCCGTTGAAACTTGCCCTGTCCTATGACGAAGAGGTCGGCTGTCTAGGCATCGCCCAGATGTTGGAGCGCCTGACACCTCTGATCGGGACGCCTCGCATGGCGGTCGTCGGAGAACCGACCGAGATGCAGGTCGCCATCGGCCATAAGGGCAAGCGGGCTTATCGTGCCACCATTCGCGGTGAGGCCGGACATTCGGCGATGGCACCGCAGTTCGTAAATGCGCTGAACGTGGCTGCGGATTTCGTGAAAGCTCTACAGGACATCCAAACCAACCTCGCCCAAACTGGCGCGCAGGACGTGGCTTATGACGTGCCCTACAGCACCGTGCATGTCGGGATGCTCTCGGGCGGACGGGCGTTGAACATCGTTCCGGACCATGCCGAGATGACCTTTGAAATCAGACATCTGGCGCAGGACGATCCGGATATTCTCGAACAGCAGATCAAAGACGCAGCCACACGCGTCGCAATGGCCTACGGCCCCCGTGCCGGCATCGAGGTTGAACGGTTGTGGTCCTATCCGGGCCTCGATACGCCGCAAGGCGCGCCGGTGGTGGCAGAGGCCCAGCGCCTCGCCGGGACCAATTCAACCAAAGTCGCCTTCGGCACCGAAGCCGGGTTCTTCGACGCGCTGGGCATCCCGACCGTGGTCTGCGGACCGGGGTCAATGTCCGGTCAGGGCCACAAGGCGGATGAGTTCATTTTTCGCTCGCAGTTGCGCGCCTGCGATACGCTGCTGGACCGGCTGCTGCACAGCATCTGCTAACCAGTGATCCCGCGCGGATAAGGCAAAGCCGAACCAATACCGCTCAAGTTTTGGGCGTTTTGCAAAAAGAAATTAGGCGCAGGCTAACAAGCGCTGAGGGAGTCATGTCTTCTGCCAACCCCACATCGTTTCTACGGTTGTTCCTAACGACCATTCCGCCCGGGGACCGCACCAGTGCCGCAAGACAGGGACATTGCCATCGACGTGCAGGGCGCGGTCAAGCGGTATGGCACCTTCACGGCGTTGAAGACGATCTCCCTGTCGATCCGGGACAACGAGTTTTTCACCCTTCTGGGCCCCTCGGGCTGTGGCAAGACCACACTCCTGCGGATGATCGCCGGGTTCGAGGATGTGACCGAAGGCGCGATCTACCTGTATGGCGACGAGATCGACACCCTGCCGCCGCACAAGCGCCCGGTGAACACGGTGTTCCAGAACTACGCGCTGTTCCCGCATATGAGTGTGCTCGACAATGTGGGGTTCGGCCTTGAAATGCTGGGCAAATCCAAGGCCGAGGCCCGCGCGCGTGCGGGCGAAGTGCTCGAGATGGTGCAGTTGTCGCAATTCGCGGCGCGCAAGCCGTCGCAACTGTCTGGTGGCCAACAGCAGCGCGTGGCCTTGGCCCGCGCGC
The DNA here is from genome assembly GCA_030425145.1 of Alphaproteobacteria bacterium. Taxonomy (GTDB): domain Bacteria; phylum Pseudomonadota; class Alphaproteobacteria; order Rhodobacterales; family Rhodobacteraceae; genus Marivita. The sequence goes on along the minus strand of JAUHVK010000030.1, from coordinate 2,563 downwards.
TGGCACCCCGGCCCAAGGTGCTGTTGCTGGATGAACCGCTGTCCGCGCTGGACCTCAAGCTGCGCAAGGCGATGCAGGTGGAACTCAAGCACCTGCAGCGCGAAACCGGCATCACCTTCATCTTTGTCACCCATGACCAGGAAGAGGCGCTGACCATGTCCGACCGGATCGCGGTCATGTCGGCGGGCGAATTACAGCAACTGGGCGAAGCGCGCGAGATCTATGAACACCCGCGCAACGTCTTTGTGGCGGACTTCATCGGTGACACAAACCTGATGGAGGTCACGGTGGACGCGGTTTCGAATGGGCGCGCGCAGTGCCATCTGGGTGGTGGGCACAGGTTGACCTGCGATGCCGTGGACGGGATCGGACCGGGGGCCAAGGTGCATATGTCCTTAAGACCGGAACGCTTGTTCCTGTCGGCAGACCCGGTTGCGGACGAAAGCCTCAAGGGGCGGGTGCGCGAGATGATCTATATCGGCACCGACATCGCCACCATCGTCGATCTGGACGGCGGCCCGCAATTCACCGTGCGCTCGTCCAATTCCTCGCGCGGAAACGCGCGCATCTTCGAGCCGGGCACCGAAGTTGCCGTCAACATGGAGCAGGGGGCCGCACGGCTCCTGATCGACTGATGGCAGGGGGCGGCGCGACAGGTGGCACGGTCCAGAGCGAAACCTATCGCGAGGCGCGCACGCTGCTTTTGCTGCCCGCTTGGGTGACGCTGGGTCTGCTGACGCTCGCGCCGTTGATGATCATGCTGGTCTATTCCTTCCTGACCAAGGAATTCCGGGGCGGCGTGATCTGGGAATTCAGCCTCGACGCCTATGACCAGTTCTTCTTTGACCGGGGCCTTTTCGGGGACGAGCCACCGAAGATCGAATGGACCTATATCGGGATTTTCTGGCGCTCGATCTGGCAGGCGGGCGCGGCCACGATCCTCAGCCTGCTGATCGGATTTCCGACCGCCTATTTCATCGCCACGCGCCCCGAAGGGCAACGCGCGTTCTGGGTGTTTCTGGTGACGATCCCCTATTGGGTGAACCTGCTCATCCGCACCGTGTCGATGAAGTTCCTGCTGCGCGACGAAGGGCCGTTGAATGACGGGCTGATCGGGTTGGGGGTCATTGCTGAGCCTTTGGGCATCGTGAACACCAACCTCGCCGTGCAACTGGGGCTGTTCTATTCCTACCTGCCGTTCATGGTGCTGCCGATCTACGCGGCGGTTGAACGCTACAACTTCGCCTTGTCCGAAGCGGCCTCCGACCTTTACGCCCCGCGCTGGGCAGTGTTGCGTCGGATTGTGATCCCATCGGTCAAGCCGGGGATCATCGCTGGGTGTATCCTTGTCTTTGTGCCCTCGCTCGGGTCGTTCCTCGCGCCGGACCTGCTGGGCGGGGCCAAGACCTTCATGATCGGGTCGCTGATCGAGGAACAGTTCAAGGGCAACGCGGGCAACTGGCCGTTCGGGGCAGCCGCGTCGATGATCCTTCTGACGATGGTTCTGATCCTGCTGCTGGTCTCTGCCCGACAGAGCCGGAAGGAGGCGGTGTGATGGCCAAACCCTATGACCTGCGCCGCTATCCGGGCTTTTTTGCCACTACGATGCTTTGCCTCGTGATCCTCTATGCACCGCTCGTGGTGGTCGCGGTCTACAGCTTCAACGACTCCGCCTCGATCACGATCTGGGAAGGCTTTTCATTGCGGTGGTATGTCGATGTGTTCACCGGCCCCGAAAGCGGCAAATTCAAAGAGGCGGCGCGCAACAGTTTCATCATCGCGATCACCGCCGCCATCACAGCGACCATTATTGCCACGCTCGCCGCCACCGCCGTCCTGCGCGCTGGCAGGTTCCGGCTGCGCACGGTGTCCATCGGTCTGATTTCCCTACCGCTCATGGTGCCCGAAATCGTCACCGCCGTTGCAACTCTGATCTTCTTCAACGCCATCGCGTTCGAACGCGGGCTTATGACGATCCTGCTGGCACATATCGCCTTCTGCATTCCCTTTGCCTACATGCCAATTTCCGCGCGGATGCAGGGGATCGAGGCAACCTATGAACAGGCTGCGATGGACCTCTACGCCACCAAGAGGCAAGCGTTCACGCGCATTCTCTTGCCGCTGATGATGCCGGGGATCGTGTCGGGGTTCATTCTCGCGTTCATCATCTCGCTGGATGATTTCATCATCACCAATTTCGTCAAAGGCGCGGGGGTAGAGACCCTTCCCACCGCAATCTTCGGCGCAGTCAAACAGGGCATCAAGCCCAACATCATGGCTATTTCAACGCTGCTTCTGGCGGTCTCCATCGCCATGGTCGCGTTGTCATGGCTGATCGGTCGCCGGGACCCGGCAGAAGGACGCTGATGGAAACGAACTGTTCCGAAGATCACAAACTGCACGACGCCCAGACCGAGCTTTTTGGCGGGCGGCTACGACATCGCGGAAATCGGGATCAACACCGTGAACGTGCTGGAAGGATTCCAAGGCCACTGACCGTGGCACATCAACTTTGCCTGCAAGGGCGCATTTCAACAGGGGACTGACCATGAAGACATTTCTG
>JAUHVK010000029.1 GCA_030425145.1 Alphaproteobacteria bacterium | reverse complement strand
CATACGCTTTGAAGTCGCCAAAGTACTTCGTGATCGCCGCTGTCAGCGTCGTCTTGCCGTGGTCAACGTGACCAATCGTGCCGATGTTGCAGTGCGGCTTACCGCGCTCAAACTTTTCCTTTGCCATCTCTTCAGACGCCTCGTGAATTGGGGGGTCCACCCGACCCGGTTTTCATCGCGGGCCATCTATGCGGAGAAAACCGGAAAATCAAGCCCCATTGCGCCAACCGCCCCAGCGTCGATCAGGCAGATCGGGTTTGTTCGGATCAGCGTATGGCGGAGAGTGGCTCACCCACGGAGGTGGAGCCTGTCGCAGGTGCGGGGAGCGGTGCGTCGGACACCGCCTGAGCGTCGGTCAGACCTGTGTCGGCACCGCCCGTAAACCAGCCCTCACTTTCCTGCATTTCGCGCAGCCAGACCTCGATCAGGCGCGCGGCTTCTTCGGCAAGGCCGGTCAGCTGCTCTTCGCGGTTCTTGGAGATCCGGGATTCGAACACCTTGATCACCTGGATCTGCTTGGGCTCGGGATTCATCTTGGCCTGTGCCGCATCGTCCCACAGCGTCACGTGCATCGCCACGGCGGATTTGCCGGGGATGATGGGCGGTGGCAGGGAATAGGCTTCGACGCTGATGCCGAGATGGTAATACTTGTCGCCATCGAAGCGGCTGAACCGTTCGGTCAGCGCCTTGGTGACGGCCGCAATCCACTCGTCCTGGGTGGCGTCACGCGAGACCAGCAGCTTTTGCAGATTGGGCGCAACGACGCCGATATGGCCAATGCGGAAATCGCCCAGCGGTTCGGTCGGACCTTCAAGATCGCGGGTGGAACTGCCACAGGCGGCAAGCGTGAAAATCAGCGGCAAAGCAACAAAGAAGCGGCGCATCGCGTCCCCTCGGAATAACATCCGGACCTGTCTATCGCAGCACCGCGCACGGCGCAACGCGAGAGGGTCTGGCAGGCGGCGCTGTCTCAGCAAACCTCTGTGACCTGCGAGACGCGGTGTCCCGATCTCAGCCGAACCGCTTTAGATGACCGCTTTTTCGACCTGAGGCACACCGCGCAGCACCCGGTCGAAATGGAACTCCGACAGGTCCAGCGTCTGATACGCACCTTCGCAGATACACTCGGCCAGCCCCCGCCCCATCGCCGGGGCCTGCTGCAAACCGTGACCGGAAAACCCGTTGATAAACAGATAGTTGTCGATCTCCGGATGCGGCCCCAAAACCGCGTTGTGGTCAAACGTGTTCATCTCGTAATGCCCCACCCAACTGTGGGTCAGCTTGATCGCCTCGAACTGCGGAATCCGTGTCGCCAGGAGCGGCCAGACCTCGGTCTCCCAAAGCCCATGGTCCATCGCGAAATCGTCAAACCCGACGGCGGGGTCATCACCAAAATGCCCACCGGCCTGATAGGTCCCACCGCCGTTTTCACGCACATGCAGCCCCGACGGATCAATCGTCAGCGGCAGATCGCGGTCTAGCGGTTGTTCGGCCTTGAACACCCAGGAATAGCGCTTGCGCGGCTCAACCGGCAGGTCGATCCCGGCCATCTGAGCCACGTGCCCCGCGCGGGGACCGGCGGCGTTGATCACCCGCCCGCAGGCAATCCGCGTCCCGTCGGACAAAGTGACCGACTGCACCCGTGGACCTGCGACCGCCATCCCGATAACCTCGGCCTCGACATACTCGACACCGCGCTCCTGCGCCTGCCGCCGCAGCCATTCAAACACCGCCATGCTGTCGAAATAGCCTTCGTCCCGCGTGTTGATCGAGCCGAGAACGATGTCGTCCAACGAATAGAACGGATAAAGCCGCGCAATCTGGTCCGGCGACAAAAGCCGCGTCGCCGCGCCCGCCGCCTGCTGCACCGCTGCCCGCGCGCGCAGGTCGTCGGCAAAGGTGTCAGTGTCCGCGAGATAGAGATAGCCGAAATTGCGAATGCCAAGCTGCGGCACACGGGTGTCATTGCCCATGTACTCGCGCAGATGGGTGACGAACTCCGCCCCGAACTGGCTGATCCGCACGTTCAATTCCGTCGAGAACTGCTGCCGGATGCAAGAGGTCGAGGTCGAGGTCGCCGTCTTCTCAAAGCTCATATCCCGGTCGACAACCAGAATGCGCCCGTCAAACCCCAGATCAGTCAGGAACCATGCCACAGCCGATCCCATGATCGCCCCGCCGACGATCACGACATCATAGCTGTCCCGCAAGGGCGTTCCCATAAATCAGATCGCGGCCTTGCGGCTCTCTTCGAGGTAAATCTCGCGCAGCCGTGCAGTCCGCGCACCCGGAGTACCATCACCCAAGGTCACACCGTCGATCTCGATCACCGGCATGACAAAGGCAGACGCCGAGGTGATGAACGCCTCATCCGCCTCTTTCGCTTCGTCGATGGTGAAGTTGCGCTCCTCCACCTGCATCTGCGCTTCTTTGGCGAACCGCAGCACGGCGGCACGGGTGATCCCGTGCAGGATGTCGTTCGACAGCGCCCGCGTGATGATCGTATTGCCCTTGATGATATAGGCGTTGTTCGAGGTGCCCTCGGTCACCGCGCCATCCTGCACCATCCACGCATCATCGGCACCGGCCTTTTTCGCCATCATCTTGCCCATCGACGGATAGAGAAGCTGCACGGTCTTGATGTCCCGACGGCCCCAGCGCACATCTTCGATAGAGATGATCTTCATCCCCACCTTCGCTGCCGGGCTGTCGGCCAGCCCCGGCTTGTTCTGGGTGAAAAGCACCACGGTCGGTTCGGTTGTTTCGGGGTCCGGGAAGACGAAATCCCGATCGCCCGGCGCGCCGCGTGTGATCTGGAGGTACACCAGACCGTCCTCAATCCCGTTCACCCGAACCAATTCGCGGTGGATCTCCAGCAGGTCGTCAAACACCGCCGGTTTCTTTATCTCAAGCTCATTCAGAGACCGCTCCAACCGCTTGGCGTGACCGGCAAAGTCGATGAGCTTGCCACCCAGCACGGAGGTCACCTCATACACCCCGTCCGCCATCAGAAAGGCGCGATCGAAGATCGACACTTTTGCCTCGTCCTCGGGCAGATACTCTCCGTTCACAAATACGGTGCGGGTCATGGGCGGTCTCCTTTTGCTGCACGTGGGATGGCGTGCGACGGGCCCATCGTCAAGCCGTCAGATGTGCACAGCCTGACCAATCGCACGCAGATGCCGCAGATCCGTGCCGCAACAGCCGCCAAAGAGGCGCATCTGAGGATAGGCGCGGGCCAGTGTTCCGATCTGCGCCCCCAATTCGGACGGGTTGCCGTCGTCCAGCTCCTCCGCTTCATCCAGTTCGGCATGGCTCTTGCGGGAGGCATTGACGACCAAGCCCCCCAATCGGTCTCCAGCCTTGGTCAGATCAAGATGATCTGGATGCGCACAGTTCACCAGATAGCATGCTGCACCCGCATCGGTGGCCTGATCAACCCGGTTGATGGCATCTGCCAAAGCTGTGCCATCAGGCAATGTCCCATCGGTCTCGACCGTGAACGCCATATGGATCGGCACACCCACCGCCTGCGCCGCACGAACCATGCCAATGGCTTCATCGACGGTTCCGATGGTGAAGGCCGAGATTATGTCGCTTCCGGCTTCTGCCAAAATACCGATCTGGGTCGCGTGATAGGCTTCCGCTGCGTCAGCGGTCAGTCTCCCTGCCTCATAGCCGTCCCCGCGCGGCCCGATCTGCGCGGACAGCAGCACCGGAACTTCTGCTTCAAACTCCCTGAGAAAAGCGATCGCCTCGCGGTTGACCCGCTCAAGCGCGTCTGCGTCATAGCCCAGAGCCGCAGCGCGGTCGGCATTGGCCATCCAGGTCACACTTTCCAGACAGGCCCCGCATCCGGTCTCTTCCGCAACCGCGATCTGGTCGGTGTAAAGCTGTCTCAGGACAGCGCGCCCAGCGTCGGTCTCCAACAACGGGAACGATGCAAAACCCGGCAGATCCAGTCCAAGCGTAAAGATCATGTGGGTTTCCATCCCGGTCCAGCTCAGCCACCGCCTGTCACTTCCAAGACCGTTCATCACATCGTCCTTTCCAAGGCCACGAGAGTGACCAAGCATACCATGCCCAGCCGTGAAATCAGTCAAAAAGCATGGTCGCCCGATGCCATTGATCATCACCGACCCCTCGCCCATGTGTGACGCGACGAATACTGTTGACCTGCGCAGCCACGCGCTGTCCGATGGATCAACCACAGCGACGCAGGCGCAAGATGCACGTTCCACCAGACCTGTCCGACTTTGTCCGTGACGCGCTGAACGCCGGGCGCAGTGCCGACGATATCCGCAGAAGCCTGACCTCGGCCGACTGGACCGATACCGAAATCAATGCGGCGCTCGCAGGTTGGCAGTATCAGGACGGAGCCGGGGCCGTCCCGCGCCCGATCAGGTCCACCGCCGCACGCGATGCGCTGTTTTACGCCCTGCTCTTTGTCGTTTTCGGCATGGTGGCGGGCAATACGCTGACCCTGCTCTTTGCCCAGATCAACTTTTGGCTGCCTACCGCAGAAGACCTGGCACGCGCCTCCCGCCCCACCGGCCTGCGCTGGTCAATGGCTGCCCTCATCGTCTTTGTCCCGGTCTTTGGGCTTCTCGATCGCAAAGATCGCCGTGCCACCGCCGCTGACCCGGCCCGTCAACACGGCACGATGCGCCGCTGGCTATCTGCCATTGCCATGCTGTTTGCGGTGATCACATTGCTCGGCGACGCGCTCTACCTGATTTACAGCTGGCTCGATGGCCAGATCACGCCGCGGTTTCTGGTGAAATCCGTCACTGTCGCCGCAATGGCGCTGGTGGTGCTCGCCTATTTCCGCGACGCCCGCGACCTTCCTCTGCCCGCACTGCCGATCCCGGCAGCCTGGGTGCTGATCGGCTCGGCGCTGCTCGCACTGGTGCTGTCCTTCTGGATCGTCGGCGGGCCGGCGCAGGGTCAGTTGGAACAGCGCGACAGCTCTCGCCTGTCCGACCTTCGCCAACTGGCGAATGATGTCGCCGCCTGCCCGACCATCGACCGCACGAATCTGCCCGAAACGCTGGACCCGATGACCTGCGCGCGCAACCCGGCGCGGCTCACCGGATTTGCCAGCGCGATTAAATATGAGCGCCTGACACCAACCGAGTTTCAACTCTGTACCGAGGTCGAAGACCCCGACATGATCTCCGACTTTGGCCTGCGCGTGACGGGTTCGACGGTCTGCATTCAGAACCGGACAGACTGACCGCGCCTAGCCCCAAAGCTCCGGCGCGGAGGGATGCACCCCGGCAGCATCAAAGGTCAGAGGCGCATCGCGATCTTCGGCCAGCAAAAGCGGCCCGTCCAGATCCGTGATTGCCGCCCCCTGCGCCACCAGAACCGCAGGCGCCATCGCCAGGGATGAGCCAACCATGCAGCCGACCATGACCTCATACCCCTCGGCCCGCGCCGCGTCGCGCAGCGCCAAGGCCTCAGTCAGCCCGCCAGACTTGTCGAGCTTGATGTTCACCATGTCATATTTGCCCTTCAGCTTGGGCAAAGAGGTACGATCATGGCAGCTCTCATCGGCACAGAGCGGCACCGGGCGGTCGATCCCCAACAGCGCCTCATCCTCGCCCGCTGGCAAAGGCTGTTCGACCAGCGCCACGCCCAAGCGCAAAAGATGCGGCGCCAGATCGGCATAGACCTCGGCTGACCAGCCCTCATTCGCATCCACGATGATCCGCGCATCGGGTGCGCCTGCCCGCACCGCTTCAAGGCGTGGCATGTCATCGGGTGTGCCCAGCTTGATCTTCAGAAGCGGCCGATACGCATTCTTGGCTGCCTGAGCCTGCATTGCCTCGGGTGTATCCAGCGACAGCGTGTACGCCGTCACCTCAGGCGCCGGCGCAGCTAGACCGGCAAGCTCCCACACCCGACGCCCGGCTTGCTTGGCCTCCAGATCCCACAACGCACAATCGACAGCATTGCGCGCGGCCCCGGCAGGCAGAGCCTCCTGCAACGCGGCCCGGTCGATCCCCTCCGGCAAAGACCGGATCTGCGCTTCAACACTTTCCAAAGTCTCATCATAGCGCGCATAGGGCACACATTCGCCCCAGCCGGTCACCCCGTCCCGCGTCACCCGCACCGTCAACACCTTGGCCTCGGTCCGGCTGCCGCGCGAGATGGTGAACACCTGCGCCAGCCGGAACACATCGCGCGTGACCTCGATCATGGGCTGCTCCCCCTGCTTCTTCTTTTCTCAAATATGCAGACGCGACGCCTCCAAAAGCGCCGCACCAATGGTCGTCAAAGCGCTGCCAGCGCCTCGGCCAAACGATCCGCCCCGTGACGGTAAGGATCGACCGCTGGCAGGCCCATACGGTCCTCCAACTCCTTGAGATAGGCAACCGCTTCGGCCTCACCCATATGCTGGGTGTTGATCGAGATGCCAGCCACCACGCAATCGGGGTTGGCAACACGCGCCAAAGGCAGCGCCATGTCGCGCAGCGCTTCGAGCGAGGGCAGGTCATAGCCTGGCAGCCCGCGCATATGGGTGCGGGTCGGCTCATGGCAAAGGATCAGCGCGTCGGGTTGACCGCCATGGATCAGCGCGAGGGTCACGCCCGAAAAGGACACGTGGAACAGGCTCCCCTGCCCTTCGATCACATCCCAGTGGTCGGCATCGTTATCCGGCGTCAGCCACTCGATGGAACCCGCCATGAAATCCGCCACCACTGCGTCAAGCGGCACACCGTCGCCGGTGATCAGGATGCCTGTCTGGCCCGTGGCGCGGAAGGTGCTTTTCATGCCCTTCTCGCGCATGGATTTGTCCAGCGCGAGGCCGGTATACATCTTTCCCACCGAACAATCGGTGCCGACACCCAGCACCCGCTTGCCCGTGCGTTTCACACCATCGGCAATCGGATATTCGACTTCCGGCACCCGCACATCATGCAGCGCGCGGCCCGTGGCTTCGGCCACCGCAACCAGATCCGGTTCGTCGCGCAGAAGGTTGTGCAGGCCAGAGGCCAGGTCGAACCCTTCCTCCAGCGCCATCACCAGGACCTTCTTCCACGCCTGACTGATCTTGCCGCCCCGGTTGGCCACACCGACCACAAGCGTCTTCGCGCCGGCCTCTTTCGCTTCGGCAAGGCTCATGTCGGTCAGACCAAGATCGGCTTTGCAACCCTCCATGCGGAACTGGCCCACACAGTTCTCGGGCCGCCAGTCCTTGATCCCCTGCGCCACCTTGGCGGCAAGCCCATCCGGCGCGTCGCCCAGAAACAAAAGATACGGTGTCTTGATCATTGCGGTCCCCTGTGAAGCAGCGTTTCTCAAGAAAGAATGACAGCCCGCCATATCAATTGCATTGTCTCCACCGCCGCCAACACCCCCGATTGCACAAAAAATCGTCGCAAATGGACGCTCTATTCGAAGAATCTTGCGCAACCAGAACACGCCGCAAAGCAGCAATGATTCCGCAGGTGCAAAATGCACTTGCAGAAAGTCGCGCAATTTCATAACCCCAGAGCAGCACGAAACGAAATATCCTTACCAAGAGGCGCCCATGTCCTTCCGCATCCAGCCCACCCCGCCTGCCCGCCCGAACCGCTGCCAACTCTTCGGCCCGGGCTCGCGCCCGGCGATCTTTGAAAAGATGGCCAAATCGGACGCGGACGTGATCAACCTCGATCTCGAAGACAGCGTAGCACCGTCCGACAAGGACAGCGCGCGCGAGAACATCATTCAGGCGATCGGCGATATCGACTGGGGCAACAAGACCCTCAGCGTGCGGATCAACGGGCTCGACACGCCCTATTGGTACCGCGATGTGGTCGATCTTCTGGAACGCGCGCCCGAGCGGCTTGACCAGATCATGATCCCCAAAGTGGGCTGCGCCGGAGATCTCTATGCCGTCGATGCGCTGGTCAGCGCCATTGAGGCCGCCAAGGGCCGGACCAAGCGGATCGCCTTCGAAGTCATCATCGAATCCGCCGCCGGCATCGCCCATGTCGAAGAAATCGCCGCAGCCTCACCGCGCCTGCAAGCCATGAGCCTCGGCGCGGCCGACTTCGCAGCTTCCATGGGGATGCAGACCACCGGAATCGGCGGCACGCAGGCGAATTACTACATGTTGCACGAGGGCGCGAAATACTGGTCCGACCCGTGGCATTGGGCACAGACCGCCATCGTCGCCGCCTGCCGCACCCATGGTGTGCTGCCGGTCGACGGCCCGTTCGGTGACTTCTCCGACGACGAAGGCTTCCGCGCGCAGGCGCTCCGCTCGGCCACGCTGGGCATGGTTGGCAAATGGGCGATCCACCCGAAACAGGTGGCTCTGGCCAACGAGGTCTTCACCCCCTCTGAGGAAGCCGTGACCGAAGCGCGCGAGATCCTCGCTGCTATGGAAGAGGCCAAGGCAAAAGGTGAAGGCGCAACGGTCTACAAAGGCCGCCTTGTCGACATCGCGTCGATCAAACAGGCCGAAGTGATCGTGCGCCAGTCGGAAATGATCACGGCACAGTAAGAATTTTCGTACGAAAATTCTCAAAATCAGAGTCTTCGTACGAAGACTCTGATCCCTTACCCCACATGCAAAGTCACAGTCGCCGCACCGTGCGTGACTGTGACCTGCACCCGACCTCTGCGCCACACGGTCTGCACTGCTGAGGACGCGCGTTCATCACGCTCGAATCCGATATCCTCAAGAACATGCGGTGCTGAAAGCGCCAGCCTTTCGATGTGCTGCGCAAGATGGGTGTCAGCCGTGTCCCTTTCCCGAAAGAGCGTGAGTTTTTCAGCCGCAATTCTGATCCAGTTCATCGGATATCCTGTGCGGACGTCGTGATCGCTGAAATACGTCATTGCCTGATTTCCTTTGAATGAATGACTTTTCATTGCAAAGATGCGCCAAGGAAGGGTGTTTCCGCAAACCAAGTTAATCATCCCAATGGATCAGAAAAACTAATCCTGATGTTGTCCAGACTGCCTCCCTTGAATGCGCTGAAAGCCTTCGAAGCAGCCGCCCGGCATGGCGGGTTCATCGGGGCCAGCGATGAACTGCACGTCACGCGGGGCGCGGTCAGCCGTCATGTCAAACTGCTCGAAGACCATCTGGGCGTGGCGCTGTTTGTGCGCCAGCCTCAGGGCGTGCGCCTGACTGCTGCGGGCCGTCAGCTCCTGCCGGTATTGACCAACGCCTTTGCCCAGATCGCGCGCGAGACAGAACGGCTGTCGCACAACGCGGCGGAGTTGCGCGTGATCTGCCCGCCAGGCACCTCGATCAGGTGGCTGCTGCCAAGATTGGACACCTTCCAGACGGCGCATCCCGAGTATCGCCTCAAACTCACCACGGATTTCTACACCGATAGCGGCTTCGATCCCTACGACGCGGATATCGGGTTTTCCGTCTCGAACTGGCCAAATCGCGCGTCCGATCTCGAGGTGCTCACCCTGTTTCCGAGCCTTCTGACTCCGGCATGCGCCCCCAGCTACGCTCACGACAAAGCGCTGACATTGCCAAGCGATCTGTCCCGCTGCGACGTGCTGCACGAATCCCGAGCGCACGAGGACTGGGCAGCATGGGCAAACGCCTTTGCACCCAACGGGCTCGACCCGAAGTCCGGACAGGTCTTTCCGAATATCGACATCGCCACAAAAGCCGCGGTCATGGGACTCGGCGTGGTTATGGCCGATCTGGTGCTGTGCCGCGAAGAATTGGACAGCGGTGCACTTGTGACGCCGTTCCCGGATCTGGTTTGCCGGTCGCCTCTGGGCGGTATCTGCATCCTCGGAGGGCGAGAGAAATGGACCACACCGAAAGTCGAGGCGTTCAAATCATGGGCGTACAATAGCGCAGAACAGGACCGCGCGGCCGCCCGCGCTATCCTGGATGCACTTGGGGCTGAGTCGCCTCCCGACCGATAGGACTAGTTGGCCCAATCCTTGCGGCCATGCACTCCGGTCTCATCCAGCAAACCCAGGCGTTTGGCTTCGTAATAATATCCGCGCGCATACCACATGACAGCTTCGGCCTCGTCCCCATCCGACACGAGCCACGCGCCGCGCAGGTAGCGCACCGCGTAGCGCAGATTGGTTTCCGCATCGAGAAGATCGGACGGTTCACCCCGGAACCCCATCGACTGCGCCGTGGCAGGCAGGATCTGCATCAGCCCATAATAGGGTCCGTTGCGCGCTTCAGGACGATGGGTGCTTTCGCGGATCACGACCCGCTGCACCAGAGACACGGGCACATCGTTTTCCCGTGCCGCGGCGACGATCATCTCCCGCAGCTCAGGTGTTTCATTGGGATAAAGGTTTCTGGTCGAGACCGTCTGCTCGGGCGGCGTTGCGGCACAGCCTGCAAGCACCACAGCCACGACAAAGGACAGACTCAATAAACGCGTGTGTTTCATGCGCAAGCCTTGCGACGAAGTGCGTCGCAAGGCAATCGCGCCTGTTTTCCATCGGCAAAGCTTTGCCAAGGGGCGCCCGGTCAGGCCGCGTAATACTCCTCAATGACCGGGGACGGCTGGCTGCTGCGATCTGTCACCAGACGCGGCTGCGGTGTGTAATACGCCAAAGCCTCGTTCAGCAGATGCAACGCCTCGTCGGACGAGGTGGCGCGCGGTGTCGGCTCGGATTTTGTATTGGCTCGATATGCCATGGGACCACTCCAGTCTTGTTGGTGTCCCTCCCTGCGCCGGAACCTAAACCCTCAATTCTTGGGCGCCACAGCCAAGTCAACAGCCGCGCCATGCGCTGAATGCATGACTCAGGCGCGCTCATCCTTCGGCGACCCCATGACCACGTAAGAGGTGATCGCATTCACCTGCGGCAACACACCCAGCACCTCGGTATGGAAATGTTTGTAGGCCGCCAAATCCCGCGCCTCGACCCGCAGAAGGTATTCCACCGCGCCGGTGATGTTGTGGCACTCCCGCACCTCGGGACTGCGCGAGATCGCGCGTTCGAACGCCTCTTGCGCCGACTTGGTGTGCTGGCTCAGCCCGACGGTGACATAGGCAACAAACCCGATCCCGTTTTTCTCCGGGTTCAGCACGGCCCGGTAGCCCGAAATCACCCCCGCCCGCTCCAGCGCACTGACCCGCCGCAGGCAGGCCGAGGGCGACAGGCCCACCTGTTCGGCCAGGGCAAGATTGCTGATCCGCCCGTCCCGCGACAGTACGCGCAATATCTGGTGGTCAATATGATCAATCTCGCTCATTAATTGCAAATCTTACCCACCAGCGACACAAAAAAGCAATCACTGCGCAGAGCGCTCGACACATATTGCCCAAATGACACCTGAAATATTCTTCGCCCTCGCCGGCTTTGCCCTCGTCACCGTAATCACTCCCGGACCGAACAACCTGATGCTGATGACATCCGGTGCGAATTTCGGCTTCCGCCGATCGATCCCGCACATGCTGGGTGTGGGCCTTGGCTTTCCGATGATGATCGTGCCCGTGGGGCTTGGCGTGATGCAGGTCTTCGACCTGTGGCCGGTCTCTTACACCATCCTCAAGGTGCTGTCGGTGCTCTACATGCTCTATCTGGCTTGGCGCATCGCCAACGCCGCGCCCCCCGATGGCGCGCCGAAGACTGGCAGCAAACCGCTCTCTTTCGTGCAAGCCGCAGCGTTCCAATGGGTGAACCCCAAAGCATGGTCGATGGCTCTGGGTGCAATCACCCTCTATGCCACCGGGCGCGACATCGCCGCCGTACTCTGGGTCGCGGGTACGTATGTCGGGATGGGCTGCATCTCCACCACCACCTGGACGGTGATCGGACAGCAGCTGCGCCGCCTGCTCAACCGACCGACCCGGTTGCGAATCTTCAACGGGGCGATGGCCGCGCTGCTGGTGGCGTCCCTGATCCCCGTGATCTGGACCTGACCCGGTTGCGATTGCAAATCCCTGCCCGGACGGTCATATAAACCGCCAGCCACAGGCAACAGGGCGACCCCAGACCATGACCAACTATCTCGATTTTGAAAAACCGCTTGCCGAGATCGAAGGCAAAGCCGAAGAGCTTCGCGCGATGGCCCGCAAGAACGAAGAGATGGACATCGAAGACGAAGCCCGCGCGCTCGACGCCAAGGCGCAAGCGATGCTGAAAGACCTCTACAAGAAACTGACCCCATGGCGGAAATGTCAGATCGCGCGCCACCCCGAGCGCCCGCATTGCAAAGACTATATCGACACGCTGTTTTCCGAATACACGCCGCTGGCCGGTGACCGTAACTTTGCCGATGACGATGCGGTCATGGGCGGCCTTGCACGGTTTGACGATCAACCCGTGGTCATTATTGGCCACGAAAAGGGCCACGACACCGAAAGCCGCCTGAAGCGCAATTTCGGAATGGCCCGTCCCGAAGGATACCGCAAAGCGGTGCGCCTGATGGATATGGCCGACCGCTTCCGCCTGCCCGTTATTACACTGGTCGACACGCCGGGTGCCTATCCCGGCAAAGGCGCCGAGGAGCGTGGCCAGTCCGAGGCCATCGCCCGCTCGACCGAGAAATGCCTGCAGATCGGGGTGCCCGTGATCTCCGTGGTGATCGGTGAAGGCGGATCGGGCGGCGCCGTGGCCTTTGCCACCGCCAACCGCGTCGCGATGCTGGAACATTCCGTCTACTCGGTGATCTCGCCCGAAGGCTGCGCGTCGATCCTCTGGAAAGATGCCGAAAAGATGCGCGAAGCGGCCGAAGCGTTGCGCCTCACTGCTCAGGACCTGCTGAACCTCGGCGTCACCGACCGCGTGATCCCGGAACCGCTGGGCGGGGCCCATCGCGGGCGCGAGGAAGCCATCCGCTCTGTGGGCAACGCGCTGCGCAGCATGCTGAAGGACCTGTCCGACGCCAAGCCGAAAAAGCTGATCGCGGACCGCCGCCGCAAGTTCCTCGACATCGGCACCAAGGGCTTGGCCGCCTGACATGCGCGCGCTGATCCAACGGGTTTCCGAGGCCTCCGTCACCGTCGATGGCGAGGTGCTCGGCGAGATCGGCGCGGGCCTTCTGATCCTGATCTGCGCCATGCAGGGCGACAGCGAGGCACAGGCCGACAGGCTCGCCGCCAAGATCGCCAAGCTGCGCGTTTTCAAGGATGACGAAGGCCGCATGAACCGCTCGGTCGCCGATATCGGCGGCAGCGCCCTTGTGATCAGCCAGTTCACCCTCGCCGCCGACACCTCCCGCGGCAACCGTCCCGGCTTTTCCACCGCTGCCGCCCCGGACGACGGAAACCGCCTTTATGACTACTTCGCGGATCAGATGGCCGCGCAGGGTATTCCCGTCGCCAAAGGGCGCTTTGGCGCGGATATGAAAGTGCGGCTGCTGAACGACGGTCCGGTCACGATCTGGATGGATACCGAGGATTGACCTCGACAGGTGCACCCGATCTGCCACAGGCACGGCGCGGTCATTGGCATCACGCCACCGCAGGCCCGAGCCGAAGGCGAGACACCGTGTCATGACGGGCGCAGCCCGGCATGGCCTTATGGTTCGCGCAACGCTTCGCGGGATTTGTAGAGCGGCTTCAACAGGTATTGCAGCACCGTCTTTTCGCCGGTGTGCAGCTCGACCGTGGCCTGCATGCCGGGACGGATTTCCAATTGGCGCTGACGGTCGGTGAGCGAAGTTTTGTCGACCCGCACGGTGACTTTGTAGTGCGCAGGCGCTTCGGGGCGGCGTTCGTCTTTGAACGTGTCGGCGGAAATCACATCGACACGGCCTTTGAGCGAACCGTAGATGGTGAAATCATAGGCCGAGAGCTTGATTGTCGCTTCCTGCCCTGGCCGGATCCCGGCGATGTTTTCAGGTGCGACCTTGGTTTCGACATAAAGCTCTTCGCCCAGCGGGATGATCTGAAGGATTTCCTCGCCCGGGCGGACCACGCCGCCGATGGTGGTCACACCCAGTTTGTTCACCACACCATGCATGGGGCTGACCAAGACCGTTCTGTTCAGCTGGTCCTGCGACGACCGCAGGTTCTGCCTCAGCGTGGCCAGTTCCTTGAGCGTCTCGGAATATTCCTGCGCGCGGGTCAGTTCGGTCTGGGTGATGATCTCGTCCATTTTGATCTGTGCATCCGCATGCGCCTTGCGGGCGCGGGTCACTTCGATCAGGGCGACGACCTTCTTGTCCAGAAGGTTCTCCATCAGGGTCTTTTCCTGCGTCGCCTGATCCAGAACTCGGCGCGCGCCGTCATACCGTGAGTTGAAGTCGAGCTGCCGCGCGGCCAACAGCGCCAGCTCCGATGCCGCCATTTCCGGGCTGCGTTCGCGCAGTTCCCACGGGATTTCGAACTGCACGAGACCGGCCATTTCCGCCTCGATCCGCAAACGGCGGATGTCGAGCGCGGTGATCTGGTCTTCCAGATCATCCACCGAGGAACGGAACTGCGTGCCGTACAGGCGGGCGAGAACGTCGCCGCGCATCACCTCGTCGCCTTCCTTGACCAGCAGCTCGGCCAGAATGCCGCCTTCGAGGTTCTGGATGATCTGCGGGCGCGACGTCGAGATGAATTCGCCATCGGCGCGAACGATCTCGTCGATCCACGCATAGGCGGCCCAGATGATGAAGAGCCACACCGCAGCCCCCGACAGCCAGATCACCATCGACGGGCCGCGCATCCGGCGGCCCAGCTGAGCGTTGAGATCGGTTGTGCTGACTGCCATCGCTTACGCCCCCTGTCCGGTGCGCAGGTGGTTCAGCACCTGATCGCGCGGGCCATCGACCACCAACCGGCCAGAGGCCAGAACGGAGGTGCGATCGGCAAGAGCAAGGATCGGCACGCGGTGCGTGGCAACAATTGCGGTGCGGTCCGCCAGCCAGCTTTCAAGCCGCGAGATCAGTGTCTTTTCCAGCGTCTGGTCCAGCGCCGCTGTGGGTTCATCCAGCAGGCACACATCGGGGTCTTGCAACCACAGCCGCGCCCAGCCGATGGATTGGCGCTGTCCGACGGAAAGCCCTTCGCCACCATCGCGGATGGGCAGGTCGAGCCCCTGCGGGTGGCCTTTCACAAACTGGCCCAGCCCGGCGAAGTCCAGCGCTTCGTAAAGGCGGTCGTCGTCGCGCTCCATCATGTTGAGGTTCAGGTTGTCCCGCAGCGTGCCGTGGAAGAGGCGCACATCCTGCCCCAAATAGCCCAGCGACCGGCGGATATCGCGCATGTCGATCTGGTTCATGTCGGTGCCATCAACGAGGATCGATCCGGAGGTGGGCGCGTATAGCCCCGCCAGCATCTTGAGCATCGTGGACTTGCCCGACCCGTTGGTGCCGAGGATGGCCAGTGTCTGACCCGGCTGAATCACAAGGCTCGGGATATCGAGGACGGACGGGCTTTCTTCGTCGTAGCGGAAGGTGACTTCGCGCAGTTCGAACCGGCCTTCCAGCTTTTCGCGGCGCAGGTATTTTCGGTTTTCCTGACGGTCCTGCGGCAGTTCCGCGATCCCGTCCAGCGCATCCAGCGCGGCTTTGACGTTGCCCCAGCGTGCCATGATGCCGGCAAGCTGTGTCAGCGGTGCCAGCGTGCGCGAGGTCAGGATGCCCACGGCGATGATCGACCCCACGGTGAACTCGCCGGCGAAGACAAGATATGTGCCCGCGATCACCGCGCCCACATAGGTGGCCTGCTGGACGCCCTGGCTCCAGAACGTCAACGCGGCGGCAAGGCGGCGTTGTTCGGACGACTTAAGCGATTGCACCGAGGTCAATTCTTCCCACTGGCGGGCAAAGCGGTCTTCGGCGCGTTGGGTCTTGATCGTGTCAAGCTCGGTCACGGTCTCGTTCAAGAGACGCGATTGCTTGGTTGAGGCGCCCTGCATTTCTCGGGTGATGCGGATCATCTTTTTCTGCATCAGGAATCCGGGGATCACCATAAGCACAGCACCGGCGACCAGCACCCAGACCACGCTGCCTGCGATGGACCAGACCATCAGCAGGAAAAGCACGATGAACGGGATATCCGCCAGCGCTCCAACGGTGCCAGCGGTAAAGAACTCACGCACCGAGGAGAACTCGCGCATCGACGCAAAAAGCTGCGAAGGTGACCGGCCCGCCGCGTCAGAGCGCATACCCAAGAGCCTGTTCAGCAACGTCTGCTGCACTCCGGTTTCGATCTGCCGCCCCGCGCCATCCAGAAGGGTCGACCGGGCGACCTTGAGAAACGCCTCCAGCATCAGCGCCATCGCGGCGCCGATGGCCAGCACCCAGAGCGTGGCCGAGGATTGGTGCGGGATCACACGGTCATAGACCTGCAGGGAAAACAGCGCGACCGACACGGCCAGAATGTTGGCGACAAACGATCCAAGCGCGACTTCGCCGAACTGGCGGGTGTAATTGTTGAAGCTTCCCCAGAACCAATGGCTTTTCAGCCCGCTGTCCGTGTGCGTCTCGGCCAGAGTTTCCACCGGGGCCTCGCCACGCACAAGGACGCCACTGTAATAGGGCGCAAATTCGGCAACATCGACACGCTCGATCTTGTCCTTTGCAGTGTCATCCCAGATCGACAGGGTCATGCGGTCCTGACCGAGTACCAGAACCGCCTGTCCGTTGCTCATCAAAGCAATCGCGGGCCAATGCTCGGGGGCCGGACGTGGCACGTGCAGACCTTGCGCCAGCAGACCGGCTGCTTTCATCCCTGCGATCAATGCGTCTTTACCGACAGCGCCATTGGCATCCTGATGCAGGCTGATGGCTTCGGTGATGTCGCTGGCCACGGTGGTCAGCCCGAGACGCCCTGCATAGGTGCGGATCAAGTCGGTGCGGGCATGGACCCGGTCGGAATAGCGCGGCGCGCGTTTCGGCTCATTGGCCGGTTTTGCACCTTGCGGGACCATGCGCAGAACCGCGTTCTTGGCGCGGCCCGACAGGAGAGTTATGTTGCTCGCGCCGCTCAAATCTTTGCTCCATCAGCAAGAACGCCCAACCGGTTGGCGGCGTCCAGTTCGGCGCGGGCGGCCTGGAACGTGAGAGTCAGTTCCTTTTCCAGTGCCCGCAGGAAGGTTTCATAAACGCTGACCACATCCATCACCTGCCGGGTGCCGGCATCATATTGGCGTTGAAACAGGTCGAGATTGGTCTTGGCCTGCGTGGTCAGCGCCTTGGCCTCAGCCGCTTGCCGTTTCAGCGCGGCAATGCTGCGCTGGTCCGCCTCGATGGCGCGGCGCGAGATGTTCTCGGCCTCGGTGACCTTGCGATCCGCGGTGATCTTTGTTGCCTCTATGGCTTTGAGCGACGCACCGGTCCCGATGCCCAGCATCTGTTCGGTGCTGGCACTGAGACTGATGCCCTCGCCGCCATTGCGGATGCTGCCGCCCGCCGACAGCCCCGGCAGATGCGCCGCTCTGGCAATCTTGGCCTGCGCCAGTTGCCGATCGCGTTCGACCTGCGCGCGCAGCACGTTCAGCGACTGATGCGACGATGTCTCTCCCATCCCGTGCAAACCGCGCAGGTCGGCCAAAGGCATGGCGGACATCGCGTTCAGCTCGGCGACAGCGCGGGTGGTCTTTTCGCGCGCTGCCGTATCCCGGGCGCGCAGATCGGCCAGTTTCTGTTTCAGCACGTTGAGGTCAGAGAAATCGGACACGCCACCTGTGACGCGTTCGTTCATCACCCATTCAAACCGGCCCATGTCCTTGAGCGCCTGACCATAGAGGTCTGCCGCAGCGCGCCCCTCTTCGGCCTGAAGGTACAGAACCAACCCATCATAGACGCGATCATTGCTGCTTTCCGACAGATTGACCGCCGCCAGTTCTACATCCGCCTTTGCAAGCTCGCGTTCGGCTTTCTTGCGGCCATTGTCGAACAGCACCTGATTGATCACCAGATCGGCCACCAGATCTCCCAGTGATGTCAGCGTGATGCGGGGAGAAATCGTTGGCCACCAGTTCTTTGAAGCCGCCTCGGCGCGCAGTTGCGCCACATGCAGCTCTGCCTCTGCGACACGGGCGTCCGCGGCCAGTACACCCGCTGCCACTTCGGCATAAGGAGAGCCGGGCACCAATACGCTCTGGCGTGCGGCAAGCTCTGCAATAACCGGAGAGACTTCCTGAACCGAGGCTGGGTTGGGCGCAGCTGTCTTGGTCTCGCCAGCGAGCTCAGCGGGCGCACCCGGCTGCGCGGTCAGGAGCCGGGACACCGCCCCGTCGCCCAAATCCTGCATACATCCCGAAAGAGCCGTTGCTGCGAGGACTGCTCCTGCGATGGCTCTTGTTTTCTGCCTCATCTCGATCGAACCCCGCCTTTGGCTTTTTGTTGTGTCGGGGCCCGGGCCGCCGCTGTAACGGCCCGAACAGTCTGTCCTTTTGCTTAGATTGTGACGCTGTTGATGTCGTCGTCGATCAGAACGGTTGCGTCGCCCAGATCGTAAACGTCGTAACTCTGGCCATCCTCGAACCGGGTACCGGTGCGGGTTGCACCGGTGATCCGAACCGAGTCGTCTGTGTTGCCAAGGACGCGAACCGTGTTGTCTTCGCCCGTCATCGCAACGATCTGCGCTTCGGTGATGGTCAGCGTTGCCTCTTCGGTGAACTCGAGGTCGATCGCGTCGATCTCCCGACCGCCAAGGTTGCCCGCCAGAGTGACGTTGCTTTGCGAGGTGTTCGGATCATCGACCACCACATATGTCCCCGAGCTGTTGCCCGCGGCATCGGTGGCCGTGATCACGAGGTGAGAGCCGTCCGGCACGACCTGGGTAAACGAGTAGGTCGTTTCCCCGGTAAACGTGTTGTCCTGGTCGTTGAAGCTGACGTTCTGCGAGCCGGAATTGCTGACCCGTTCGATGACCACGTCATCGCCGGTGTTTTCAAGAATGATGCCGCGCACAGCCTGGCTTTGATCGCGGGTGATCGCAGTCATGTCCGGGGCATCGGGCGCAACATTGTCCACCACCATGGTTTCGGTGATCGACTTGGTGTTGCCCGCCGCATCGGTCGCGGCGATCTGGATCGACACGCTTTCGCCGTTCACTGTCGGGATCACGCTTGGCGGCACGGCTACGGACCACGCGCCAGCGGCGCTGACCTGCGCCTGCATCTGCTGACCTGCGATGGTCACCATCACCGAAGACCCCTGCTCGACCTGACCGGTCAGGGTAAAGCCCTGAGCTGCTTCTGCCTCGCCAACGATGCCGTCAGACCCGCCCGGCTGGCTGGTCGAGGTGAGCGGCACCACTTCGGTATCGACCTGGAAGGTCTTGGTGGTTGTCGCGGTGTTGCCCGCACGGTCCTGCGTGCTGATCTGTGCGGTGGTGGTGTAGGTGCCATCCGGCAGATCGAAGCCCGAGAACATCGCCGTCCAGTTGCCCCCCGAATCGACGCTCGCCACGCGGGTGACGCCTTCTACAACTACGGTTACGGTTCCGCCCGGCTCGGTTGCGCCGCTCAGCGTCACGCCCTGCCCTTGTTCGGCATTGTTGACGATATTGTCGGATGTGACCGGGTTGGCGCTGACTGCAAAGTTGCGCACGAAAGTGTCCACCATCACGGTGTCAGAGCGGGTCAGTTCATTGCCCGCCGCATCAACGGTGTAGGCGGTGATCTGTGCCTCATACTCACCGGGACGAACCTCGCCTGCCGCATAGTTCGCGCGCCAGATGCCGAAGCTGTCGGTCTGGACGGTCTTGGCGACCCCATCCAGCGTCACGTCAACCATCGCGAACGGGGTGGATGTGCCTGTGATCACAACGCCGTCCGAGGCTTCGGCCTGGTTGACGATGTCGTCTGTTTCGATCGGTGCTGGGCTGATCGTCAAGAGACCGGCGTCAGTGTCGAACACCACGCTGCGGGTCTCGGTCGCAGTATTGCCCGCGCGGTCAGTCGAGCTTGCAGTAAGTGTGGAAGTCTGCTCACCACTCGGCAGTTCGTTGGCAGAATAGGTGACGGTCCAGTTGCCGTTCACATCAACGCTCGCGCTGCGCGACACACCGCCAAGGGTCACAGTCACTGTAGCGCCCGGCTCGGTTGTGCCTGTGACAACCATGCCCTGAGCCGCTTCTTCGGCGTTGACGATGCCATCGGCACCACCCGCCTGGCTGGTGATGTCGAAATTGCGCACCCATGTATCAAGCACGACCTGCCCCGTGGCGCTGCTGGTGTTGCCCACCGCGTCGGTGGAGGTGGCGTTGATCGTCAGGTTCTGTTCGCCGACCGGGATCTCGGTGGCAATGAAGGTCACTGTCCAGTTGCCCTGCGCATCGACAAATGCGGTGCGGGTATAGCCGTTCATTTCGACGACAACCGTCGAGCCAATGTCAGTGGTGCCGGTGATCTGAACGCCGTCGCTGCGCTCATCTGCGTTGATGATGCCATCGGTTTCGATGGTGGTGGTGTTGATGGTCACACCCGACACGGTGTCAATCTCGATTCCGTCATTGATCGTGGTCGAGTTGTTGAAGCTGTCGGTCGCAATCACGCGGATTGCTTCGACATATTCACCGCGCTCGAAGGTGGAGCTGGTGAGCGTAATGCTCCAGTTGCCCTGCGCATCCACATCCGCCACATGGCTGACACCACCCGCAATGACGACAACCGTTGCGCCGATCTCGGTGGTGCCGGTGATCGTCGCACCGCCATCAAACTCGATCTCGGTGATGATGTCGCCGCTCGCCGTGGTGCCGCTGGTGATCACAAGCGGCGGCGGTGTGGTGTCGATGATAACGGTCGGACCGGTCAGGGTGGTGGTCGTGCCGCCGCCCCCGGTCACCGTGACCGTGGTGGTGTAGCTGCCGTCGGCCGGGAAATTCGGGCCGGTGAAGATCACTTCCCACTTGCCGTCAGTGCCGGTTGTGGTCGTCTGCGTCTTGTCACCGATCACGACGACGACGGTATCGCCGGATTCTGCCGTGCCGCTGACCAGAACGGTGCGGTCCTCTTCGGTCAGGCCGTCACCGCCGATCACGTATTCGCCGTCATTGACGGTTGGCGTCTTGGGGCCGCCGCTTTCGCCATTGTTGCCGGTCAGGCTGCCACCGCCGCCACCGCCATCGCCGGTGCCGCCAATCACGGCTGCGCCGGTTGCCACCGCTGCGCCACCGGCAAGCCACGGCAGCATCCCGCCGCCTGCCAGCAATCCTGCGGCCAGCATCGAGACATCGCTTTCATTCTCGGCAGCGACGTAATCGGCCGCGACGACTTCGGCGCGGTCAAAGAAGATCAGCGCGTCATCCGGGCTCCATTTGCCCCAGGCAGCGACATCGCCGTATTGCGCGAACAGCGCGCCGCCGTCGCCTTCGGCAAAGGCCACTTCGCTGAGGACGCCGTTTGTACTGAGAAACAGGCGGCTGCCGCTGGAATCGAAATAATCCTCGAGCACGATCACCCGGCCATCTGCCAGAAGAATATGCAGATCGTTCGCCACGCGGTCATAGCTGCGCAAATCGGATCTATGAAGATTGAGAGAAATTTCGCGGCCACCAGCAGCGTCGATCAGGTATCCCCGATCTTCTGCACCAACTACACCACGCTCGACCGCACCCGCACGCGTACGGACAACGAAATTAATCGCATTCATAACAACACCGCTCTACCTCAACGCCGCCCGTATTCGGGTTCGACTTATTTTTTTGCCTATCTTTTGATAGATCAAAAAATCTATTGGGCAAAGCGGTGTTTATGGCGAAAATTTGTTTTTTGACCCGTTTCCGCCAAAGTGTTGCGTGAAAAGCCCGCCTGAAATCGCGTCAAAAACCCTCGACAACGCTATGGGATTGCGCAGATTTCTGCGCGGCCATCCCCATGCGCACAGCCCAGGCCCCATCATGGATGGACACCTCTGGCACCCCGCCATTGCGCACCAGCTCAAGAAATTTGGCGTGCTGATAAAAGGTGGATCCGTTGTGATCACCCGCATCAAGGATTGCTGGATCGACCGGAATTTCGACCGCCTGAGGCCCTTTCGGATGACGCGGAGAAATGATCACCTGCGCCACCGGCGGAACCCCAAGATGGGTTGGCCAGAACCGCCCCGGCCCCGGCACAAAGGCTTCGATCTTGCCGTTCGGACCCACCGCGCTGATCTCTTCCTGATACTTGGAGCCCTCGGCATACATGCACAACTCCAGCATCGCCCGCGCGCCATTGGCGAAATCGACGATCACATAGGCGGTGTCCCAGATGTCGGGCACTTCGCCGTTATAGGTCTCATCCAGATGGTTGACCTCCTGCCCCGCGCTGGCAGTCACCCGCACCGGATCGGACCCCAGGATCAGGCGCATGAGGTCGAAGAAGTGACAGCATTTCTCGACCAGCGTGCCGCCGGTGTTGCGGTTAAAGCGGTTCCAGTCGCCCACCTTGTGCAGGAAGGGAAAGCGGTGTTCGCGGATCGTCAGCATCTTCACCCCACCGGTGGCGCGCTGCACCTCTTCGGCGAAGGTCTGGATGGGCGGCATATAGCGGTACTCCATCGCCACCCAGATCGGCGACGGGTAGCTGGCGGCAATCGCCTCGACCCGCGCGATGTCTGCCGGATCAGTATAGAGCGGCTTTTCCATCAAGAGCGGCAACGGGTTCAATTCCGCGATCTGCTCCAGCGCATCGATATGGCAATGGTTCGGACTGACGACCAGAAGGCAGTCCAGATCATCACGCGCCAGAAGATCGGCAATCGACGCCTCAAGCTTGGCATTGGGCGCAATCGCCTTGGCCGCCGCCGCCATGATCTCATCCGGCTCGAATATCGCAGCCACACGCGCGCCTTCAAGCAGTGCGATATTGCGCAGGTGCTCCTGCCCCATCATGCCGCATCCAATGATGCCGTAATTGATGACTTTCATGTTGGTCCTTCAGGTGATGCGCGCGACGTAACGCGCGACGTCTGTATTGATCCAGTTCCAAGAGGCTTCCGCCGCCTCGCCATCCGGGCCATAGCTGACACGCGTGGCGCGCATGCAGGGCAGGCCCGAAGCCCGACCAAAGGCGGACGGGGCCCAATCCGGCACGGTATCCAGATCGAGCCGGTCCACCGCCTTGGTGATCCAGAGGCCCAGAGATTCCCGATAGTAGAGATAAAGCGACTCGCGGAGCGCCACGGCGTCGATCTGATCGACATAGCTGCCATCGAGCCAGATCTCTTCGAGCACCGCCGGAATACCGTTCAACCGGCGCAAGCGGCGAATCCGATGACCGTCGTCTTCCTCTCCAAAAGACGGCAATCCTTCAGGCTTGGGCAAACGGTCCACCGAAAGAAGCTCGGCTGTCGGCAACCCGCCGCCTTCGATCAACTCCACGCGGAAAAACGCGTAGACGGACTGCGTATCCTCTTGCGCGCAGACGTAATTGCCCGAGCCCTGCACCCGTTCGAGCAAGCCCAGCGCGGTCAGCTCATCAAGCGATTTGCGCAAGGTGCCCACCGAAATGCCAAGCCGCGTCGCCATTTCGCGTTCAGGCGGCAAACGTTCGCCATCAACCAAGCGACCAGCCTGAATATCGCGGATCAGCAATTCGCTGATCTGGACATATTTTGGCAGGGCGTGGGTGTCGGACATTTCTTGCACCAAAAAATTGATACACTATTGATCTACATTTTTGACGGTGCTACGCAAGAGGAAATGATGCGCTTCGGAGACACCTTATGACCATCGTGCCGATCACCTCCCCCGACCTCGACGCGGCAGAGGTATCGTGGTTCGCGGCGCTTTGTTCTGACGATTACGAATTCCTTGGCGTGCCCGACGGCAAACTGCGGTCGAGCTTTGCGCATTGCTCGGGCATCGTGAAAGAGGCCGAAGCGCAGGGCTTCCGCAACATCCTTTGCCCGTCATCGTATCAGGTGGGTCAGGACACGCTGTCCTTTGTCGCCGGCTGCGCGCCGATTACCGAAAAGATCAACATGCTGGCCGCCGTGCGCTGCGGCGAGATGCAACCGATCATGCTGGCCCGCACCATCGCCACGTTGGACCATATGCTTGAAGGGCGGTTGACGGTGAACATCATCTCCTCGGATTTCCCGGGCGAGAAGGAAGACAGCAAGCTGCGCTACCAGCGCTCGCGCGAGGTGGTCGAGATCCTCAAGCAGGCGTGGACCCAAGGCGAGATCAATTACAAAGGTGAGGTCTACAATTTCGAAGGCCTGACCACCGATCCGGCGGTTCCTTACCAGACAAACGGCCCCCTTCTGTATTTCGGCGGCTATTCCCCCGACGCGCTGGAGCTGTGTGGTCAGCATTGCGACGTCTACCTGATGTGGCCCGAACCGAAAGACGCGTTGGCGCAACGGATGAAAGATGTGAACGCGGTAGCCGAGCGCTATGGGCGGACGCTGGACTACGGCCTGCGCGTACATGTCATTGTTCGCGATACCGAGGCCGAGGCCCGCGAATACGCGCAGCACATCGTCAGCAAGCTGGACGAAGAACAGGGCAAGACGATCCGCGAACGCGCGTTGGACGCCACCTCGCTCGGCGTGTCGCATCAAGCCAAGAACCGCGAGTTGGCGGATATGGAAGGCTTTGTAGAGCCGCATCTGTGGACAGGTGTGGGCCGCGCGCGCTCGGGCTGTGGAGCGGCGCTGGTGGGGTCCACCGATCAGGTGCTGAGCGAATTGGAGCAGTACCAGAAGATGGGTATCCGCGCCTTTATCCTGTCGGGCTATCCGCATCTGGACGAATGCCGCCATTTTGGCAGCAGGGTGCTGCCGCAACTGAAAACCGTACAACTGAACGAAGCGTATGGGCGTGTGCCGAACGGCACCCCCGCAACCCCACTTGGAAACGGAGTCCGCCGCTAATGGATCGTGTGAAGTTCAACGACGCCCTCGAGATGAGCCGCCTTGTCTATGGCATGTGGCGGCTGGGTGACGATGCTGACACAAGCGTGGATCACGTCCGCAACAAGATCAGCGCCTGCCTTGATCAGGGCATCACCACGATGGACCAGGCCGACATCTATGGCGGCTATGAGGCCGAAGCGATCCTCGGCGAGGCTCTGACCCCCGAGCTGCGCAATCAGATCGAGATCGTCACCAAGTGCGATATAGTGGCCCCGGTGGGACGCTATTCTGGCGCGCTGGTCAAATACTACGACACCTCGCGCGACCATATCCTGTCCTCGGTCGACCATTCGCTGCGGCTGATGAAGATCGACCATATCGACCTTCTGCTGATCCACCGCCCCGACCCGCTGATGGATGCCTGCGAAACCGGCGCTGCGCTTGACGAGGTTGTGGCGTCCGGCAAGGTCCGCGCAGTTGGCGTGTCGAACTTCCGCCCCTGGGATTGGGAACTGTTGCAGGCGTCGATGAAGACCCCGCTTGTCACAAACCAGATCGAGATCAGCCTTCTGCATCACGCGCCTTTCACCAATGGCGATATCGCGTTCCACCAGAAGAACGGCCAGCCGCCGATGGCATGGTCGCCCTTGGGTGGAGGCTCGCTCTTCGAACCGAAAAACGCGGCACTGCGCGCCGCGCTCAAGTCCATTGGCGACGATTACGGCGTTGACGAAGCGGCTGTTGCTGTCGCTTGGCTCTTGGCGCATCCGGCGCGCATCCTACCTGTCCTCGGCACCAACAATCTGGACCGCATCGCCCGCATCGGCGATGCTGCCAAGATTCAGATCGACCGGGAGACATGGTTTGACCTTTACACGCACGCCCTTGGACATGAAGTGGCCTGAGACAAGCGATGAACGCCTTGACGCACAGCTTTGACCCCGCACAGCAGAGCAGCCGCGATTTTCGCGATGCGCTAGGCCGTTTCGGAACCGGAGTGACCGTCATCACCTGCGATGCAGGCGATGGGCCGCTGGGCATCACCGCCAACAGCTTTGCCAGCGTGTCGCTCGACCCGCCGCTGGTGCTGTGGTCGCCGGCCAAATCATCAAGCCGCTATCCGTTCTTCATGGCGGCAGATCATTTTGCGATCCATGTGGTCGGCGCGGAACAGGCGGGCCTCTGCACGGCCTTTGCGCGCAACGGCAACCCGTTCGACCAGTTCGACTGGGAAATCGGCGACCACAATGTCCCGCTGCTGAACGGCTGCCTGAGCCGGTTCGAATGCACCAAGGTGTCCGAGCATGACGGTGGCGATCATTCCATCGTTGTCGCCCGCGTGCGCCGGGTGACCACACGCGAGGGAGACCCGCTTCTGTTTTTCAGCGGGCGCTACGGAGGATTTACGGAAGCGACATAAACTGCCCCGATAAAACATAAAAAGCGGGGCCACCGGCAGGGAGGCCGGTGTGGGATTGGGAGGAGGCCTGATGGCCATTTTGCTGTGGCTCCTGAAGCCATTGGAAGCCGTGCTCGATATCGTGCTCCGCATCGGTCGCTGGATTGCGATTACCGCCATCGGTCTGATGGTCTGCGCCATCCTGTTGCAGGTGTTCTTTCGCTACGTGCTGGGCAATGCCCTGCCCTGGCCCGAAGAGGCGGCGATCTTCCTGATGCTTTGGATGACCGCCGTGATCGCGCCGTCGGCCTATCGCCGGGGTGGTTTCGTGGCGCTTGAGATCCTGTCCTCTGCCCTGCCCCAACGCGGCGCGGCCCTCTTGGCGCTTGCTCTGCTGCTGATCTCGGGCGTGGTGCTGTATATCGGCGCGCAGATGGGGCTTGGCGAAATGACCAGCCTTGCAGGCAAGTTCAAAAGCGCCTCACTGAAATACCCCACTCCCGGCGGTTGGGAGAAGATGCCCAACTCCTGGCAGATCGCATCGCTCGTGACCGGGCTGTGGCTGCTCCTCATCGTCAATTTCGAATTGATCCTGCGCAATCTCATCACTCTGGCCGGAGGGGGCGATCAGCTGCGCTCGCCTCTCGACGCCGAGCTGACGTCGGAGTGATCCCATGCTGGTCTGGTTCCTTCCGCTTTTCCTTTTCTTCCTGATGATCGGCCTGCCGGTGTTCTTTGGAATGCTAGCCGCGCCCGGCATTCTGCTCTGGCTCAACGGTCAGGACCGCGACCTGATCCTGCTCTATCGCAACGTCTATAACGGCATGGCGTCCTTTCCACTGATGGCGATCCCGTTCTTCATGCTGGCGGGCGAGCTGATGAACCGGGGCGGTATCACCATGCGACTGGTGGAATTCAGCCAGGCGATGATGGGCCATTTCCGGGGCGGTCTGGCGCATGTAAACGTGCTGTCGTCGATGCTCTTTGCCGGGCTGTCAGGCTCTGCCGTGGCGGACACGTCGGCGCTGGGGTCGATGCTGATCCCGGCAATGGAGAAAGAGGGCTACACCCGCAGGTTTGCGGCCGCCATCACCGCCGCAAGTTCGGTGATCGGCCCGATCATCCCGCCATCCGGCATCATGATCATCTACGCCTATGTGATGGGAGAAAGCGTCGCCGCGTTGTTCCTCGCGGGTATCATCCCCGGCATCCTCGTGGGTGTCGGCCTGATGATCATGGTCAAGTTCATGGCCGACAAGTACGACTTCCCGGCCTCGCGCCAGAAGGCCAGTTGGGGTGAGAGGGGCGATGCCTCGCTCAAGGCGTTCTTCCCACTGATGACGCCGGTTATCATCCTTGGCGGTATCTTGGCTGGGGTCTTCACACCCACTGAAGCGGCCGCCGTGGCGGTGGCCTATGCGATCATCATCGGGATGTTCGTTCTCAACACGCTCAAGATCAAAGACCTGCCCGACGTGTTCATGCGCGCCGCCATGACCTCGGCTACTGTTCTGCTGCTTGTGGGCGCGGCGATGGCGTTCAAGACGGTTGTGTCATTGTCGCACACACCCGAGATCCTCGCGGAATTCGTGCTGGGGCTGAGCCAGAACCCGTTGATCCTGCTTTTCCTGATCAACCTGCTGCTTTTCGTCGTTGGCATGTTCCTCGACGCCGGACCGGCAATCATCATTCTGGGGCCGATCCTCGGGCCAATCTTTGTCGATCTGGGTGTCGACCCGATCCACTTCGCAATCATTATGTCGGTGAACCTGACCGTGGGTCTGGCCACACCGCCTATGGGGCTTGTTCTCTTTGTCGCCTCTTCGGTTTCGGGCGAACGGGTCGAGACCATTTCCAAGGCGATCCTGCCCTTCCTCTTCATCGAAATCGTGGTGATTTTCCTCATCACCTTCATCCCCGAAATTTCCATGACCATTCCGCGCCTCACAGGATTTGCGGACTGACATCTGCGGGTCACACGGCCCGTGTAACCGACCACGAGAAAGCAACAGGGAGTACACTATGCTCAAAGGTCTTACAAAAGTGGCACTGACGGCGGCCTTGCTGGCCGGCAGCGCAATGACAGCGGCGGCACAGGATTTCACCATCCGTGCCACGGCAAACTCGAACGAAAACGACGAGGATTATGACGGCCTCGTCGTGTTCAAGAACTATGTCGAGAACGCCTCGAACGGCCGCATCGGGGTTGAGCTTTTCATCGGTACGCAGCTTTGCTCGGGCGGTGCGGAGTGCCTTCAGGGTGTCTCTGACGGCTCCATCGACGTGTTCGTGACCACCTCGGGCGGTGCCGCGGGCATCTTCCCCTATGTGCAGGTGCTCGACCTGCCGTACCTGATGTCGGATGACCGCGTGGCGGAGCATGTTCTGTCGGGCGATTTCACCCGCACCATGCGCAACATGGCGCTTGAGGATTCAGGCGACACCATCCGCATCATGACCATCGGCAACACCGGTGGCTGGCGCAACTTTGCCAACACCAAGCGCCGCGTGACGCAGCCCTCCGACCTCGAGGGTCTGAAAATCCGCACCGTGGTCGCGGACCTGCCGCAGGAAGTTGTGAAGGCGATGGGCGCGGCCCCGACCCCGATCAGCTGGCCGGAACTCTTCACCTCGTTCCAGACCGGTGTGGTCGATGGCTCCAAGAACGGCATCACCGACATTATGGGCATGAAGTTCCCCGATGCGGGCCTGAATTACGTCACGCTTGATGGTCACGCCTACATGGGCGCGATCTGGGTGATGAACAACGCAAAGTTCATGGACATGCCCGAAGACATGCGCCGCGTCGTGGTCGATGGCTTTGCCGCGCTTCAGCAGGCGACATTCGCCTCGCCCAAGCGCAAGTCGATCCAGGCGTATCAGGACTTTGTCGCGGGTGGCGGTGACCTCTACGTGCCGACCCCGGAAGAAAAGGAAGTCTTCCGCAATGCGGCAGCCCCGGTGTTCGACTGGTTCCAGGAAAACGTCGATGGCGGTCCGGAAATTTTCGAAGCCCTGACCAAGGCTGTGGCCGAAGCCGAAGCCGATCTGGCAGCCGAGTACGAAGCCGACCTGAACTGATCCGGTTCTAAACACGCAATTGGGCCTCGGAGGAAACTCCGGGGCCTTTTTTGTGCGCGTTATTGATCCGGTCGGGACCTGCCCCGCCGGTTCGTTTCACACCAAGCGTCGTCTTGGCATATTTATAAAAAAGAGAAGAAGCGGCGCCGCCCTTTGGGCCTGACATTTCTCTCATCTGCCGGGGGTTTCCCCCCGTGACCTGTACCCCTGTCGGGGTCTTCTGAAACCGGTTTCTCATGGTCGCCCCTGATGGGGATCAAGAGAGCGTCAGTTCAAGGTGCGCGGCATGGGAGTGACCCTTCCCGCTCAAAAGCTTTTGTGGGCGTGGGTATGCCGGGAGGATGGTTAAGGGATGGGAAACAGAGCGTACGGTGGTCCGATGCGTCGGGGTTTGGCGAATGGCTCAACTTGATGCATGATCAGCACAGCGACCAGCGATCCGGAACAGGAGCCCTGCCATGTCGAAACCTTCCATCGCAATCACCGGGGACGGGCAACTGTTCTCCATGTGGATCACACACGGAATGAAACGCTTCCCGATGGCGACCTTCTATGACCAAAGCGCAGCCGTGACCGCGTTCCGCGAGGCCGAGGTCGAACTCGGGCGGCGCGGGCTGCTCGACCCGGCCGGACAGGCGGCCGCGCGGCGCACGGCAGAGAACCTCGCCAACCCGCCGGATTTCGACGTGACCCTGACGTTCAAGGGGCCGGTGCAGAACGGCACCGTCACCGTGCGTTGCAAGGACGGGCGCGAAAAGACCTTCGACGTACGTTTGACAGGCATTGATGATCGTTCGATCAGCCAGGGGTTCCACAACGTCGACAGCGCTGTTTCCCTGTGCCTTGCAGGACCGAGAATCGTCTGAGCGTCGGTCGATCGCCGTGCATCTCCGGCGCGCTTGGTGGCGATCCTGCCGTCGATCCTCTTGATTTATCCACGCCACATCCGAAGAAGGTCGACACGTCGCTATGGCCCGCTGTTTCGCGCTTCCCAAGTTCGGCTTTGTCATTTCCTGTGGCCACCCCCAACGGACGTAGGGTGCGTGATTGCACGCACCACTTTGAACGGGCATTCGGCGTTCGGTGCGTGCAAGCACGCACCCTACACCAAGCACCGCACCCGCCACACTCCTGCCACTTGCCCCTGTTAGAGCAATCCGCAACACTTATCGAAACGGGTAGAGCCAGACCCGGTAGTCATCCACGAGCTGTTGCGCATGTTCGATCTGTTCCGGCGTCATCTTTTTGACCACCTCCTCGACCGACATGGCCGCGTCGGGGTCACCGCCGATGGTGCTGAGCTGGTACCAGAGGAACGCGCGGACGAGATCCGGGGCGGGCAGGCCAAGACCGGTTTCGTAGTACCAGCCGATGCCCGACTGCGCGCCGGGATGTCCCTTGAGCGACGCGCGCAGGTACCAGTCGAAGGCGCGGACATAGTCCTGCTCGACCCCCAACCCCAGCGCGTACATGACACCGATCAGTTCTTCGGCCTCGGCATTGCCCGATCGCGCCGCGGGCCAGAGCGCGTCATAAGCCTCGTCAAAACGGCCCTCTTCCATCAGGTCGCGCGCATCCTCGATATCGGCCAGCGCTGGCAAGGCCGTGAGGCAAAGAGCGACACTCAAACCGGTCCAATTCATCTTGGTCTGCCCGTCTTTCTGTCTCTTGTTGCGTCCCCTGCGTTGGCGCAGCCCATTACGGCGGAAGATTTCATCTCCTTCGATGCCGATCAGGCGCGCTTGGGTCAACTTCTGTTTTACGACAAGATTCTGAGCGGAAACAAGAATATCTCCTGCGGGACCTGTCACCATCACGATCTGGGTGGCGGCGATGGTCTTTCCTTGGGCATCGGAGAAGGCGGCGTTGGCCTAGGGCCAAAGCGCCTGCCCGGCGACGGGGCGGACCGTATCCGCAAGCGCATCCCGCGCAACGCGCCGGCGCTGTGGAACCTCGGGCACAAGGACGTGCGCGTGCTGTTCCATGACGGACGGCTCGAGATTTCGAACATCTACGGCAATGGCTATGACAGCCCGGCCGAGGAATGGCTGCCACAGGGGCTTGAGACGATCCTCGCCGCGCAGGCGCTGTTCCCGATGACCGCGCAATTCGAGATGGCCGGGAATACCGGCGAGAACGAGATCATCGGCGCCGTGACCGACCGGATCGACCTCGGATGGCCGATCCTTGCCAAGCGGGTGCGGACAATCCCGGAATACGGCCAGATGTTTGTCGCGGCCTTCGACCATATCGACCGCCCGGAGGACGTGACCATTGTCGAGATCGGCAACGCTCTGGCCGCCTTCATCGGTACCGAATGGGCGAATTATGACAGCCCCTATGATGCGTTCCTGACGGATGGCACACCCCTGCCCGACGATGCCGAACGCGGGCGGCAGTTGTTCTTTGGCGAGGCGCGCTGTGCGCAATGCCACAACGGGCCGCTGCTGAGCGATCAGGACTTTCACGCAATGGCCCTGCCCGCTTTTGGACCCGGGCGCACCCGCCGCTGGGATCCGATCCCGCGCGATGTGGGGCGGATGGGCGCGACGGATGATCTTGAGGACGCCTACCGCTTTCGCACCCCGCCGCTGCGCAACGTGACGCTGACCGCACCTTATGGCCATAACGGGGCCTATGCGAGCCTGCGGGATATGGTGCGCCACATGGCGGACCCAGTGTCGATGCGCGATGACTGGAACCCGGCGCGGGCGGCTATGCCAGAGGTGCCGTGGTTGGCCGTGATCGACTACGTGATCCAGTCTGACCAGCTTGAAATGGCGCGCCAGGCCGCAACGCTGGACGTGCGGCCGGTTTCCCTGACCGATGCACAGGTTGACGATCTGATGGCGTTTCTGGAGAGCCTGACCGGGGAAACGGCGCTCACACGTCCTTTGGGCCGACCGGAGCGGGTGCCGAGCGGGCTGCCCGTCGATTGACGCACTCCGTTCAGGAGGCTTTGAGGAATTCGCGGATTACCGGTTGTTGTTTCGGCTTGTCGGACAGGCTCTTGAGCAGCTTGGACAGTTTCGCTTCATTCACCCGCTTGGCCGCGCCCTTTGGACTGAACCAGCGCCGCTTGCGCTGATGGCGCTCTTTCCAGTTGCTTTTGAGCTTTTCGACAACCATCGGGTAGACGTCGACTTCGCATTTCAGAAATGACCCGTCAGCGAGTTTCTTTCTGTAGCTGTAGGTGCCAAGCACCTCAGTGCCGATATAGCCGATGGCTCCGGCCTCTTCCAATGCTTCGATCTCGGCGGCGGTCCAGGGTTTCTTGCCATCCATGGTCCAGCCTTTCGGCATGATCCAACGCTTGGTTTCACGCGACGTGACCATCAGAACCTGAAAGGTTCCGTCTTTCTTCCACCGCATGGGTAAGGCTGCGATTTGCTTTCCGATTTCGGGCATAAGTGCCCCCAATTATTATCGTTCTTATTACTGCTGCTCGGTAAAGATACGTCAGAATGTCATATTCTGCAAATCGCGGTAACAGGATGGTTACAGGTCAGAGCCCTGAGACCCGTTTAAGGTGATCCAGAACCTCGTCCACGCCTTGATCGTGACGGATCGCGGCAAAGACAAAAGGACGGCCTTCGCGCATCTTTGTGGCGTCGCGGTTCATCACTTCGAGGGACGCACCGACGTGCGGCGCGAGGTCGGTCTTGTTGATCACCAGAATGTCCGACCGGGTCAATGCAGGCCCACCTTTGCGGGGAATTTCCTCACCCGCCGCCACGTCGATCACGTAGAGCGTCACGTCGGCGAGCTCCGGGCTGAACGTGGCCGAGAGGTTGTCACCGCCGCTTTCAATCAGCACCACTTCGACATCCGGGTGGCGTTTGACCATCTCGGCGACGGCGGCCAGATTGATTGACGCGTCCTCGCGGATCGCGGTGTGCGGGCAGCCGCCGGTTTCCACGCCGATCACCCGATCCTGCGGCAGGATCTGCATCCGCATCAGCGCCTCG
This sequence comes from Alphaproteobacteria bacterium, assembly GCA_030425145.1. Classification (GTDB taxonomy): domain Bacteria; phylum Pseudomonadota; class Alphaproteobacteria; order Rhodobacterales; family Rhodobacteraceae; genus Marivita. The sequence continues at coordinate 23,089 of JAUHVK010000029.1, read as the reverse complement.
GCATCTTCCTGCGTGTAGATATCATTTGTGATTACACCCACCGAATGGGTGTCCTTGAGCCGTTTCGCCAGCGCCGCGGTGAGCGAGGTTTTCCCCGCACCGACCGGGCCACCGATGCCGACACGAAGGGGTCCGTTGCGGGTGCTCATGTGCGGAAAATCCTTGGGCTGAGGGTTTCGTGACGCATCGCGGCGATATCGGCAGCAAAGCTCTGGCTGGTCAGATCGTCAAGCGTCTGGTCTTCGGTCTGCGCGGCGATCTCGGAACAGAGCGGCGACAGGGCCGCAACAATGCGCTGCGCCTCGGTCTGGCCCAGCGCCATCAGGCGTTGGCAGGCGGCGACCACGGCAGCGACCCAGGCGTGCAGGTACATCTGCACCGCCATGGTCAGCGGCAGGTCCAGGTGTCTGATCCCCACGCCCAGCGCCGCCGGATAGGTCAGGCCCGTCGCGTCGATGCCCCAGTTTGCGCGCAACTGGTCACAGAACGCTGTACCCTGCGCGTCGACCTCCAAAAGCCGTTCGCGGCTGGGGCAGAAGGCGCGCGCGGTCTGGTCCACGTCCCACGGGTCCATCCCGCTGGCGGCTGCCCGGATCAGGATCGCGTCACTCACACCGTTGCCGTCGCGCAGCATGTCCGACAGCCAATCCTCCACCGTTGTGGGCGTGACCACCTTGTCGGCAATCGCCTGCTCCAATCCACTGGAATAGGCGAAGGCTCCGATGGGAAAGCCCGGCGACAGCCATTGCGCCAGCGTCAGGATCGGGTCAGTGGGCGTGCGAATGGGTCCGTCCATGACCGTAGGCTCCTCCTTCCGGGGTGAAGGGTTCGACACGCTCTGTCACCGTCGCGCCCAGCTTGCCCAGCATGTCGCGGATCACGTGATCCGGCTGGATCAGCAGGCGCGTGGCCTCGACCTGACAGGGCGTGTGGCGGTTGCCGATATGCCAGGCGAGCCGGACAAGGTTTTCGCCGGTGATCTCGAGCAGCGGTTCGGGGGCCGCGACCACTTCGATCTCCCGCCCGTCTTCGAGCTTAAGCGCACCGCCGTGGTCGAGCGAGGTGGTCTGTTCAAGGTCGAGCAGGAACTCCAAACCGCCATCGGTGGTCAGCACGCGCCGCCGCAGGAACCGCGCCTCGTAGCTAAGAGAAATGGTGTCGGCTGGCGCGCAGTGGGTGTGGTTGTGGTAGGTTGAGACTGTGAGCATGTCGAACTTCTCAGTTTAGCGACGTGAATGTATCGGAAGCACTCATCAAAACAGGAAATATCGCTGCGCCATTGGCAGAACCGCTGCCGGTTCGCAGACCAGCAACTCCCCATCCGCCCGCACTTCGTAGGTTTCGGGGTTCACCTCGACCTTGGGTGTCGCGGTATTCAGCTTGAGGTCCGACTTGCCGATCCCGCGCGTGTTCTGCACCGCGAGCGTTTTCTTGGCGATCCCAAGCTTTTCGCCGATCCCATCGGCCTGTGCCGCCTCTGACACAAACACCACTGCCGAGTTCTCGACGCTGCGCCCATAGGCACCCCACATGGGCCGCGTGTAGACCGGCTGCGGCGTCGGGATGGATGCGTTGGGGTCGCCCATCTGCGCACAGGCAATCGTGCCTCCGATCAGGACCATCTCGGGTTTCACGCCAAAGAAGGCCGGATGCCAAAGCACCAGATCGGCGCGTTTGCCTTCCTCGATGCTGCCGATCTCGCGGCTGATGCCGTGGGCGATGGCGGGGTTGATCGTGTATTTCGCAACGTAGCGGCGCACGCGCATGTTGTCGTTGTCGCCGGTTTCCTCAGGCAGCTTGCCGCGTTGCTTCTTCATCTTGTCGGCGGTCTGCCAGGTGCGGATGATCACCTCGCCCACACGACCCATCGCCTGACTGTCCGACGCGATGATCGAAAACGCGCCCATGTCGTGCAGGATATCCTCGGCCGCGATGGTTTCGCGCCGGATGCGGCTTTCGGCAAAGGCGATGTCCTCTGGGATCGACTTGTCGAGGTGGTGACAGACCATGAGCATGTCGAGATGCTCTTCCAGCGTGTTCACGGTGAAAGGGCGCGTCGGGTTGGTCGAGGATGGGAGCACATGCTCCTCGCCGCAGATCTTGATGATGTCCGGCGCGTGACCGCCCCCTGCCCCTTCGGTGTGGAAGGCGTGGATCGTGCGGCCCTTCATGGCTTTGACGGTATGTTCGACAAAGCCGCTCTCGTTGAGCGTGTCAGTGTGGATCATCACCTGCACGTCCATCCCGTCCGCGACCGACAGGCAACAGTCGATGGCACCGGGAGTGGTGCCCCAATCCTCGTGCAGTTTGAGCGCGCAGGCCCCTGCCTTGACCTGTTCTTCCAGCGCAGCGGGCAGCGAGGCGTTGCCCTTGCCCGCGAAGGCTAGGTTCATCGGGAAGGCATCGGCGGCCTGCAGCATGCGGCCAATGTGCCAAGGGCCGGGTGTGCAGGTGGTGGCAAGCGTGCCATGCGCAGGGCCGGTGCCGCCGCCCAGCATGGTGGTGAGACCCGAATGCAGCGCGTCCTCGATCTGCTGCGGGCAGATGTAGTGGATGTGGCTGTCGAACCCTCCCGCGGTCAGGATACGGCCTTCACCGGCGATGGCCTCGGTGCCCGGTCCGACGATGATGTTCACCCCCGGCTGGGTGTCGGGGTTGCCCGCCTTGCCGATCCGGTAGATGCGGCCGTCGCGCAGACCAACATCCGCTTTGTAGATGCCGGTATAGTCCACGATCAGCGCATTGGTGATGACGGTATCGACCGCCCCGTCGGCGCGGGTGGCCTGAGACTGCCCCATCCCGTCGCGGATCACTTTGCCGCCGCCGAACTTGACCTCTTCGCCGTAGACCAATGCATTCGCGCCGCTTCCCCCGGCTGTCGCCGCGCCAACGGCTTCGGCGGTCAGGTCACGCTCGACCTCGATGATCAGGTCGGTGTCCGCCAGCCGCAGCTTGTCGCCCACGGTGGGGCCGAACATGGCGGCGTAATCGGTGCGTTTGATCTGTGCTGGCATGTCAGCCTCTCTTCATTCCACGTTTCGTCAGACGCCGGTGATTGGCGCGGGTGGTCTGCCGGATCGGCTTGATCGCCAAAGCTGCCACCACATCGGGTCTTTTCCCTGCCAGCATGGCGAGCGACGCGTCAGTGCCACCTTTGAGAAAGGCAAAGACCTTTTCGTTCAGCATCCGCTTGTTTTCGGTTTTGGGCACCGACCAGATCCCTATCGCCCCCATCATGCGCATGGCGATCACGCCCTGCGCTTCGACCATGACCCAGCCCACCTGCATGGCGTTGGCCCAGTAGTCCATTGGGGTGAACAGCCGTGCCATCAGAGGTCTCCCATGACCTGCTGGTTGAACCCGATCACCCGGCGCGCGCCGGACAGCGGGATCAGCTGCACCTCGCGCCTCTGGCCCGGCTCGAACCGCACGGCAGTGCCCGGCGCAATGTCGAGCCTGTGGCCCCGCGCGGCGTCACGATCAAAATCGAGCGCCGGGTTGGTTTCGGCGAAATGGTAGTGGCTGCCCACCTGCACCGGGCGGTCGCCAGTGTTGGCCACCATCAGCGTGATCGCCGGGCGGTCAGGGTTCAGGGTCAGCGACCCTTCGGCCGGGAACAGCTCTCCGGGGATCATGTGCGTGACCGGGTTCGGGCAAGGGCCAACCCGCCTGCCACGGCGATCAGACCCAGAGCGCTGACAATCGCCAGCCAATGTGCGCCGTCATGCGGGTGTACATGGACACCGGGATGCGCCATCGCAGAGCTTGCCCAAACCAAAGAAACTGTTGCCAAAGCCAGACCGTTTTTCATTTCAAAACCCTTTCGCTTCTTCTTTTCAAAAATATGCAAACTCACCGGATCGGATTGTGCACGGTCACCAGTTTGGTGCCGTCCGGAAACGTCGCTTCGACCTGCACCTCGTGGATCATCTCGGGCACGCCTTCCATGCACTGATCCCGCGTGATCACCTGCGCACCGGCCTGCATCATGTCGGCCACGCTGCGCCCGTCGCGCGCGCCTTCGACCACCGCATCGGTGATGAGCGCAATCGCTTCGGGGTGATTGAGCTTCACACCCCGTTCGAGGCGTTTGCGGGCCACGATGGCCGCCATGGCAACCAGCAGCTTGTCTTTTTCGCGGGGGGTCAGGTTCATACGTCAAAGTCTCCAGGATCGCGGCAGGGCGTCACCGCTCAGCCGATCAAGAACAGGAATGAGGGTGCGGCGCAGGTCATAGCCGTCTTTGGCCAAGGCGCGGAGGACCAGTACACCGTCCTGAACCAGCGACACGCCAGCGGCCGGTGGCAGCATGGCGCGGATGGGGTCGAGATGCGCCTCGGCCTCGGGGGCGGCGAAAACGACCAGCGCCATCGCGCGGGCACCGCCGCCCAGCGCGGGTTTGTCGAGGATCGCCGTGATGTCGCCGTGCAGGGTGCTGGCGTCACGGAAGACCAGTTCGCCGTCACGTTCAAGCGTCAGGCTGTCGGCAAAGCGGGCCTGCGTGACCACTTCGCCCATCGCGAGGCGGCCAAAGAGGACGGGTTCGACGACCAGAACACGGGCATCGGACGCCATCTTGATGGTCAGGGACCGACGCAGCGCGCCGTTCTGAAACAGGATGGTTTCCTGCGGCAACCAATCAACGCGTCCACCGGCTTCGACCGTCACGATGTTGCGCACCCGCGCGGTGGTGTCGTCGGCGGTGCGATACACCCGTTCGGCGGCCTGAGTGGTCAGGCGCAGCCGCGCACCCGCCTGTGCGGTTGCTGCGATGGACAGGGTGTCGCCCCCTGTCAGCCCGCCGGAGGTGTTCAGGATTACGCCTTCGACGGCATCCCGCGCCGGGGTCATCAGGATCTTGGCAGACCCGGTCTGGTGCAGGTCAGCCAGTGCCGACACGCCATCGGCCCGCGCCTTGGCGGCGATGGTCAGCTTGCCATGAGAACGCGGCGGCAAGGTGGTGAGGGCGGTCAGGTGAGTCATCTTGGCGGAACGCTAGCAATCGGTGTGACCCGAGTTCCAACGCATTTCTTGGCCACGCACCACAACCGAGCGAAAGCACCGCAGAAAGCGGCCAGCATCAAAACGCTGCGCCCGACAAATGGGCAATCATGCCATAAATGCCCAAAAATTCATCAAAAATGAATCGCTGAAATCAAGACTCTGGCGCACATTCGGGCAGTTGGTTCAGCACCATGTCGCGGGAGGGGCGCAACCCGTCCGGCAGGTCTTGCAACACCTCGTCCACCACTTCGGCACTCAGCGTGGCCACTTCGCAGGAATAGTCGGCAAATGTGCCGTCGGGGTTGTCGATCTGCCAGTCGCGGAAATCCTGCGCCTCGAACGCAACGGCGGCCCCCGCGCCGATCACGGGAACCGCAACCAGCATCCGACGCAGACGCGCCTTGGCTTTGGTGCGCGCGATGGCCTTGGCCAGCTCCTTGCGATGGCTGAGTGCGGCGGCAGAGGCGCTGGCGGTGACGGTGGCCACTTGGGCCGTCAGCGTCACCGCCTGCACCGCGAGGGCCACCGTGCTGACCAAAAGGGCCGCGCAGAGCCATATCAGCACAACCGTGTTGCGCAGCCACCCGAGCACGCGACGCACCGAACTAGCGCAGGCTTTGCAGCAAGGCTTGCGAGGGCGTGCCCGTGACCGGCAATCCCCGACTTGCCTGATAGGCGCGGATCGCGGTTTCAGTGTTGGCCCCGATCACCCCGTCCGCGCCCTGCGTATCAAACCCCCGCGCAGTGAGGCGTTGCTGCAGCGCGATCCGGTCCGATTTGGTAAACCCATTGGCATCCGGCGGGAATTCCATGCGCAGCGGGCCTGCACCGCCGATCCGGTCGGACAGGTGGCCGACCCCAATCGCGTAGGCGTCAGAGTTGTTGTAGCGCTTGATCACTCGGAAATTCGCCGTGGTGGCAAAGCGCGGCCCGCCCGGTTGCGGCTGAAGCGAACCGTCGGGGGATTCCGCCCCCCAACCGACGCCCCGTTGCCAGTCATTGCGTTGAAGGTAGGCGGCAGCAGACGCCAGCGCATCGCTGGGATCGTCTGACCAGATGTCACGCCGGCCGTCGCCGGTGTAGTCCACCGCAAATTGCAGGAACGATGTCGGGATGAACTGCGTGTGCCCCATGGCACCAGCCCAGCTCCCGGTCATGCGGGACGCCGGAATATCGCCGTTCTGGATGATCCGCAGCGCCGCGATAAGCTGCTGTTCAAAGAACCGACCGCGCCGTCCGTCAAAGGCCAAAGTCGAGGTGGCCGAGATCACCGGGACTTCGCCTCGCCGTTCGCCGTAAAAGCTTTCGAGTCCCCAGATCGCACAGATGATCTTTGCATCGACACCATACCGGCCTTCGAGGGCGTTCAGCGTACCGCGATGCCGCGCATAGGCCGCACGCCCTTTCTGCACACGTTCATCCGATGTGGCGATGGACAGATAATCCTCAAGTGTCCGACTGAACTCGGTCTGGTTGCGGTCGCGCGTCACAACGCCGGGCAGATACCCCGTGCCGCGAAAGGCGGCAGTCAACGTTGATTGCGAAATTCCCTGCGCCGCCGCCCGGCCCCGGAACGCCGCAACCCAAGCGTCATAGGCCGCGTTTGGCTGGGGCCGCAGGTCTGCGGGAAGCCCGTTCGGCGTGCTGGTGCTCACACTACCCGGCACGGCCCGCGAACAGGCAGAAAGGCCAAGGCCCAATAGCCCCAGCCCGAAAAGGCGTCGATTGAATTGCATCGGTCTGCTCACCTCTGTGATGCGTTTTCAATATAGTGAGGCCAACACAGGCGTCACACAATGAGTCTCCGCACAACGGTCGGTTTTGCGCGGATGCCCGCAGATTCAGCAGCGCCTCCGCGCGATGAAGGTGAACATCGCTCGGGACTTTCTTTTTGCACCAATCCCGGCCAGTCTGGCGCAAACAGACCCGGAGAGAGTGATGGAAGCCAGTTTCTCGCGCCGCAAGCTGCTGACGCCAACCGAGTTGCGCAGTCTGACGGAAAGATCGGACCTCAAGGGCGCGATTCAGATGGCGAGCCATTTGGGGGCGATCCTGATCGTCGGCGTGCTGCACGCGCAGGCGATGGGCACCGGCTGGGTCTGGGTCACGGGCTTTGCACTCGGCGTGCTGCTCAACTTCCTCTATGCCGCGCAGCACGAACTCAGCCACGCCACCGTGTTCAAGACCCGCAGCCTGAACGAGGTCTTCGGCCGGATCATCGGCTTCATCCAGATCTTCCCGCGCGACTATGACCAGATCATGCATTTCGCGCATCACCAGTACACGCAGGACTGGGAGCGCGACGGCGAACTGGTGCGCGAACCCTATACGCTGACCACCTACCTGCTCTGGCTCTTTGGCATCACCTATTGGCGCAACCGGGTGTTCGGTGTGGTCCGCCGCGCGCGTGGGGTGATCGTGGAGCCGTTCATCCGCCCCGAGGAGGAGGCAAAGGTGATCCGCGAGAGCCGCATTCATCTGGCGCTTTATGCGGCGATCGGGATTGTGTCGCTGGTGACAGGAAGCTGGGCCGCGCTGAGCTTCTGGATTTTGCCGATGGTGCTGACGAAACCGGTGCACCAGTTGCAGAACACCATCGAACATCTGGGATTGAGCCACGAGAGTGACATTCTCGAAAACACCCGCTCGACCCGCACCAATGCGTTTTTCCGCTGGCTCTGCTGGCAGATGCCCTACCACACCGCGCATCACACCTTTCCCGCCGTGCCCTTCTGGAAGCTGCGTGAATTGAACGACAAGATCGAAGACAAGGCAGGTGAAGTGCACCGCATGGGCTGGATCGAGTTCCAGATCGAAGTCATCAAGAAGCTGATGGCCAAGGATGAAAGCCAGTACCCGATGAACGAGGTCTGGATTGTGCCGGTGTCGGGCGGACGCACCCGCCGGGTGCCCGCCGAGTGAGGCGGCTTCAGGTCTACACCTCGCTCTGGGCGATGCAGCCGCATGACCAGACGGGGGTGAAACTGCCCTTTGATCAGGTCTGCAAAATGGTCGCCGGAGCCGGGTTCGACGGTATGGCGATTGACCTTGGCGCGTCAGACGTGGCGGTCGCCCACGCAGTGCGTCCACATATGGAAGCAAATGAGCTGACGCCGCTGATCGTGGCCTTCCCCAAGACGATCGAAAGCCTCGAAGACACGCTGCACATGGCCGCCGATTTCGGCGCGCCGTTTGTCGATGTGATCGGTCAGGTGATGCCAATCGCGCTCGACGACATGATCCCGGTGATCGAGACATGGATGGAAATGTCTGACCGCATCGGCATGCCGATCCAGTTCGAAACCCACCGCAACTGCATCACCAATGACCTCTACACGACGCTTCAACTTCTCGACCGCATCCCAGAGATGCGGATTTGCGCGGATCTTTCGCATTACGTGGTGGACCGGGAATTCTGGTTTCCGCTGTCGGAGCATGATCTTGGCCTGATCTCTCGCGTGCTGAAACGGTCGGACAGTTTTCAGGGACGCGTGGCCAGCAGACAGCAAATCCAGCTGCAACTGGATTTCCCGCAGCACCAGAAATGGGTGGACCTTTTCAAAGGCTGGTGGCGCGAGGGCATGGCCGACTGGCGCAACCGCAATGCCTCGGGCGATTGCATTTTCGTGTGTGAACTCGGCCCGCCGGAATACGCCATGACCGGCCCAGACGGCCGCGAAATGTCGAACCGCTGGCACGAGGCGCAGGTGATCAAGGGATGGGTGCAGGAGATCTGGGACGATCTGGGCGGCGACGACCAAGCGGTTTGACACGCCCGCGTTTCCTGCCAAAGTGCACGCCAAACGCTTCCAAGGACCGCATGATCCCATGACACCCCCCTGCATCATCTGCGTCGCCATCACAGGCTCCCTGCCGACCAAGGCCGACAACCCCGCCGTTCCGACCAGCATCGCGGAACAGATCGAAAGCACCCATGAAGCGTTCGAAGCAGGCGCCACGATCATGCACGCCCATGTGCGCAATGAGGATGAAACGCCCAGCTCGGACCCCGAGAAATTCGCGCGACTGAAAGAAGGGGTGGAAAAGCACTGTCCCGGCATGATCATCCAAATGTCGACCGGCGGACGGTCCGGCGCGGGCAAGACGCGCGGCGGCATGCTGCCGCTGCGCCCGGACATGGCCTCACTGTCCGTGGGCTCGAACAACTTTCCCACCCGCGTCTATGAGAACCCACCAGATCTGGTGGCCTGGCTTGCCTCGGAGATGAAGACCTACGACATCAAGCCCGAGATCGAGGCCTTCGACCTGTCACACATCTTCCGCGCCGCCGCGATGCATCAAGCGGGCGAGATCGCGGCCACGCCCTACGTGCAGTTCGTCATGGGTGTGAAGAACGCAATGCCGGTCGACCGCGAGGTGTTCGATTTCTACATCCACACTGTCAAACGCCTGTTCGGGGAAGACGCACCGTGGTGCGCCGCCGGGATCGGACCGAACCAGATCGTTCTGAACGAATGGGCAATTTCGTCCGGCGGCCATGCGCGCACCGGGCTCGAAGACAACGTCCGCCTGGATCGCACAACGCTCGCCCCGTCAAACGCCGCCTTGGTCAAACGCGCTGTCGAGATCTGCGAGAAATACGACCGCCCCGTCGCCACCTGGCAACAAGCGCGCGAGATCCTCGGGCTGCGCAAGGTGGCCGTATAACGGCCAGGCCTTCTCTGTTTCGAAAATACCTCGGGGGAGGCCGCCTTTGGCGGACGGGGGCAGAGCCCCCTTTTTCCGTCAGCGGAAACAGGCGATGCGTCGGCGCATGGCAACTCTGACCACCGATCGGCAAACATGCGTTCCGTCAACGGAACGCCGAAGATGCGTCGACGCATCTTCCGTCCAGCCAAACCGCCGGACAAAAGAAAACCCCCGCATCCGGGATGCGGGGGGTCTCATGTCTTAACCGATCAATCGGATCAGTTGTCGCCCGACTTGAGCGCGGCGCCGAGGATGTCGCCCAGCGATGCGCCGGAATCCGAGGAACCGTACTGCTCAACCGCTTCTTTCTCTTCGGCGATTTCGCGCGCTTTGATCGACAGACCCAGACGACGGGTCTTGCTATCCACGTTGGTCACGCGCACATCGACCTTGTCACCGACCGAGAAACGCTCGGGGCGCTGCTCTGCGCGGTCACGCGACAGATCGGAGCGGCGGATGAAGGATTTCATGCCTTCGTATTCCACTTCGATTCCGCCATCTTCGATGGCTGTGACCTGAACGGTGATGATCGAGCCGCGCTTCACGCCGCCCACGGCATCCGCGAACTTGTCGCCGCCGAGTGCCTTGATGGAGAGCGAGATACGCTCTTTCTCGACATCGACTTCGGTGACAACGGCCTGGACCATGTCGCCCTTGCGGTAGTTCTGGATGGCGTCTTCGCCACGCTCGTCCCAGCTGAGGTCGCTGAGGTGAACCATGCCGTCGATGTCGCCGTCGAGGCCAACGAACAGACCGAATTCGGTGATGTTCTTGACTTCGCCTTCGACCTCGGTGCCCTCGGGGTGCGTTTCTGCAAACACTTCCCACGGGTTGCGCATGGTCTGCTTGAGGCCCAGGGACACGCGGCGCTTGGCACCGTCGATTTCCAGAACCATGACTTCCACTTCCTGCGAGGTGGAGACGATCTTGCCCGGGTGCACGTTCTTCTTGGTCCAGGACATTTCGGAGACGTGGACAAGGCCCTCGACACCCGGCTCCAGCTCAACAAACGCACCGTAATCGGTGATGTTGGTCACGCGGCCCATGTGCACGGACTCGAGCGGGTACTTGGCGGCAACCAGATCCCACGGATCTTCCTGCAGCTGCTTCATGCCGAGGCTGATGCGGTGGGTGTCTTTGTTGATCTTGATGACCTGAACCTTGACGGTTTCGCCGATCGACAGGATCTCGGACGGGTGGTTGACGCGGCGCCATGCCATGTCGGTCACGTGCAGCAGGCCGTCTACGCCACCAAGGTCAACGAACGCACCGTATTCGGTGATGTTCTTGACCACGCCGTCGACTGCCTGACCTTCGGTGAGGTTGCCGATGACTTCGGCGCGCTGTTCGGCGCGGGACTCTTCGAGGATCGCACGACGGGAAACAACGATGTTGCCACGGCGACGGTCCATCTTGAGGATCTGGAACGGCTGCTTGAGACCCATGAGCGGGCCAGCGTCACGTACCGGGCGCACGTCAACCTGGGAGCCTGGCAGGAAGGCCACGGCACCGCCGAGATCGACAGTGAAGCCACCCTTGACGCGGCCGAAGATCGCGCCTTCGACGCGCGCGTCGTCTGCGTATGCCTTTTCCAAGCGATCCCATGCTTCTTCACGACGCGCCATCTCGCGGGAGATGACGGCTTCGCCGCGGGCGTTTTCTGCGGAGCGCAGGAAAACCTCGACTTCGTCACCGACGCTCAGGTCGGGCGCTTCGCCGGGGTTTGCAAATTCCTTAAGATCAACGCGGCCTTCCATCTTGTAGCCTACGTCGATGATGGCCTGGCCCGCTTCGATTGCGATGACCTTGCCTTTGACAACGGACCCTTCGTCCGGTGTGTCCATTTCGAGGCTTTCGTTAAGCAGTGCCTCGAATTCTTCCATAGATGCGTTCTGAGCCATGTGGCGTCTGTTTCCTTTACGTATCATTTTCTGGCCGAGCGGTTGTCTCCGCCGGTCTGGGGTTGGTGCCCACGCTTGCGGTGAGGCGATTGGTCAAGGCATCCGCAAAACAAAGAGGGCCGGTGATTGCCGACCCCTGCTCGATCTTCGTCCGCGGCGTTATTTGCCTTTTAGCGACGCGCGCGACCTATCAGAGCACGTTCGTTCTGGCAAGTGCTGATGGTGCGCAGAGCCACTTTTGGCCGGGTGCCGCCGTTTGCAGATCGGCTTACCTTTCGCGGACGACCTCCACGGCGGAGACTGCGCGGGCCACAGCGGCGTCGATGCTCAGGTCGGACGTGTCGATCAGCACCGCATCCTCGGCCGGGCGCAAAGGTGCATCGGCACGGTTCATGTCGCGGTCATCGCGGGCTTTGACATCGGTCAGAACGGTGTCGAAATCGGTCTCGAACCCGCGTTCGGTGAGTTCTGCCAGACGCCGCTGCGCGCGGACCTCTGCGCTGGCGGTGACAAAGAGCTTCACCTCGGCCTGCGGGCAGATCACTGTGCCAATGTCCCTGCCATCAAGAACCGCACCGCCCGAGCGCCGGGCAAAAGCGCGTTGGAAATCCAGTAGGGCCGCGCGCACCTCGGGGATCACGGCCACTTTGGACGCTGCCTGAGCTACGTCGGCCGTGCGCAGATCGGGGTTTTCGAGGTCTTCGGCCACAAGGCTTTGTGCGGCCGCGATCGGGTCTTCCCCTGTCAGCATCCGCGCGCCGACGGCGCGGTACAGCAGTCCGGTGTCCAGATGCGCAAGTTCGAAATGCGCGGCGACAGCTTTGCTGATCGTGCCTTTGCCGGCTGCGGCGGGGCCGTCGATGGCAACTGTGAACGGAGACATCAATCCGGTTTCCGGAAGGTCATGTAGTGCGGCCTCCGCCCTTCGCGCAGGGCTTTCTGTTCGTAGCGGGTCGAGTGCCAGTCGTCCCATGACTGCCGCCAGTCGTCCGGGCCTTCGGCCAGCCATTCGAACCCGGCTTTGGGCACTTCGATCAGGGTCTGGCGGACGTAGTCGGGAATGTCGGTGGCCACGCGGAATTCTGCGCCGGACTTGAGTACATTAAACAGCGGCTCAAGATGTTCCTGCGTCACAAAACGGCGACGGTGGTGGCGCTTTTTCGGCCACGGGTCGGGATAGAGTAGAAACGCCTTCTCGACCGATCCTGCAGGCAGCACGTCGAAGAGATCGCGCGCATCACCGGGATGCACACGCAGGTTGGTCACACCGGAATCGCGGATCTTGCCCAGCAGCATCGCAACCCCGTTGATGAAGGGTTCGCACCCGATAATTCCCACGTCGGGGTAGGTCTGCGCCTGATGCACAAGATGTTCGCCGCCGCCGAACCCGATTTCGAGCCACAGCGGTTTGCCGTCGAAGATCGCATCCACGTCGAGTTGCGTGCGGTCGGGGTTTTCCTCCCACGAGACCGCGCCGGGGCTGAGCGCGTCAAGATCGTGCTCAAGGTAGTCTTTCTGGTTCGGGCGCAGGGTCTTGCCCTTGAACCGGCCATAAAAGTTGCGCCACGGCGCGCCCGAGGGGTGTTTGGTGTCTGTCATGGCGCGCGGTTTAGCGATTGCGGCAAGCTCTCGCAACGGAGGTCTTTGTTTTTGTCCCCGTCACGGGTCGATCAGGATCGACCCCAGAACCTCAAGCTTGTCGCCCGCATGACGCACCACGAGAACCTCGCCGGATCGGGTGGTCTGGCCCGTAAGAGCGCGGATGTTGACCTGATGGGTGACGATGAAGGGTCGGTCATTGCGATCCGCCAGAAGCGTCAGCGCCTCGACCGTCTGGCTGTCGCGGTTCGAGAAATCCTGAAAGAAGGAATTGAAGGCGGGCACCTCTTCGACCGTGCCAAGGGTCAGCAATTCGGCGGTATCGCGGCAGCGGCACCATTGGCTTGTCAGCATGATGTCAAAGGCATGGCCGCGATCCCGGAACGCCTGACCGATGCGGGTGGCCTGATCCCTGCCCTGCTGGCTGAGATTGCGCTGTGTGCTGCAGTCGCCGATGGTCAGGTTCGCCGGATCGCCGGTGCCGGGGGCAAGTGCATGACGCATGATGGCAAAGGCACCGGGCGTGTCGAGCGCGTCCCAGTCATTGGCCAGCGCGACACCCGGCAGCATAAGGATCAGTAAGAGTAGATGTTTCAGCATACCCTGCCCCGTTTCGTGATCTCAACACGGGACATAGGGTTGTGCTGCAAAAGGAAAATCGGGCCGGGCTTTTGTGCCCGGCCCGATGTGTTGCCTTAGACAGACGCCTTTAGCGCGTCCACCAGATCGGTGCGTTCCCAGCTGAACCCACCGTCCGCGTCAGGTGCGCGGCCGAAGTGGCCGTACGCTGCCGTGCGTTCGTAGATCGGTTTGTTCAGTTGCAGATGCGTGCGGATGCCGCGCGGAGTGAGGTCCATTACCTTGGGGATGGCCGCTTCGATGGCAACCGCGTCAAGATCGCCGGTGCCATGCGTGTCGGCATAGATCGACAGCGGCTTGGACACGCCAATCGCGTAGGAAAGCTGGATCGTGCAGCGTTCGGCCATGCCAGCCGCAACGACGTTCTTCGCCAGATAGCGTGCAGCATAGGCGGCGGAGCGGTCCACTTTGGTCGGGTCTTTGCCCGAGAAGGCGCCGCCACCATGTGGGGCCGCACCGCCATAGGTGTCGACGATGATCTTGCGGCCCGTGAGGCCCGCGTCGCCGTCAGGGCCGCCGATCACGAAAGTGCCGGTCGGGTTGACCCACCATTCGGTGGCATCGGTGATCCAGCCTTCGGGCAGCGTTTCGCGGATATAGGGTTCGACAATCGCGCGGATGTCGGCAGAGCTTTGGCTTTCGTCCGCGTGCTGTGTGGAGAGCACGATGGAGGTCACGCCCACCGGCTTGCCGTTTTCATAGCGCACGGAAATCTGCGACTTCGCATCGGGACGCAGCAAAGGCTCCGCACCGGATTTGCGCACCTCGGCCAGTCGACGCAGGATCGCATGACTGAACTGGATCGGCGCGGGCATCAGCGCATCTGTTTCATTCGTGGCGTAGCCAAACATGATCCCCTGATCGCCTGCACCTTCATCCTTGTTGCCGCTGGCATTCACGCCCTGCGCGATATGGGCGGATTGCTGGTGCAGCAGATTGGTGATCTCGCAGGTGGCGTGGTGGAATTCGTCCTGCTCGTAGCCGATATCCTTGATACAGGCGCGGGCGATATCCGGGATACGCTCCATGTAAGTGGCCAGTCGGTTCTGGTCCGACAGCCCCACCTCGCCACCGATCACGACGCGGTTGGTCGTGGCAAAGGTTTCGCAGGCGACCCGCGCTTCGGGTTCTTCGGAAAGAAAGGCGTCTAGGATCGCGTCCGAGATACGGTCACAGACCTTATCCGGGTGGCCCTCGGAAACGGATTCCGAGGTGAAGATGTAGTTCTGTCGGGACATAGGTGCTCCATTAGGGTCTGCCGTCACGTCAGGAAGCCGTTGTGACGGGAATGATTAATTTGCGTTACGCCTGCCGTTGCTCCGGGTCAATGGGATTGCGCCGTTTCCAGGCCAACAGCGCCGCAAATAGCACGATCAGTGCGCACAACGCGAGCCAATCCCCAGTGCGGCTGTAAAGGCTCGGGTTTAATGCCGGGGGCAACGGCACGTCGAGGAAACCAGCGCGGCCCAGTGGAATTGAATCCACGATGGCGCCCGCCGGGTCGATCATGGCGGAAATCCCGGTATTGGCGACGCGGATCATCGGCAGCCGCTGTTCGATGGCACGCAGGCGGGCTTGGGCGAGATGTTGCTGCGGACCGGCATTGATGCCGAACCACGCATCGTTGGTGATCTGCAGGAGCATCGCGGGGCGTGTCGGTGCGCCGTTCACATCCTGCGGGAATACGGCTTCGTAACAAATGAGCGGCAGAGCGGTGCCCAAGGGACCGAGGTCAATCAGCGTAGGCCCGGGGCCGGAGGAATACCCGGCTTCGGCGCGAGTGGCGAGGCCGAGGATATTGAACCGCGCAAAGAACGACGCGACGGGCATGTATTCGCCAAAGGGCACGAGGTGGTGCTTGTCATAAAGGTCAGCCACCTGACCGGCGCTGTCCAGCGTGATGAGCGAATTGTAATAGCGCCCGTCCTCTTCGCGCTGAATCCCCAGAACCAACGGCGTCCCGGCAGCAGCATCCGCGATGACCTCAAGGGCGGGTCCGGCATTGTCGAGCAGGCTCGGTACCGCCGTTTCCGACCAGACGATCAGGTCGGGCTTCGGAAGCTGAGCGGTGAAGTCCACCTGGCGGTTGAAGAACAAGGGAATGAAATCGCGGTCCCATTTCTGGTGCTGCGGTGCGTTGGGCTGGATCAGGCGGACGATCGGCGCATCCGTAACCGCGTGTACGGTCGGGGTAAGCACGACCCCACCACCCCAAAGCGCGACGAGTCCGGCGATACCGACAATGGCATTCATCCGTCGCGCCGTAGACAAAGTTGCAGCAAGGAGCAGAGTGATCAGTGTCACCCCATGCGGGCCAATGACGGAATGCCATTGCGCAACAGGCGTGGTTGCCCAGACATAGCCGGCAAGACCCCAGGGAAACCCGGTCAGGATATAGGCCCGCGCCAGTTCAATAGCGGCCCAACAGACCGCGATGGCGAATGGCCCCGTGTGCAGACGGCGCCCCGCCCAAAATGCCGCGCCCCAGAGCAAGGCAAGCCCTGCGGCCAAACCGACCAAAGCGAACGGGGCCATCCATGTCACGGTCGGATCGATGGCAAAGGGTTCGACAATCCAATGCATCGACACGGCAAAGTAGCCGGTGCCAAAGAGCCATCCCGACCAGCCTGCCGACCGCGCGGATTTATCGAACCCTGTCAGGAACAGGATGCCGACCAAGGCCGGCACCGCGATCCACCAAAAATCGAAAGGCGCCTGCCCCAATGCAAAAGCGGCCCCGAGAGCGAGCGCGCCGAGGCGACGGGAAACGGGCATCACGTCAGGCGGAATGCGCGGAGGCTTTGGCGGCTTCTGCTGCCGCTTCTCGGGCGCGGGCCGCATCCCCTGCGGCCGACGCCTTAAGGCGCACGCGCATCCGTTTGATACGGCGCGGGTCCGCGTCGATCACCTCGAACTCCGGTCCTTCGGGGTGAGGCACCACCTCGCCGCGCGCAGGCACATGCCCGGCCAGCATGAATACAAGCCCGCCCAGAGTGTCGATCTCTTCGCCGTCAATGTCGTCGTGATCGGTCAGGTTGAGACCAATCTCGGCTTCGAACTCTTCCAGCGGGGTACGGGCAAAGGCCATGTAGACCCCCGGCTTTTCCCGCGAGAAGTTGGTGCCTTCGTCAAGATCGTGCTCGTCCTCGATCTCACCAATCACCTGTTCGATCAGGTCTTCGATGGTCACAAGTCCGTCGACCCCGCCATATTCGTCTATCACCAGCGCCATATGGCGGCGTTCGGTTTGCATCTTGGCCAGAAGAACGCCAATCGGCATCGACGGCGGCACAAAGAGCAGTGGCCGCAGCATCTGCTTGAGATCGAAATCGCTGGTCTTGCCGTTGAACCCGTATTTGAGTGCGAGGTCCTTGAGGTGCGCCATGCCGACAGGGGTGTCGAGCGTGCCGTTGTAGACCGGCAAACGGGTCAGTCCGCTTTCGCGGAACACATCAACCAGTTCGGCTTTGGTGATCGTATCCTGAACCGACACGATGTCGGCGCGCGGCACAGCCACGTCCTCGACGCGCATCCGGCGCAGGTTCATCATTCCATCAATCGGAGACATGGACCGGGTGCCCTCGGGCGACGGTTCTGAGTCGGCATCTTGAGTTGAGCCGCGCATCCAGTCGCGCAAACGTGGAAGAATGCCACGTTCAGTCTGTATTTCAGTCATCTCACGCGCGCTCTGCGCTGCGTTAGACGAGTCGTCGTTATCGCCCATTTTTTCCTGTTCCAGTGAAGGCCAAACGGCCCGATTACCACTTATATGGGTCCGCGATACCCATTTTGCCAAGTATCCGGGATTCCAACCCTTCCATCAGCGTGGCATCGCGGTCACGAACATGATCATACCCCAGAAGATGTAACACGCCATGAACAATCAGATGCGTCGTGTGATCGCGCAAAGTTTTGCCGGCGGCTTCGGCCTCTTTGAGGCAGGTGTCGTAGGCGATGGCGATGTCACCCAGGCTTTCACCCATCATCGGGTCCGGCGGCGGTGGCGCATCGGGTGTTGTGCCGTCCTCGTCGGGCGCAAGATCATAGCTTGGCCAGCTCAGCACATTGGTGGGCGTCGGCTTGTCGCGGAACTCGGCGTTCAGGTCGGCGATCCGTGCGTCATCGCAAGCAAGGACGGCAATCTCGTATCCGTCGACTGGAAAACCAAGATACTCCATCGCATTGACGGCGACGTTTTCAGCCAGCGCCTCAAGCCCCACCTCTTCCCAGCGGGGGTCTTCGAACACGATGTCAGTCAATGTGGTCATGGCAATCCGATTGGGGGCATGCCCACCGTCCATTGTGCCTGCGCCAATGGCCCGACATGGACGACCCCCGGAGTTTATCCGGAAAAATGAAGATCAGGGCGTTTCCGCGTCCTTCTCGTACGCCTCGATGATCGCGGCCACAAGCGGGTGGCGCACAACGTCTTTCGATGTGAAATAGTTGAAGCTGATCTTGGGGATGGTTTTCAGAAGCCGCTCTGCATCCGCCAAACCCGAAGCCACACCGCGCGGCAGGTCGATCTGGGTGCGGTCACCAGTGATGACCATGCGCGAGCCTTCGCCAAGGCGCGTCAGGAACATCTTCATCTGCATCGACGTAGCGTTCTGCGCCTCGTCGAGCACAACAAAGGCATTGGAGAGCGTACGCCCGCGCATGAAGGCCAGCGGTGCGATCTCGACAGTCTTTTCCTCAATCATGCGGGCCAGTTGTTTGCCTGGCAGAAAGTCATTCAGCGCGTCGTAGAGCGGCTGCATGTAGGGATCGACCTTGTCCTTCATGTCGCCGGGCAGGTAGCCAAGCTTTTCGCCCGCTTCGACCGCGGGGCGGCTGAGGATGATCTTGTCGACTTGCCCCGTGATGAACATGTTCACGCCAACAGCAACGGCCAGATAGGTTTTGCCGGTGCCTGCGGGACCGATGCCGAAGGCCAGTTCGTTTTCGAACAGTGACCGAACATAGGCTTTCTGCGCATCGGTGCGCGGTTCGACCAGCTTCTTGCGGGTCTTGATTTCGACCGGGCCACCCTCGAACATCTCGATCTGAGCATCCGGGCCGATATCGTCAGGCGCCATGCGGAATTCGCGGTCAATGTCACCGGGTGACACGCTGCGCCCCTGTTCGAGCCTCTGGTAAAGCGCCATCAGCACATCGCGCGCCTCGGACTGAGCATCGGGTTCGCCATGAATGGCCAACTGATTCCCCCGGCGCAGGATCTGCACGCCAAGCCGGGTTTCGATTTCAGTGAGGTTGCGGTCGTATTCGCCGCAAAGGTCGATGAGCAAACGGTTATCGGGGAATTCTACAAGCGCTTCTGACAAGGTGTCTGTGGTCACGCGGGTCTCCGGTGCAGGGGTGTCGAGAACAGGGTGTCAAGTTCCTTCACGCAGTGCAAGCGGTCACCCTTTCTCTCACAATGCATCTCCGAACGACGAACCGCCCTTGAAGTTCCCGATGGCGGTGTTCCGTTCATTTCCGGTGCCGGAACAGACCGGGCGGCCGTTTGGATCGAGCCGGGGGGACAGGTAGCCTTCCACCCCGTCGTCGATGATCCAGTGATCGCAGCCATTGGGATCAATCCAGATACCCGCCTGCAATTGGCTGAGCGGTTTGGTGTCGAGGCCACGGTCGATACTCTTGTTGTCGCCGACGTTTTCGCAACCGGCCAGCAGGGCGACCAGTCCAACAAGGGGAAGAGCTCGGATCATGGCGGGTCTCCTCAGCGCAGGCACAGGATTTCCACCCGGCGGTTCTGGGCCATTCCGGCGGCGGTTGTGTTGGTCGCCACTGGGCGGCTTTCGCCAAAACCGCGCACCGAGTAGATGCGTGCCCCGGCTTGCTGGGCAACCTGCGCTACCGCTTGGGCGCGCCGTTCGCTGAGCGCGATGTTCGACGCTTCGGACGCGCGGCTGTCGGTATGGCCTTCGATGACAAAGCCGTTGGCAGTGTTGGAGGCGAAGAATGTACGCAGGCTGTCCACTCCACCCGTAGCAATCGCAGCGCTTCCGGTGGCAAACATCGTGTCGGTGGGTACAATCGCGCAGCGGCTGACCTTGTGGCAGACGGGTGTGCCGTTTCGGCGCAGATGTGGACTCATGAAGCCTTCGACGCCATCGTCCATCACCCAGTGTTCACAGCCGTCAGGGTCGATCCAGATGCCGGGGATGAATGTCTCGCTTTGTTGGGCCGACGCAAGCTGTGGCGCGGCAAGCGCGGCACTCAGCACAATCGCGGACAAACGTCCCAACATTCACGCATCCTTCGGCAGTGTTGACGCCCCATCTGCAAACAGACCGCCCTATTCAAGCTGATACTACCAAAGATTGCGGGGCTGGAAAGAGGGAACTCTATATCTCGGGGATCGGCGGCAGATGATGTGTCATTTCACCAACGTGCCCTTAAGCGAGTTGCGCCCGGAGTCGATGATTTTCACGCGTCGCAGGTCACCGGGGGCGAGCCCATCCGCTTCGACATGCACAGCATGAAGGTGATCGGACTTGCCCACCATCTGCCCCGGCAGGCGACCCGGCTTTTCGAAGAGCACGCCGACTTCCTTGCCAACCATCGCGTCCTGAGCCGCTTTCTGCTGCTCGGTGATCAGGGCTTGCAGCCGTTGCAGGCGGTCGTCCTTGACGTCTTCGGGCAGTTGGTCGCGTTCCGCCGCAGGGGTGCCCGGGCGGGTCGAGTATTTGAAGCTGTAGGCGTAGCCGTAGTTCGACGCGCGGATGATATCGAGCGTGGCTTGGAAATCCTCTTCGCTTTCTTCCGGGAAGCCGACGATGAAATCGCCCGACAGCAGCAAGTCAGGACGCGCGGCGCGCAGTTTTTCGATGATCGCGAGGTAGCTTTCCGCCGTGTGCTGGCGGTTCATCCGCTTGAGAATGCGGTCCGAGCCGGACTGCACGGGCAGGTGAAGATAGGGCATCAGCTTCGGGCAGCTGCCATGCGCCTCGATCAAGTCGTCCGTCATGTCGTTGGGATGGCTGGTGGTGAAGCGGATACGCTCAAGCCCGTCGATGTCATTCAGCGCCCAGATCAGGCGGGCGAGCGACCAGTCACCACCCTCACCCGCGCCGTGATAGGCGTTCACGTTCTGGCCCAAGAGCGTGATCTCGCGCACGCCGCGCTCCACCAGATCACGCGCCTCGGTCAGGATGCGGGCGGCGGGGCGGCTGACTTCGGCGCCACGTGTGTAGGGCACAACGCAGAAGGCGCAGAACTTGTCGCAGCCTTCCTGCACCGTCAGGAACGCGGTCGGACCACGTTTCGCCTTGGGGCGGTTCTTGAGGACCTCGAACTTGTCCTCTTCGGGGAAATCGGTGTCGAGCGCCTTTTCCCCACTGCGCGCCTTGGCTTCCAACTCGGGCAAGCGGTGATAGCTTTGTGGGCCGACGACCAGATCGACCATCGGCTGACGGCGCATGATCTCTTCGCCCTCGGCCTGCGCGACACAGCCTGCCACGCCGATCTTGAGGTCAGGCTTTTCGGCTTTCAGCCCCTTGTAGCGGCCGAGTTCGGAATAGACCTTCTCCGCTGCCTTTTCCCGGATGTGGCAGGTGTTGAGCAGGATCATGTCCGCATCTTCGGGCGTCTGCGTTTCAACATAGCCCTGCCCGCCCAGCGCTTCGGCCATGCGTTCGCTGTCATAGACGTTCATCTGACAGCCATAGGTCTTGATAAATAGCTTCTTCGGTTCGGACATGGGCCAATCCTCCGGGGCAAGGTTCAGGGCGTGCCGATACCGCATGTCACCCCTGTCTTGCAATGCACGGAATTTTCATCGACTCTGTGCAAAACTTCCGCAGAGGTCCCCTCATGCGTTTCGCAGGCGTCACAGAGTTTCTAACACAATCCCCCGAATCCCTGGCCAAGGGACCGGTTGCATTGGTTTTTGTCGAAGATGATGTCGAAATCGACACCACGGTTCGGCACAATCTGCACCTTGGATTCAAATCGAACATTCTGTTCAT
Source organism: Alphaproteobacteria bacterium (assembly GCA_030425145.1). GTDB lineage: Bacteria > Pseudomonadota > Alphaproteobacteria > Rhodobacterales > Rhodobacteraceae > Marivita. Next base: position 1,263 of record JAUHVK010000029.1, on the reverse strand, counting down.
GCCGTCGGAATTCGATCTGGCGCAGGATATTGCCGACAAGGTAATCCGTGTGGATGCCGAAATTGTCCGCAAGGGCAATCGCGAAGAGATCATCAATGCTGTCATCGCGAGGGCACCGGAAATCTGGATGTATGTCTGCTACAACGCGGAATACCTGTTCTTTCCCTTCTGCGAGACCCGCACCGTCGGAGAGATGCTGGCCTTCCACACCGAAGAACGCCGCGATGCCATGCTGTGCTATGCGATCGACCTTTATGCAGGCGATCTGGATGCGCATCCAAACGCGGTGGATATCGACAACGCCTATATAGACAGGTCGGGCTATTACGCTTTGGGGCGCAACGCCCCTGGGTCGGATTATCCCAAGGAACGTCAGCTCGATTTCTATGGCGGGCTGCGCTGGCGGTACGAGGAGCATGTTCCGCAGGAGCGGCGCAAGATTGACCGGATCGCGCTGTTCCGCACCAAACCGGGTTTGGAACTGCGCCCGGATCACACATTCAACGACGAAGAATACAACACCTATGCCTGCCCATGGCACCACAATCTGACGGCAGCCGTGGCGACGTTTCGCACCGCTAAAGCGTTGAAACGCAATCCCGGCTCCGCTTACGAGATCGAAACCTTCCGCTGGCACAATTCAGTGCCGTTTGAATGGCACTCCCGGCAATTGCTGGATCTCGGGTTGATGGAATCGGGCCAGTGGTTCTAGGCCGCGTCAGTTAGAGGCGGGCGCGTTTTCACGGGTGATACCGACTGGCCAAAGGCGTCCCGCAGGGCGCCTTGTCAGTCGAGGTCTTCAGTCACGATGCGGTCTTCGGACACATCCAGCGCTTTGACCGCTTTGGTCATGTCATCGATCATCGGCTCAGGACCGCAGATGTAGATCGGTCCGTCGGTTTGCGCGACGATCGGCGCGAGATAATCCTTGTCGATCCGGTCGCGGGAAAACTCGCTGTCGGGGTCGTCGGTGACGACGAAGTGACAGTTCAGACCGCGCATCGAAACGAAGGTATCGCGCAGGATGATGTCCTTTTCCGTCTTGTTCGAAAAGACGAGGTGGCAATCCTCAAGCGTGCCATGGGTTTGCAGACGGCGTTTCAGTACCGCGATGAACGGCGTCACCCCTGCCCCACCGGCGATGAACACACCGGGGCCTTTGTCTTCGATAGCGCCCCAAGGATCGCTGATCTCGACCTGATCGGTCATCTGCATCTTGGCGATCTGTTCGGTCACACCATCATGGTCGGGATAGGATTTGAT
>JAUHVK010000084.1 GCA_030425145.1 Alphaproteobacteria bacterium | reverse complement strand
GTTCCCAAGTGTAGGCCAATCCCAAGTGTCGTGGCTAAGGCCGTTCTCAAGAGTAAATCTCTCATCAGTCTATCTCCCTGATCGTGAATTCCATGAACGCGCCCTCGGCCATGCGGGCGCTGGCCTGCGCCAGTTCTTCGGCGGAGAGAACGCGTGTGCGCGCCGCTTGCAGCCGAATGCGGGCGGCGACGAGGCGCACGAGTTCGGCGCGAGCATAGGTGTTGAGCGCGATGCTCTCCTGAACGTCTTCGGTCGTCGAAATCCGCTCGACGATATCCGCAATGCGCAGGGCGGCCTGCCTGATCGCAGCGGGTGAGTTGTTGCCATAAAAGGTCGCCCCATGACCCGTGAGGGAGAGGTTTGCATTTGCCAGAAGCGCGGGATCGATCGTACCGAGCGCTTCGATCCCGCCGATGCGGCCCAGGTAGAGATTGTAGCGTTCGGGGATGACCTGGACGTAGTGCTGGGTCTCGCGGAAAGGCGGCACGCCGCCATACTCGAACACCCGGCCGGGTCCGGCGTTATAGGCCGCGAGCGCGTTGATGATGTTGCCATCGAAGGTGTTGAGTTGGGTGGCGAGATAGCGCGCGCCGCCATGCACCTGCAGGTAGGGGCTGTCGTAGTATTCCGGGTTGATGCCGAGATCGCTGGCCGTACCGGGCATGATCTGAGTTAGGCCGAAGGCGCCGACCGGCGAGCGGGCGCCGATGGTGAAACGGCTTTCCTGCCAGATGAGCGCCTGTAGGAGTGCGCGCCATTGAACCGGCGAGAGACCCGCGCGGCCCACGCCCGCGAAACCGCTGGTTTCCTGGGCGACGCGGATGATGAGTTGCTCAATGTTTTCGGCGGCATCCCCGAACATCTGTGCGCCGCCGGGATTGGGGTCGATCTCGGCATTGCCGTAGACCGTTTCGACGGAACGGGCTGGATCGCCGCTGCCGCTTTCCAGCCCGGAGACCATTGCCGGCAGGCCCTGACCGCCGAAGCTGGTCTGGGCATCGAGGATGCGCTGCAGGGTTGCGAGTTGCTCGCGTTCGATCTCGGCAATGAGCTCGCGCACGGACAGCTTGTCCGCCTGGATCGCAAGGTCGGTCTCGCGATCTCCGGTCTCGACGATATCGCGCGCGGTCAGCCCGCTGTCATTGGTCGGCACGCCTTGGGAAAGGGCGATGCCGGGCAGCAGGCAAAGCACGAGGATATGGGGCAGTTTAGACTTCAATGCCGCCCTCCGGCGCGCCAAGGGGCGTGAAGGTGCAATCAGGTGCTGTGGGTGCCGTCGAGGCGAGGAAGGTAAAGCAGTTGGCCTGTGGCTCCTGGTACTGGGCGCAGGAGGCCAACACACCAAGCGCAGAAAAGAACAAGAAGATACGGGTCATGAAAGCCTCCAGAAATCAGGGCGGTCGCGGTAATCGGCGCCGACGAGCGCTTCACCTTTTTCCATGCCGCCGAGGATGGTGAGATTTGGCCCGAGGGCGCTCAGATCGGCATCGACGACGATGGATCCCTGGTCGTCGCGGATGAGCGCAAGGCGGCTGTCGCTGCCGGTGTTGAGAAGCACATCGAGTTCCTTCTCATAGAGGTTCAGCATCGCGTAGTCGGCGGCATGGGCGCGTATGTTCGGGAGCAGGATCTGCGTCGGCACCGCCTCGACGATGGTCTTGCCGGTCCGGGTGCGTTCGAGCTGGCTCGCGTATTGCGTCATCATCACCGCGACGGTGTTCTGCTTGCGCGCGGTCACCAGCCAGTTCGACAGCCGCTCGGCGAAATACGCATTGTCGAGCGCCTTCCAGGCCTCGTCGATCACGATGATGGTGGGGCGGCGATCCTCGATCTCGCGCTCGACACGGCGGAAGAGATAGGAGAGGACGGCCATGCGTTCCTTCTCGGCTTCGCTGTCGAGAATGCCGGTGAGATCGAAACCCACCACATCGCCTTCGAGCGAGAAGGTGTCTTCCAACGTCTGGCCGAATATCCAGCCGTAGCGGCCTTCTTCCGTCCATTCGAGCAGGCGCTGGTGAAGATCGCCGCCATCATCGGTGGACACAAAGAGCGATGCAAAATCCCGCCAGTTGCGCAGGGCGGGGTTTGTGGCTTGCGCGTTCTGGCGGACGACTTCCTGAATGCGGTTGGTCTGCGCGGGCGTCAGGGGCTTGTCAGCGCGGTAAAGAAGCGTGGCGAGCCAGTCCGACAGCCAGGCCGTGCCACGACTATCGGTTTCGGTCCAAAGCGGGTTGAGCCCAGTAGGCTGTCCCGCTTTCAAAGACGCATAGCGCCCGCCATTGGCGCGGACCGCCATCTCCATACCGAGCCGGTAATCGAAGACGAAGATCCGCGCCCCTGCTCGACGGGCCTGTGTCATGAGAAAGGCCGACAGCACCGACTTGCCAGACCCGGGCCGCCCCATGATCAGCGTATGCCCGCTGGTCGGTTCTTTCTCGGGGCTACCCTGCTCGTGATAGGAAAACCGATAGGCGCTCTGCTCGGGCGTGGGAAGATAGGTGATGACTTTGCCCCAGGGCGTTTTCTGAGCAGGCTTGCCGAGCTGGGTCCGATGAAACGCCGCGAAATCCGCGAAGTTGCGATTGGTGATTGCACTGGCACGGACGCGCTTGGGCTGGTTGCCGGGATGCTGGCTGAGGTAATGCGCCTTGGCCGCGACCCGCTCGCCAATCATCTTCACGCCTTCGGCGGCGGCGGCGTTGACGATCTCGGCGCTAAGGGTCTGCAACTCGTCGAGCGTATCACAGAAGATCGTCACGACCATGTGGTGCTCGCCGAAGCTCTGGCGTTTGGCTTCGAGATCATCGGCGGCGATATCGAGGGCTTCCATGAGTGACAGGGCCGCATCCTGGCTGGCTTGCATCTGGCGCTTTTGCCGCTTGATGCGGCCCGCCATGAGGTTCGAATTGATCGGCGTGAAGGAATGCGTGACGATCATGTCGACCGGCAGGTTCAGCATGTCGAACATGGTGCAGGAGGTGGCCTCGGAATATTCCCCGATGGTAAAGCTCTTGCCATAGCGATGTCCCACGACGCCTTCGGTGAGCTCGAAGTGATCGCCTTGGAACGTCACCCGGGTATTGGCGACGTTGAAAGACAGAAAGCCATAGGTGTTCGCCGGATAGAGCGGCAGTTCCTGGCCGGTGTTGAGGGCGCCCAGAAACCCGATCAACTCGCCACTCTTGGCTGACAGGACGCGCGGGTTCAGCTCGGTCAGGCCCGACAGGAAGACATTCACGGCCTCGCCCAGACGGCGCAGACGCCTCTCGGTAGCCTCCTTGAGACGGTCCGGCGCGCTTCGGTTCAGGAAGTGCAGGACGCTTTTCGGGGGCGGGCGGTGGATGACCGTAAGCGTCAAGGTTTTGTCGCGCAGGCCGCTGGTCTCGAGCTTTGTCCGCCAAAGCCGATCCACCTCTCCCGCAAAACTGTCCTCGCGCACCGGCTCGAGGTCTGGCGTGATCGCCTTCGAGACCTTGTGGACGTAGTAGCTGAACTCCGGCCCGAGCTGCGCGATGATCCGGGCAAAGAGCGCGGTCACCTTGTCGAGATAGGCATCATCCGTCGTGTAGCTGTTGACCCCATCGAGTCGGATGCACTGGAAAAGCTCGTTCACCCGCGTCCGAACGGTGCGGTCATCGACCACGCTGACGTAAGGAAGCATATGCGCAAGGCGGGTCTCGCGCGCATACCAGTCCGGCGTCATGGTGCGGGGATCGAGCCTTTCGTCCATGGCAGTATTAGGGCGCATAGCTGTCCCCGCCATGGATGGAGCGGTTCCGCGTGGGTGGCGTTTCCTGCAGCGCCGTCATCATCACGTCGATGAAACGCGGGTCCCAATCTGCGGCCTTCCACAGCACCGGATAAAGAAGGGCGGCCACGCCCAGCGCCCCGATGTGCTGGACCCAGACGAACAGGAGCACCGAACCGAAGAGCCAGACCATCGCGTACATGATGGGCAGGCCCAGAAGCTTCGGCGGGCGCACGAGGCCGAGAAAGAGAGGCGCGCGCTCAGCCACCGGCAAAAACCGCGGCAACGATGGTGGGGGCGGCGGCAACACCGGCGATGCCGACAAGCACCCAAAGCGCTTGGCGCAGATCGATGATGTTGAAGAACCAGCTGAGAAAGACCCCGAGAACGGCAAGCGTCGCGATGACCACACCAAGGGGGCCGGTCAGCGCGTCGACAATGCCCTGCAACAAGCTCTGGATCGGGGAGAGATCGATGCTTTGTGCAAGGGCGGGCTCGGCAATGAACAGGAATAGCGCCAGCGAGGCGACAAAGAGGTTTGAAATCTGTCTCATGAATTTGATCCTTCCAATCGGGCCACGACAGCCATGACGCGGGCCACGTGGTTCTGGGTTTCTCGGTAAGGGGGAATGCCACCGTGTTGGCGCACGGCGTCCGGCCCCGCGTTGTAGGCCGCCAGCGCCAGATGCGGATCGCCGAAGGTTTCCAGCATCATCGCGAGGTAGCGGGCGGAGCCGTCGAGGTTCTGCAGCGGATCACGCGGGTCGACGCCCAGATCACGCGCAGTTGCTGGCATCAATTGACCAAGGCCAATGGCACCCGCACTTGAAATCGCATCCTGCCGGTAGGCGCTCTCAACCTCGATATTGGCGCGGTAGAGAGCCAGCCAATCCCTCATGGAGAGCTCTGCGCGCCGCAGGCCCGGATGGCCGGCATAGCGCAGGGCCGTTGCCTCGATGCCTAAGAGAACGTCTGCGCGGGGCAGGGGTGCTGGCTGGGCGAGTGCCGCAAACCTCAGCGCGTCAGGTTCGGAAGCTGCTTCAGTCTCGCCAAGAATGGCCAAACCATCGGACGCCGATCCCTGACCAATGCCGTCATTGTAGTTTCGAGCAAAGCTGCTTTGGGAGCGTGACGGGATCAGGGAGCCGTCGCTCTCCATGACCAGGACCATTTGAGCTGAGGCAGGTGCTGCGACCAGCCAGAGACAGACGAGGTTAGCTGCCAGCGCCCTTGTCTGATGGGGCTTTGTCTGGCGGCGCAAGTTTGTGCGTACGGCTTGTCCCCGCCTCAAGCGGCAGGTCGACATGCGCAAAACCAAGGCCAATGAAGAAAGACACCACGCCGGAGATCGTCTTGAACTCGCGGATCTTGATATCGTTGTAGGTCGTCCGCGTGCGGGCGGTGACCAGGAGCTTTTCCTCGCCATCATCAGAGACAATGCGCATGATCCAGACCCCGTAATAGCTGGGGCCTTTCTTATGTGCCGACTCCTGGCACAGGATTTCTGCGCTATAGCCGCTTTCCACGAGCTCGCGGAACCTGGCTTCCGTAACCACATTTGGTGCTTCGATGTCCCAGTTCATGGCCCGGCTCACGCTTTCTCCAATGGCGCGACCCCAGGCATTCCCACTTGAAGCCCAGAGTTACGATAGTATATTATCAACCGCAAGATGTAATATCATGCTTTAGCTGTAGTTTGGTCACGCAAACACTAGTCTCGGGCAGTGTCCGCAATCAAGGAGATAACAGGTTTGAGAAACCCGAGGTTGATATGCCTGCTCCCATTGCAAGCTCTGGTCCTTCTAATCTGCGTTTCCGGGCCGGTTTTGGCGGAATCCTGCTTCGCCCCGGCCCGTCCTTTCCTGCCAAGCGATTCGCAGGCGGCGCGGGACTATGCGGACATCATCCGTGGCGATTTCGAAGACTACATCCAGGATATCCAGAGCTACTTCCGTTGCCTCGACAGCGAACGCGCCCGCGCTTTCGAAGAAGCGCGCGAAGTCAGCGAGGACTATGGCCGATTTCTGCAATTGGTAGGGGATTGATGGGCAACCTCGGGAGCATCAGACTTGTAGCCCATGGAAACCAGACGCCGATAACACCCTCATATATCTACTTTTTAGATAACAGATTTCATCCGCTAGCGACGTCACAAAAGGTATGTGACGCGTGGCAAAAACAATCAGAAGCACGGGACAGGTGGCACTCTGCCAAGCATTGGTCGACGCCCGCATCAAGGCGGGCCTCGGTCAGGAGGACTTGGCGATCAAGCTCAAGTGCCATCAATCCCTCGTGGCGCGCATTGAAAGCGGCCAGCGCCGGGTCGACGTCGTCGAGCTGGTCGTTCTTGCGCGGGCCATCGGCTTTGACCCCTTCGAGGTTTTGGCGACCGTCGATGCCGCCACGGAGCCCGACCACAGAATTTGAAAGCAAAGAAATTTTCAAACGTACCGAATTGGACGTCCCCATGTGAATTGAGCTCCTCCAGGAAGAGTAGTCATCCAACATCCACCAAGTACGGCATGCGATCCGAGCGCGCACTCAGTGACACGATGCCGTAACTGCAGCGCCAATGTGCAGGAAGTCAGTAAACAGTGAACGATGATAAAGGTGAGGGCGTCGCGATCGCCAATCTGATCGGGACCGATGGGTGCAGCATTGTTGGTTGGGTGTATCGATGGACGACGGGCGCGCATGCGGTGATGTGGGACGTCCACGGGCCCCAGCCGGTGTCGGAAATCCGGCCGGATTTCACCGCGGAACAGAAACAGGAAATCGACTTCGACGCGCTCACCCGGATCGGTAGAGACGAGGGCGGGTGAGGTGAGAACCCGCAATGTTTGCCGAAATGCCTAATAGCCTATGGACCGCGACGGATATGCGGTGTCGTCGTACAAGCCAGAGAAACGGGGTTCCGAGGCAAGCCAATGCAGCGGCAGGTCAGTAGTTCACCTGTTCAAAGCCGTAATTGCCCTCATAGTCGCGCCAATCGACGAACACGGAACGGTGATAAATGCCGGGGCAATGCTCGCCCCAGCGTTCAAGGCCTACGTGAGCCGAAGGAAGGTCAGTGACGGCAGACCTCTGCCAAGAGAAATCGCCTTGGGTCCCGTAAGTGCCGAGGACCACGGTCGCGCTGCGATTGCAGTCACCGTCACGACCGGATTCATGCTGCCGTGCATAGCGAACATCAAAGACACGGATGGACCGCACGAAATTGAACTCGGGACCGCTGATATCGATGTCCGCGCGATCCTGAACAAGCCGGAGTGCCTGGTCGGTGGGAACGAGATCATGGACTTGCAAGGATTGGAGCGGTCGACGGCTGTCCGTCTGGTAAAAGGCTTCAAAGATGCGGCCAGCGCTGTTTAATGGCCGATCGCTCTCATAGGAAGCGCCCATGGGACACCGCCAGATCTGCAGCGGCGGTTCCACCGGCCAGGGCGTAATCCGCCGGATGAATTCGGCGCGCGCCCGGGCGCAAGGGACGGAAGCGGGCCAGCCGCCCGACAGACACAAGAGGATCGCGCAATCGATAGAGTAGGTCTGCGCGCGGGCGGGCATCGGCAGCGAAAGACCTGTCACAGTTAGGGCAACTGCGACCGAGGCGGGGAGCTTATTGAATAGATGGCGCATGCTGAGAACCCTCTGTGACAAGGCTCAGCATACATACGATAATATACTATCGCAACACTAAGTACAAAGACGCATAATTAAGTTTATGTT
>JAUHVK010000083.1 GCA_030425145.1 Alphaproteobacteria bacterium | reverse complement strand
CCTTCAGCCAGTGCGCCTTGACGCGCGCCAGCTATCTGGGAGCGCACGCGCCAAGGCGCCCGCCAGACCCCAGCCGTTGGGGATTATTCCACCGGTTCACTGACCCTTTTTGCTCCGGGATTGACAATCACGCCATCAAATCGTGGGATCAAACACCTAAGCTGTCGAGACCACAAAAGCCGAAGGTGGACATTTACACGGCGGATAGCATTCTTCCGAAGGTCTTGGGGTATGCAGTACTTGTTCTGGAAACGCGATTTGTCCACGTTGGTCGTTTTTCATATGAAAATTGTCAATGCGCGCGGTTCCCAGTGCATATCCACTCGCTCATTGGCCTAATCGAGAAACCGAATAGACATCGGGAATGAAAGCCAAAATTGCTAAGTATCGGAGCAACCATCAAGGCCGGTGGCAGCATTCATTATCTGATCCTGTCAATCCACGCCCGAACCAAATCTGCGACGTGGTCCGAATTCACATCCATCATTGGGACATGTGAGTTGCCAGGAATACCGTTGGCCGGCAGATCAAGCGTCTCGACAACCCCACCAGCTTTGACAAGAGCAGCGGCATAGGCGTCAGCCCGTTCGCGGTAAGAAACCCAGGTGGGCGAGTTCTCGATATAGTCGCCCCAAACGAACAGATGGGGCACCTGTTTCGCCTTTCCGATCTCCTCGGGCGCGGAGGCCGGCTCGATGATGACAACGCCCTTGAAGAATTCGGGGTGGCGTGCGGCGGCTTCGAGGGCGAAGTTGCCACCCTGACTATGCGCAATCAGCCAGACCGGCCCGGTCCGCTTCAGCACTTCGAAATAGGCTTCAAGCGTTTCTTGCCCATGGGTTGTCCAGCGCGGGACAAATTGTGCCGAAAAGTGATTGAGCGCACTGACCGGGAAGAGCGAGCCTAGATGAGGGCGGCATTCGCCCGGTTTGTTCGAGTAGCCGTCAGCGAGTCCGAAACGGAAAAGCTCCCAGGCTTCGTTGCTGGTGCGGAAGATGGGGGCCGTGTCGTAGATCTCCGGGAAGGGGGACCAGCCGGAGCGGCCACGTTCGACAGCGTCACAGACGTAGGTGTCGAATCCGGCTTGCAGAAACCGCATCTGCCAACCGGGGCGTCCGTCGGGTGTTGTTTCCCACGTTACGCCGGTCATGGCGCCCCCGTGCCAGAACATGACCGGTGTGTCATAGTCCGGCGCGGCAAGGCGCACATGCTGAACGTAGCATTGCCGGGTCACATAATCGCCATTCAGATCCACCAGCCTTGCGGGGCCGTTGCGGGCGACCTGCACATGTTTTTGGGGTTGGTCGGTGAGCGTCACGCGTCTTCCGCCGGCAAAGAAGCTGCCGATTTCGGCGATCTTCACATGCTGTTTGTCAAAGTCTTTCATGACGCCGCTCCCGCCTCCCGGTCCAGCGCGTGCAAGGTCGCCTGATCGATGTCGAAAGCCCTGATGCGGATGCCAGTGCCTGTCACAGCCACAATTGCCGTGGCAGTTCGGTCCATCGCTTCGGACACGACATCTCGGGTCCGGTGATCATTGGCGCGGAACTGCAGATCGACATAGACGGGCTTGGGTGTTGCGTGCATGACCGCGCTCATCACCACCTGACACTTTGCGGGATCGGCGGCCAGAACCTCTCGCATCATTGCTTCAAGCTTGGTCTGGATCTCGCCACGGCCCGCCCGCATGACCGGGTCGAGGGTTTCTTCGTAAAAGATACGGATGACGGGCATTTCAGGTCTCCTATCCGTAAACCAGATTGGGCAGCCACAGGCTGATGGCCGGAACGTAGGTCACAAGGATCAGCAGGATGAGCAGAAGCGCCATGAACGGCAGCACCCCTTTTACGGTTTCGGCAACCGGCGTCTTGGTGATCGAGCTCAGCACAAAGATGTTCAACCCGATCGGCGGCGTCAGCAGGGCCAGCTCCATGTTGATCGTCATGAGGACGGCAAAGTGGATCGGATCAATCCCAAGGGGCCCAAGCAATGGCAGAATGATCGGCAGGGTGATCAGCATGATCGCGAACACTTCGAGGAAGGTTCCGAGAATGAGAAAGAAGATGTTGATGATGATCAGGAATTGCCAGGCCTCCAGATCCATCGCCACGATCCAGTCAGCCAGATCCTGCGGCGCGCCGGATTTTGTCAGCCAATGGCCGAAGGCGAGCGCAGTGATGATGATCATGACGATGGACATGGTCGACCGCATGCTTTCCCCGATGATCGGGATCACGTCCCGCAGGCTGCATCCGCGGTAGTAGAAGACGCTGACAAGGATTGAGACCAGCGCCGCCGCGCCCGCGGCTTCTGAGACCGTCACGATCCCGCTGTAGATGCCCCCCAGGATGATGGTCGGGACCAGAAGCGCCGGGATTGCCTGAATGTTCACGCGAATGAACTCTTCGCGCGGCAGCGGCGGCACACGGGGATAGTTGCGGCGCTTGGCAACCCAGACCGAATAGCCGATGAACAGGCCCGCCTGCATCAGACCCGGGATCACACCCGCCAGAAAGAGGCGCGGCACGGATTGTTCCGCGATGATGGCGTAGACGATAAAGGCGAGGCTTGGCGGAATGAGAATGCCCAACGTCCCAGATGCGCCGACAAGGCCGACGGCGAAGGGGCGATCGTATTTCTGCTCAAGCATCGCGGGAACAAGGATCAGGCCCATTGCAACCGCCGTGGCGACCGAAGACCCGGAGATCGCGGCGAACACCGTCGTCGCGGTCACGCAGACAATGGCCAGACCACCGGTGAACTGCCCGACCCAGGCATTGGCCCAATTCACCAGCGCCTGAGCGATGCCGCCCTTTTGCATGAAGGTTGCCGAGATGATGAAAAACGGAATCGCCAGAAGCGTGATCGAATTCAGATGATCGACGTAGATCTGGGCAACTGCGATCAAAGGCGTGCCTTCGATGGCAAACATGACCACGGCCAGCATGCCAAGCACGGCGTAGATCGGGATTCCCAAGGCGAGCGAGACAAGCAGCGCGATGCCGACGAGCGCGAATTCCATGGCTCAGTCCTCCAACGCCGGAAGATGCGACTCGCTGGTCATGGAGCCCGGCTCCCTCACTTCCGCCCAGATGCGCACAGCGTAGCCCAAACATTGCAGCGCCATGCCCGTTGGCAGAGCGAGGTAATATATCCACTTGGGAAAGCGCAGCGAGCTGTCGCCCTCTTCCCCGATCATATGGGCGAAATCGACGACCTCGTATCCGTACCAAAGGAACAGGACCGAAAAGACCAGACCGACGAAAGAAGCAAGCAGGCCAAGCGCCCATTTAGGCGTTGGGTTCAGGCGGTCGACGACAAAGTCCGCATGAACATGCCCGCCATTCAGGGCAAGCTCACCCACCACAAGGAACATGGCCCAAACGGTCAGGTAAATGACCACCTCGCTGCCCCAATCGGGCAGGATGTGCGGTGCGAAATACCGCGCAACGACCTCGAAGCACAGCAGCAGCAACGCGGCGAGGCCAATGATGCCGGAAACGATCCGGGCGAATTGCGTGATCCGGTTGGCAAGAGCGATCATGGGTTCCGTCCGTCTGAAGGAAGCGACGGGGCGATGAAGGGCCGCCCCGCCTTCAGGTGTCAGCGAAGCTTGGCCAGCTCTGCCTGAACCATGGCGACGAAGTCAGGGTCGATACCCAGCTCTTCCACGACCTGCGCCTGACCAGCCATCAGCTTGTTGCGCATGCGGGCAAGGTCTTCGGGGGCGGGATCAATCGTCGTCACGCCGTTTTCCGCACCGATTTCACGCGCCGCCAACTGGCGCTCCATTGCGACCGAACGCACGTCGTCAATCATGTCTTCCCATGTGTCAACGATCAGGGTCTGGACATCCTCGGGATACTTGTCCCATGCCGCGAGGCTAATCATCGGAACATACTGAAGGTAAGCCTGACGGTCTTCAAACCCATAGGCGATGCCGCTTTCCCACAGCTTTGCTGATCGCACAGTCTCCTGCGTTGACCAGATGCCGTCCACAGTCCCGCGCTGAAGCGCCTGCGGAACATCCGAGAGCGGGATCGACACAGGGTTCGCGCCAAAGGTGCTGTAGCGCTGCATGTTCGCCGCGCCGCCGGGGACCCGCATTTTCATGCCGTCCATGTCTTCTGGTACGTTGAGCTGTTTTTCCGTGGTGAACACGGTGCCATAGCCAAGGTCAAACCAGCGCCCGATGACTTTGACGCGCAGCTTCTTTTCGATCATGGCGTTCATTGCGTCGCCAGCCGGGCCATCCCAGACGGCGTGGATCTCGTCCGGCGTTGCGCCGTAGAACAGCGGCAAAAGCACGGTGCCCGCTTCGGGAATGATCTTCGAAAAATGCTGGTGCAGCGGCGCGCCCATATCTAGCGCGCCTTGCGCCAGCGCGGTTGGGACATTGGCCCCCTTATACTGCGATGCGGCGTGGAACACGCGCACTTCCAGCTTGCCTTCCGACCGTGCCGTCAGCTCATCGGCAAATTTCATGATGGATTCGTTCCGGATATGGGTCGGTCCGGTATCGAGCGAGATGTCTAGTTTGTAATCCGCCGCCCAAGACGCAGCCGCGGTGCAGAGTGCGGCCGCGGTCGTCAGTGCTGTTTTGACAAAGTGTTTCACGTAGTCCTCCCGGTCTTCCGCAAACATGCGGAGTTAGCATGATGCTGGGGTGACATTAGAGGCTTGTTGAAATCTGTTGAAATAATGAATACGCAGAACAGGTATTAAAATTCATGATGTCATGCTTAAATCCAAAGACATACCCCTTCTTCATGACTTCGCCGTGGTGTGCGAGCACGGCAACCTCACAAAGGCTGCGCAGGACCTGAATACAGGGCAATCCGCGATAACACAGCGGATGCAAAGGCTTGAGGACGTCATGGGGGTGAAACTGCTGCGTCGGCATTCCAGAGGGGTCTCTCCTACAGAACAGGGGAAAATCCTTCTTGAATACTCGCGTAAGCTGAACGCACTGGTTGTCGATGCTGTCGCGGAAGTCACGGCATGGGAGGGGTCGCCCTCGGGGGCGGTCTCCATTGGCTTGCCCCCGTCGGTTTCGTCCGTTCTGACAACGCCTTTGATCGAAGCCGTGAATACGGCCCTGCCCAATGTTGAACTGACCGTCGCCGAAGCTTTCTCTGGTTATCTCGAAGGGTGGCTTGCCAACGACGAGATCGATTTCGGCTTCGTCTTCGACAGGAAATCGGACGCGACCCTTGAGATCACCGAATTGGCGGTCGAGCGGTTGTTCCTGATTTGCCATGCAAAGCAGGCGGAGGCGTTGCCCAGGCAACTTGGACTTCAGGACCTTGCAGGGTTTCCATTGATCGCGCCAAGCCGACGACATGGTTTGAGGACTGGCGTCGAGGCGGTTGCTGCGCAGCGCGGCTTGAAATTGAACATCAGACTTGAGGTCGACGCCGGTCACCAACTGATCCAGCAAATCGAACGCGGCGTTGGCGCTGCGGTACTCGCGCGTTCTGCGGTCATGCCGGAATTGGACGATGGCAAACTCATCGCGTTGCCAATCATCGATCCCGTGTTCGAGCGCACCGTGTGTCTGGCACTGCGCAAGGAAAAAGCCGACTCATATCTTCTGAAACGTGTTCAAAGTGAGATGCTGACGGTGGTGAGACATCTCATTGCCTCGAAGACTTGGCCCGCCGAGCTTCTGTAGGGTGGTGTGGTTCTTACGTCGAAAACCGATGCGCAGGAGTTTGGCAAGACATCATGGACCATGCGCTACAACAGGCTCGCCCACCCAAGGATCTCGCGCGCAGCGCCTGATCGCCGACAAGGCCACCGCCGCTGACCTCTGTCAGGTCGAAATGCTGCGGCCTGCATGAATGGCAGCCTTGGTGAAGCTGCGATGCGGCGTGCGATGTCAAGGCCAAGGTCGGCTCTGGGCCGAAACTGCGCATATGACACAGTTTCATAATGGCGCTATGCGCCAATATAGTAGGCGTTGAGCGCGTTCGCCAGAAATCTTGGGAGGGGTCAGATGAAACGCTTACTGTTGAACGGAACTTAGTCCGAGCCGGACCACGAATTTTGTGTACATTTTGATAAAGTCTGCTTGACAGGCATATCGGCAGGAACGGGCAGCGCAACGCCTTGCTTAAGAAGCGCACGCGCCTCTTGGGGGCGGACAAGCGGCAAGCAGGGCTCCTTCCGAACTGGTGCCCAAGCTGCGCGTTCCGTGCGTGTTAACATTCGCTCGACCATGTCACTTGGTAGCAGAGTTTCTGTGATCAAACCTCCGCTGTCAATTAGTGCGTGAACGGGTAGACCAAGATGCACCCAACGTACATGACGACGCCCCTTCATGAAGCGAATACCCTGCCAACCAACAAGCGCTTTTGCCGGGAAAAGCATCATGCGCCGTTTTTTTCCCACCATCAGCAGGATGCGGTGATTAGAGCTTAATATAAGAGGTTGGTCGAAGCCAGCACGAGCACTTAATTTGGACGGCACCAGCACCGGTCGCTGCTGACATGGGGTATGGGTCGTGTAGGCAACATCTTTAAAGCGAACCAACTTAAGCTTCTGCAAGCCGGCATTCCAAGTCGGCAGCATGATGCCGGGTTTCAGCTTTTGAACCGGAACATATCCGTTGAGTGTCCGGATCAACGTTCCTTCGGCAAAGCAAGGCACGCTGCCTGGCGTCAGTGTGCTGGTTACCTCATAGGTGTCGCCCCTATCGTTGGTAACCAAGCCAGTGCCGACGCCATTCGCAACCCCAATGTACTGGCTGGTCATTCCGGCTGCGGCGCCGTCCACTGCGGTAAATGGACCCAAACCGTGAGATACGAACTGTAAAACGCTTCCGTTTGAATCTACCAGCGCGATTCCCTCTCCTTCGCCCATTGCAGACGGAAAGCTGACGAGCGTATCTTTGCTAAACAGATAGACGTCATTTCCAGCGATCGTGGAGGCAAGGGCTGGGAACGGTAGCACGAAATAACTATCTTGCCCGCCTTCCTGATAAAGTTCGAGGTAATAACCCGTCACGTCCGTACCAGCCGGCAGAACCACTTCAATGAAGTCGCTCTGCCCGTTTCCTGCGTAGCTGATCTCCGATATATAGAAATCGAGTGTTGGCACGAACACTGTCCATCATGATCAGTCCATGGCATAAGTTGGAACGACTAATTTATTGATAATTGGTATCCAATGCCGCTCCAGCACAAGGGGCACAGGGAAGAATCGCTTGTCGAGCGGTGGCCCTTAAGCCGACATCCGCATATTTCCTACTACTGTCGCTTCGTCTGCACCTTGCCAGTTCGCCCCCCCCCTGTGGCGAAGGTCGGCTAACGCCAGTGACGGCGAAGGACTTGCGTCCGCTTCGGGCTGGCTGCGGTCATCTGGCGCGGTCGGATGGCAGGTGTTTCGCTGCGACCCTTCTGCCGCAGCGCCGCAAGTCGGCTCTGAGCCCGACTATCGGATGCTGCGCTTTGTGCGAATGGCGGCTCCCTTGCTGGTTTGACCGAAAACTGATCTCTTGCTTTGAGACAACAATCGCCGCTACGCAAAATCAATGACCAAAGATAACAAAC
>JAUHVK010000082.1 GCA_030425145.1 Alphaproteobacteria bacterium | reverse complement strand
GATGCCCAGTTCGCGCTCCGAGCGCGCCAATTCAAAAGCGAGGTTGGGCGCAAAATCCTCGGGGCGTTGCCGCAAAGGCGGCAGCACAAACCGCCAAGTGTCGAGCCGCGCCAAGAGGTCCGGGCGAAACAGCTTGTCTGCGACCAGTTTGCGCAGATCACGTCCCGCACCTGCGATGACGTGGAAACGGCTGGAGCGCAGAGTGTCCGAGCCCACGGGATAGTAGCTTCCCGTCTCGATGGCGTGCAGCAGCACCGCTTGTGCATCGAGCCCAAGCATGTCGATCTCGTCGAGGAACAGCGTGCCGCCATCCGCCTCGCGCAGATGGCCGTTGCGCTCGGTGCCGGCAAGGCCGGTGTGACTGCGCCGTTGACCAAAGAGCGTCGCCATCGCGTCCGGTCCATTCAACGTGGCGCAGTTCACATGCACCATGCGCCCCTTCACACGACGACGATCCAGCTTGAGGTTGTGGATGCGTGCGGCAAGCTCAGTCTTGCCCGTTCCGGTTTCGCCCAAAAGCAGGATCGGCGCGTCGGATTTGCTGGCCACCAATTCGATCTGATCGATCAGGGCGTTGTAGGCCGGGTTGCGCGTCTCGATGCCGCCTTTCAACTGGTCGCTATACGCCCGCGACATCAGGTCAAAGCGCTGTTGCAGCGCGTTGTAGCGGGACAGGTCGAGATCGATAATGTCGAACTTGCCGATTTCACCCTCTGCACGCGGCGGACCGGTCTGGATCAGCTTGGCGGGCACGTGGCGGCTTTCGGTCAGCAGGAACCAGCAGATCTGGGCCACATGGGTGCCCGTTGTCAGATGGACGTGATAGCGTTCGCGGTCCTCGTCGAAGCCGTAGTCCTTCGCGAAGTCGAACAACTTGCCGTAGACTTCCTGAAAGTCCCAAGGGTCGTCCAGATCGAGACGCTGCAACAGGACTTCGGTATCCGGAGAGATCGCGCGCATTTCTTGCGCGACCCCATGGGCAAGACGGCTGAATTTCTGGTCATACAGCAGCTCAAAGCGGTCGATTTCGAAATCTTGTTGCTGGACCAAACTGCGGGACGGCTTCCAGTTGCGTTTTCTTCCGGCGTCGAGCTGAGTCCCCAGAAAGCCTATGACCACATTCCGCACGGCTCTATCCAATCATATATAAAGCTATATCCCTCTATCGTATATCCAGAAGAGGCAATCCGCAAAACCTCAATTTTCCAAGAAAAAACAATATACTACGCTATTTTCGCTTTTTCTTCGGCCTTCGCGACGCGCCATGGCACAACAGGCCTACCGAAGAGAGAAGGAAGAGAGCAATGGCAAACAAATCCGTGTTTGCATCGATCAAGGGCCGGTTCGTCAAGGCGGACACCGTGAACGCCGAAGGCGCGCCGGCCTACCGCCATTCCGATGCACATGCCCTCGCGCAGGTGGCCATGACCGGCACCTTTGGCGGCATGTTCTATACCGATCCGGCGGACGAACTGGAGTATGTCGTTGATCTGGCCGAGACTGTCGATCCGGTGGTTCTGGCCAAGACCGCGATCTACGCCCGCAGCAAAGGGTACATGAAGGACATGCCGGTTGTCTTGCTGGCGGTTCTGGCGCGGCGTGATCCGGCGCTCTTCCGGGCGGTGTTTCCGCGCGTCGTGGACAATGGCAAGATGCTGCGCACCTTCGTTCAGGTGATCCGCTCTGGCGCGACTGGGCGCAAATCGCTGGGTTCCGCGCCAAAGGCGATGGTGCAGAATTGGCTGAACTCGGCGTCTGACCGGGCGCTGTTGCAGGCCACTATCGGCAATGATCCGTCTTTGGCGGATGTCATCAAGATGGTGCATCCAAAGCCCGAGACGCCAGAGCGCGAGGCATTGTATGCGTGGATCGTCGGTCGCCCGTGCGAGGCGCGGCTCTTGCCGCAGGCGGTGCAGGACTGGATGGCCTTCAACAAGGCGGGCAAAGGAACCGTGCCGGACGTGCCGTTCCAAATGCTGACCCAACTGCCACTGTCGCCCCAGCAATGGGCGCGGCTGGCGCGGAACGGGTCGTGGCAGATGGTGCGGCAGGGTCTGAACATGTTCCTGCGTCACGAGGTCTTTAACGTGACGAAGAACGTCGATCACGTGGCGGCCCTGCTGCGCGACCCCGAGGCGATCCGCAAGGCGCGTGCCTTCGCGTACCAGTTGATGGTCGCGGCGCAGCACGTGTCCCCAGAGATGCCAGAGGCCATCGTCGAGGCGCTGCACGATGCGATGGAAATCGCGGTACAGAACGTGCCGAAGGTGCAAGGTCAGGTTGTCGTCTGCCCGGATGTGTCCGGGTCGATGCTCTGTCCGGTCACGGGGTATCGCGCCGGTGCCTCGTCCAAGGTTCGTCACGTCGATGTGGCGGCTCTGGTGGCGGCGGCGTTCTTGCGGGTGAACCGGGGCTGCACGGTGTTGCCGTTCGAGTTTCAGGTGCGTGAAGCGCGTCTGCGGGCGCGTGACACCGTGCTGACCAACGCCGAACGGCTGGCCGCAATGGCGGGCGGCGGAACGAACTGTTCCGCGCCGCTCAAGTGGCTGAACGATCGTGGCCGGTCCCCGGACCTCGTGGTCTTTGTGTCCGACAACCAATCTTGGGTCGATGCCGGGAATGGTCGTCAGGGGACCGCGATGATGCAGGAATGGGACCGCCTCAAGCGGCGCAACCCCAAGGCCCGCCTCGTCTGTATCGACATCGCGCCGTATGGCTCGACGCAGGTGCAGACGCGCCGTGACGTGCTGAACGTCGGTGGGTTTTCCGATGCGGTCTTTGCCCAGATCGCGGCCTTTGCCAGCGGTCAGACCGGTGGCGACCATTGGCTGCGCGGGATCGAACAGATCGCGCTTTGAACGAATACAGGGGCGCGTTTGCCCGCGCCCCTGACACCTGAAATTTCGGGCGGAATGCCTGCGGGAGTACAGCTTCAACCTGTCATCCCTCTCGCAACTCCCTTGTCCGCCCGACCCGAATGAAAGCCCCTCGGCGAATGCCTGTGGAACTACAGATCGTTAATCTCCATGTCGCGGGTTCGAATCCCGCCGCGCCAGCCATTTCACTGATGGCGCGTAGCTCAGTCTGGTAGAGCAGGAACGTTTCACACCCGACTTGTCGCCGGGGCCTCTTGGAAAGTAGCTCAATTGGTAGAGCACCGGTTTTTGGTACCGGGGGTTGCAGGTTCGAGTCCTGCCTTTCCAGCCAAATTTTAGACCGAAAGACGAAAGGAATTGTCCCGGCGAATGCCCGGAGGAACTACAGCACCATCATCCGGAACACACCCGAGCGGGTTCGACTCCCCTCCTTGCGGGCGCCCAGACGGCAAACGCGGCCACCCATTTGGTCGCGGGGCGGGGTCCGGTATGTTTCTCCACGGTCGTTGGATCGACCATCTTGTCGCCGGGACATGAATGACAGCGCGGGGAATGCCCGCAGGACTACAGGTAGACGCACCTCCTTCTGAGGGCGCCTTTTCCAAAGGCTGTGCCGGTTCAAATCCGGCCCGGGGAAACCCGGTGGCGGAATTCCCTGTCCTGCGATCCCTTGCCCCCGCGCCAGACGTACGAGGAAAATGATTATGAACACTGAAGCGACATACGAGCCCGTCACTGGCGACCACCTGAAGGACTGGGGGCATCGCCCCGGAAAGCAGTTCCCGGACCTGCTGGCGCGTGCCAATGCGCTGCGGGCCGAAGGCTATGGGTTGGTGAAAATCCGCGCCGAACTGGCGGATGCGATTCCGGCTGTGCCGCCGACCATGGACCTGCGCGCGCCCGGCGAGGTCCCCTTTCACGAGACCATCGAGGCGCAGGACGCTGACGAATTGGACAACGTGACCAAGGTGCGTGAGACCATGACCGAGGTGATGCGTGTGCCGACGGTCGAGGCCGGTGCGATCATGCCCGACGCCTGCCCCGCCGGTCCGGTGGGGACGATCCCAGTCGGCGGCGTGGTGGCGGCGCGCAATGCGATCCATCCGGGGATGCACTCCGCCGATATCTGCTGTTCGGTGATGATCACCGATCTGGGCTTCGCCGATCCGCGCGCCGTGCTGGACGCGGCCCAGTCGGTCACGCATTTCGGCCCCGGCGGACGTCCGCAGGGCAAACGCTTCACCGTGTCCATAGGCCTGCTGGATGCATTCCGTGCCAACCCGTTCCTTGACAACCCCAAAAGCCTGCGCTTGGCGCAGGAACACATGGGGACGCAGGGCGACGGCAACCATTTCCTGTTCGTCGGGCGCTCGCGCAAGACAGGGCGGACGGCGATCGTCACCCATCACGGGTCGCGCGGTCCGGGGGCGGTTCTGTACAAGACCGGCATGATCGCGGCGGAACGGTTCCGCAAGGCATTGTCACCGCAGACGCCGAAACAGAACGCATGGATTCCGGCGGATACGGAGGAAGGGCGGGACTACTGGGCCGCTCTGCAACTGATCCGCAAGTGGACCAAGGCCAACCACAACGCCATCCATCAGGCCACGGTGGAGGCCGTGGGCGCGGAAGTGGGCGATCGTTTCTGGAACGAGCATAACTTCGTCTTCAAGCGCGGGGACCTGTTCTTCCACGGCAAAGGGGCGACCCCCGCTTGGGACGGGTATGCGGCAGACGCGACCGGGCTGACCCTCATTCCGCTCAACATGGCGGAGCCGGTACTGGTGGTGCGTGGCCGCGATGCGGCGCATGGCCTTGGCTTCAGCCCGCACGGCGCGGGACGCAACTATTCGCGCTCGGAGCATCGGCGCCGGATGGGCTCGGCCACACCCGAGCAGATGCTGAAGGCCGAAACGGAGGGCCTCGACGTGCGGTTTCACGCCGGCGGTGTCGATGCCTCGGAATTGCCGTCGTCCTACAAGAGGGCGGACAGTGTCGTGCGTCAGATCAAGCAGCACGCTCTGGCCGAGATCGAGGATTACATCGATCCCTACGGCTGCATCATGGCTGGTGACGTGGCGCCGTTCTGGAAAAACAAACCGAAGAAAGGCAGGCGGACCTGAGCGGCCCGCCTGTCTTCAGACAAATCGCCCCCGAACGAATGACTGCCAGCTCTGTGATGCCCGAAACTCACCGGCACCGCATGACGCCAATCGCCCTGTGCGGGACATTCCAAGCCGGAAACGACGGGATTAGCTGACAACGACGTAGCGCTGTGGGATGGGCGGAGGCGCATGTGCGAAAGCGTCTGTGACCGCCAAACAGTCGGGCTGGATGAACAGGCCCAAAGCCGGGTCCATGTAACGGGCGTTCGGGTAGTACAGCCCCACGTCCATGTCGTAGCGCTCGCCGAAAAACGCCTTGGTGTCGGGCTGCGGGCTGGTCGTCGAACGCACCGAAGGGGCGGTAGCTGCGGATGCTATCCGTCTCATCAACGCTCCAGACTGAGCGCACAGAGGCCAGCCGATCGGCGAACAGGATCGACACAGTCTCGACCCTGTGCTCTTCGTATTATAGCGCAGGTCCGGGGCGGGTAGTCGAAGCTTTTCTCGACCCCGCTATAATCACGGATCTCAACCGGGCCGACATAGAGCGTGGTCTTACCGTTGGCTCTGGAGTCATTGGACGCGAAGCTAATTTGACCAGCCGCGAGTTGTCGCTAGTCTACATATGACTTATGCGTTTCCAAAATTTGATCTTGAGGGACCAAATTACGCATCCAGTCTTCAAGGTCACGAAAGCGCTGAGTTACAAATTTTCCAGATTTCACATCTTCATCGGTTGGCGGAATGAAATGTGTGCGAGTTGATTTGGCTGACATCACAAAGTTTCCGCTAGGCGCATATCCAAAAACTATCAGTATAGAAGGATTCTCACCTTGGGTGTAGCAGCGGCGTTTGGGCTTACTTTCATTGGCCAAAGAACAATGGGCATCAAGGGCATTCGCTTTTTCCTTTAGACTCTCCATTAGTGAATCTTCAATCTCTTTTGTCATGTAGCTTGGCTTTATAACGACAAGAGCGCTTGTTAGGGATGTAGCGCATCCGACAAGAAGAACACACGCGGCAGTTATTTTAATAAAAAAATTCGGGATTTTAATCATGATATCCTGTAATCTTTCCTCGGAACGCAGCCATCTTGTGGCTTGATAAAGGATTCCACGAGACTGGCGGATAATAAGTCACAGAGCCAAAGGTCCCCATTCCAAGAGTTACGGCATTCAAGCTGGAAACTGGATCCCCGAATACAACATAGTTTTTCATCTTGGTGTTCCGGCCAATCATCCCCATCCAAACATTATTGGGTATTTCCTGGATCGTGTCACGTACTCCTGCTGCATTGAAGGTCTTTACGTCACGGTGCGGATTGAATCGACGGATACTGGCAGGAAGCGCGTTCGCCGCTTCCATCGCGAGACCACCACCGAGCGAGTGACCACTGAATGAAAGAGGCCCTTGGGTTTTGCCTGACACCAAGGCGGCAAGTTCCTTCGCCTGAATGTATTGTGGAGAGTCACTAAACATGCCCTGAACTCCGTTGTTTTTCCAATCCTGTAGGTCTTGCTTCCCCGCGAATACAACGATTATTTCACCTGTCTTGGTTTTCTTGTATGCCCCAGCTTGAAGCCCCGTTTCTTGGTCTGACCAAACTGCGCTGGGATATAGCTTGTCACACTCGGCGGCTGTGAGCCTGTGCAAGTAGTCGTAAAGCTCTGGGTCATAGCTGCTCGTCCCGCCCCTAGGCTCGGTCGCTTCGAACCAGTCGTGCTGGATGAATACGCCCAAGGCCGGGTCCATGTGATCTGTGCGTTGAGATAGTACGGCGCCGGTGCGGGTGATCTTGCGGGCATACGTATTCGGACAGCAATTCGCTGTCACGAAACTGTCCTTGCAGGTTCTTGGAAAAGATCGAGTGGTCCGGGACGCGGTCAATCAGATCGAGACCGCAATATCAGCGATGGGCGGGGTTCAGATGCACCTCGTCGCCGCGCCGCAACGCGCACCTGAAGATCGCGGCGTGGCCTGAAACCCATGCACGGCGGCACACCGTTTGAAATCCGGTTGGGCCGGTCACGGGGCCATCCATGTCAGCCACATCCAGCCCCGTCCCCTGTCGCCCGCGATCACCAACCTCGCGATCCCCGGCGTGTTTTTCGGTGAACACCAGCCTGTTCAGTGTCAGGGCTATGCTGGGCGCGGGTGGGCAGAGCTTTCCGTGTCGCCGCGCTCACTTTGCGCCGCCGCCGCTGGTTTGGCCGCACGGGACGCCCTCCGAACCACCACTCGAAACCCTGCCGGTGCTGGACCTGAGCCGCAAGCTGCAAATGGGACAGGCCCGAACGGCTCTACGGCTTCTGATCGCCTACAAAGCGCCCGAAAACATCGGCGCGCCTTTGATGCCCAGCTCCTGCGGGAACTCCGCCTTCAGGATGCTGCCGCTGTCCGACTCCGTGATGTATAGCGTCCGCCCCTCCGGCCCGCCAAAGGCACAGTTGGTCGTCCCAAGGCCCCGTGGCGAGCGGACCACCGCGATGGGCCGCCCCAGCACGTCATGCACCCAGACCAACCCCATGCCGGTCTGACACACCACGACGCCACCGTCGGAGGTCAGCGCAAGCCCGTCCGGCCCGGCTCGTCCGCCGGAAAACTGGATGAACAGCCCGGCCTTGTTGACCCGTCCACTGGGCGACATGGGCAGCCGCCAGACCGCATTGGCCCGCGTCACGGCGAGAAAGAGCACATGTTCGGCAAGGTCCAGAA
>JAUHVK010000028.1 GCA_030425145.1 Alphaproteobacteria bacterium | reverse complement strand
GAATAGATTTGCAGCATTATTGGGGACTTCGCTGTTAGCGCTCACGGCAACGGCGGGCGCGTCGCAAGCCAAAAATCTCACACTTTATTGCTCGGCACAGGAAGACTGGTGCCAGCTCATGGCCAGAAGTTTTGAAGATGCCACTGGTATCGATGTGGACATGACGCGCAAGTCATCGGGCGAGACGTTTGCGCAGATCCGCGCAGAAGCGTCGAACCCGCGCGGGGACGTCTGGTGGGGCGGTACGGGAGACCCGCATCTTCAGGCGGCCGAAGAAGGCCTGACAATGGAATACATCTCGCCGATGCGCGGCGAACTGCATGATTGGGCGATAAGCCAGGCGGAAAGCGCCGGCAACCGGACGATCGGCATCTATTCCGGTGCGCTTGGCTATGGCTACAACACCGACCTGCTGGCGGCGAACGGATTACCGGAGCCGTCCTGCTGGAAGGACCTTCTGAAGCCCGAATACAAAGGCCACGTTCAGATGGCTAACCCGAACTCGTCCGGTACGGCATATACGACGCTGGCCTCGATGGTTCAGATCTTCGGCGAGGACGACGGCTTTGGTTTCATGAAAGGCCTGCACGCCAATATCAACCAATACACCAAATCCGGTTCCGCTCCGATCAAGGCCGCAGGTCGAGGCGAAAACACGATCGGCATCGTCTTTATGCATGATGCGGTTGCGCAGGCGGTTGCCGGGTTCCCGGTGAAGGTCGTTGCCCCATGTGAAGGTACGGGTTATGAGATCGGCTCCATGTCGATTATTGATGGCGCTCGGAACGAGGACGAAGCCAAGGCCTTCTACGACTGGGCGCTGAGTGCCGATGCGCAGAACCTCGCCCTTCAGGTCAACGCGTTCCAGGTGCCTTCGAACAAAGGTGCGCAAACTTCGGAAAGCGCGCCGGACATGTCCACGATCAAGCTGATCAACTACGACTTCAAGAAATACGGCTCGTCGGACGAACGTAAGCGCCTGCTGCAGAAATGGGATGAAGAAGTCTCTGTCCTGCCGCAGTAAGTGAAGAACGTACAAGAAAAGACGACTCACCCGGTTCTGATCTTCTGGATCATCGCCGGGTGGGTCGGTTTCTGCCTCCTGCCATGGTACATGGTTGACGGGGGCCTTTGGTCGTTTGAATGGCTGTTTGACGGATACCCATTTGACGATGACTACGCGCCCGGGCTGTTCCTGATCGCCCAAGGTGAAAAGATCTGGTTGGCACCCTTGCTGGTTCCGCTGGCCTTACCGCTCCTAGTGCTTCGTCGTGCGAAATCGGACCCGCTCTATGCGCGCGTGCTGATCCTCGCGGGGGCTTTGGGCTTTGGCTACCTGATCGCCCAAGGTTTCAGCATAGGCATCCGGGGTTTCAATTTTGATTGGCTCAAGGCGCTGTTCGGTGAGCCCCGCATACGTCAGTTCGGGATGGGCTACGGCGCGATGATCTGCGCGGCGTCCTTCCTTTTCCTGCTGACGCAGGGTGTTGCTGCGCGTGGGGCGATTAACGGAGATGTCTTTGTCGTGAGTGCCATTGGCGGTGTCATCACCATCGTCACCGCCTTCGTCTTTTTCCCGATCGCCAAGATGCTGTTTGCCGCCTTCATTACCGAAGACGGGGCTTATTCCATCTCGATTTTCGCATCGAAATTTTTCGATGACAGGCTTTGGGGGCTTGGGTGTTTCGCAGGGGCTAGGTGCGGCGCTGCGTGGAACTCTCTGTTCCTTGCCGTCTTGGTCGGGATCATCACAACTGTGATCGGTCTGTGTTTTGCGCTGGCCGTGACACGCTCCAGCTTTCGCTACAAGCGCGCCATACGGGCGCTGACCGTGCTGCCGATTATCACACCGCCCTTCGTGATTGGTTTGGCGCTTATTCTTCTCTTCGGACTTTCGGGTTCGATCACTGTCTTTTTTGCCGATCTGTTCGGGATACAACCAACCCGTTGGCTCTACGGGATGCCCGGCGTTCTGATCGCCCAAACGCTCGCGTTCACGCCAATTGCGTTTCTTGTGTTGATCGGTGTGGTCGAAGGGGTTTCCCCTTCGATGGAAGAGGCCGCGCAGACCCTTCGCGCCAACCGCTGGCAGACGTTCCGCACTGTGTCACTTCCATTGATGCGACCAGGATTGGCCAATGCGTTCCTTCTGGGTTTCATCGAAAGCATGGCGGATTTCGGCAATCCGCTGGTGCTGGGCGGGAATTTCGATGTGCTCTCGACCGAAATTTTCTTTGCCATCGTCGGCGCGCAATACGATCAGGGGCGCGCCGCCGTTCTCGCCATGGTGCTGCTGTTCTTCACGCTGTCGGCCTTTTATGCACAGCGCGCGTGGCTGGGAAAGAAGAGCTATACAACGGTCACCGGCAAGGGTGATGCTGGTGTACATCCGTTGATGCCCAAGGGCCTTGCCGTGCCGGTGATGGCCGTTGCGCTTGGCTGGGCGCTTTTTACCGCGGTTGTCTACGTGATGATCATCTATGGCAGCGTGGTCGAGCTTTGGGGTGTCGATAATTCGCTGACCTTCAAGCACTATGTGACGGCGTTCAGCGTGCGCATCGAAGAAGAGGGTATCCGTTGGACCGGTGCCGCTTGGGACAGTTTCTGGACAACGATAATGATCGCCGCCATCGCGGCCCCCCTGACGGCAGCGGTCGGGCTTGTCACTGCCTATCTGCTGACGCGGCAGAGCTTTGCCGGAAAGAACGCGTTCGAGTTTGGCACCATGCTTAGTTTTGCCATTCCGGGGACGGTGATCGGCGTCAGCTATATCCTTGCCTTCAACGTTCCACCGATTGAGATCACAGGGACTGGGGTGATCCTGGTGATCAGCTTCATTTTCCGCAACATGCCGGTCGGTGTACGTGCGGGCATCGCAAGCATGTCGCAGCTCGACAAGTCACTGGACGAGTCCTCCCTGACCCTTGGCGCAAACTCGTGGCAGACCTTCCGGCGCGTGATCCTGCCGCTATTGCGACCGGCGATCCTTGCCGCCTTGGTCTACAGTTTTGTTCGCGCGATGACCGCGATTTCCGCCGTGATTTTCCTTGTTTCAGCACGCTACGATATGGCGACAAGCTATATCATCGGTCGTGTGGAGAATAACGATTACGGCCTCGCAATCGCCTATTCGACAACGTTGATTTTCGTGATGCTCGCTGCGGTCGGGCTGCTTCAGTTGCTGGTGGGACGGGTCCAGATCGGGCGGCGAACCCAGCGTGGAATGGAGACAACCAAATGAGCGACGCACTTATCAGTTCCAAGGCTGCACCGGTTCGTTTCGAGAAGGTCTCGAAGGTGTTCGGGAAAGACGTGGTGGCCGTGGATTCTCTGGACCTGCATGTAGATGCGGGCAAGCTGGTCACTCTTCTGGGGCCGTCCGGGTGTGGGAAGACAACGACGCTACGCATGATTGCCGGGCTTGAAATGGCAAGTTCCGGCCGGATTCTGATCGGCGACAGGGACGTTACCAAGCTACCGGCAACGGATCGCGACGTTTCGATGGTGTTCCAGTCCTATGCACTTTTCCCACATATGACGGTTCTGGAAAACGTCATGTACGGGCTGACCTTCTCGGGGTTCGGAAAAGAAGAGGCGCGCAGCCGCGCATTGACCGGCCTGAATCTGGTTGGATTGAAGGGGTTTGATCGGCGGCTTCCGTCCGAGCTTTCCGGTGGGCAGCAGCAGCGCGTTGCGGTCGCACGTGCCCTTGTTCTGGAGCCGCAGGTGCTTCTATTCGACGAGCCTTTGTCCAACCTCGACGCTAAGCTGCGGCGACAGGTGCGCGAGGATATCCGGGCAATCCAGCAGGATCTGGGCCTGACTGTGGTCTATGTGACGCACGATCAGGAAGAGGCGCTAGCGGTGTCGGATGAAATCGTGGTGATGCGCAACGCGGCCATCGCCCAGATGGGGACGCCGCGCCAGCTCTACGATGCGCCCAACGACCGTTTTGTGGCTGACTTCATCGGTGAAGCGAACCTGCTGGACTGTCAGATCGTCAGTGTGGACGGAGATGAAGCGACCATCGACATCGACGGTTTCCGCCACAAATTACCATCCCGTGGTTTGCCTCCCGGACCAGCGACGCTCGCCGTCCGCCCTTCACGGCTTCGGATCGGAACCGAAGAGGGCATTCCGGCCACTGTCGCCAAGGCCACCTATGTCGGTGTTCGGATGGAATACACGTTGACCGGAGGCTTCGGTCAGGTCTTCGCCGTCCATGACGATGTTGACCAGCCGTTGGAGCCGGGCGCCGAGATCCGCATGGCGTTCGCGGAAAAAGGGCCCGTCTTGCTGCCGCAACCGTAATGGCGCGCCTTCTGGTCGTCACGCATCCCGAAGTCACGGTCGATCCTGAAACACCCGTGACCGAGTGGGGGCTGAACGCGAGGGGCCGTCATCGGGCCGAGACCTTTGCGGCGTCTGTTGCGAAGTCCGGCGTGTCTCACATCTGGGCAAGCGCCGAGCGCAAGGCCCGTGAAACCGCAGACATACTCGCAGCGCCCCGGTCGCTGCCTGTGACCATCGATCCCGATCTTGGGGAAAATGATCGAAGCGCTACCGGCTTCCTTCCGCCACCAGAGTTCGAGGCTGCCGCCGATGCCTTCTTCGCGCAACCGATGGACAGTTTTTGTGGCTGGGAACGCGCGATTGATGCGCAGAGCCGCATCCTTGGTGCCACGCGACGGATCGCGGCCGATCACCGGGGTCACGATCTTGCCATCGTGACCCATGGCGCGGTCGGCACGCTGCTTTGGTGCGCCTTGATGCAATCGCCCATCGACCGCAGTCATGACCAGCCGGGGCAGGGGCACTACTGGACAGCCGATCTTGAGACGTTGAGACCGCTGCACGGCTGGCGGTCCATCACTTGATCCCTGACGCGCGCCCATAGGGCCGAGCGGTGGCAGAATCTCAAGAATTCCAGGCGCTGTCAGCAATCCTCAGAAGTTCGTCGAACACAGCCGGAGTTCCGACCACGACTCGACCACCATCACGGATCATGTCCTGCGCATTCTGCTCTTCGACCCGGCCGCCCGCCTCTGCGATCATCAATTGCCCGGCAAGACAGTCCCAGGCGTTCATGTGCTCTTCCATGTACCCAAGCAGCCGCCCCGCCGCGACATAGGCAAGGGAGAGCGCACCGCTCGCATTCCGGTGATACATTGCGCCATTGTCAATGATCGCGGCGATGACAGGCAGGACGTTGGTGGCTTCAACGCGGTTCGAATAGCCGACGGATACGGTTCCGGCGTTGAGCGGCACCTCTGTCTTGACCGCCATCGGTTTGCCGTTGAGGGTCGCGCCTTTGCCGCGCTCGGCGGCGTAGGTTTCGGCGACGTTCGGATCATGGATGACGCCGACTTCCGTCCTGCTGTCCACGACGCCCGCCAATACGATCGTCCATGCCGGTATGCCGTTGACGAAATTCGTAGTGCCGTCGATGGGGTCGATCACCCAGTCGAATCCGCTGGTTCCTGTGCTGTCTCCATGCTCCTCACCGAAGACGCCGTCATCCGGCCAAGATTTCGCAATCTCCTTACGGATGAACGCCTCAACGTTCTTGTCGGCCTCGCTCACCCAATCCTGAGACCCTTTGCTGTCGACAACGAGATTTTCCCGATCTCTGAAATAGTCGAGCGCGAGATCGCCGGCGGCCTTACAAAGATCTTCTGCGAACAGCTTTCTTTTCGAAATGTCGAGCATGGTAATCTTCCTCGGTTTGTAGGTCTTGCTGGCACATCAGTCGCGTGCGGTGATGCAGGACTGGCGTTGTTCGCCGAGACCTTCGATGCTCAGGACCATGTCGTCGCCTTCGCGGAGATAGACTGGCGGTTTCTGGCCCATGCCGACGCCCGGCGGCGTGCCGGTGACAATAACATCACCCGGATGCAGCGTCATGAATTGCGACAGGTGTGAAATCACTGTTGCCACCGAGAAGTGCATCGTTCGGGTCGAGCCGTCCTGCATGGTCTGTCCGTTGACCGAGAGCGACATGACGAGGTTCTGCGGATCGGCCACCTCATCGGCGGTCACCAGCCACGGGCCCATCGGCGCGAACGTGTCGTGGGATTTGCCTTTCACCCACTGGCCCGACCGATGCAGCTGGAAGTCGCGTTCGCTCACATCGTTGACGATGCAGTAGCCAGCCACATGGGACAGCGCGTCAGCTTCGGACACGTATTTCGCACGAGTGCCGATGACCACGCCAAGCTCGATCTCCCAGTCCGTTTTTGTGGAGCCGCGCGGGATTTCCACTGGGTCATTGGGGCCAGAGATCGAAGAGGTCGCCTTGAAGAACACGATTGGTTCTTCGGGCAGCGCCATATTCGCTTCGGCGGCGTGATCGGCATAGTTGAGGCCAATCGCGATGAGCTTGCCGACAGAGCCGACGCAGGCGCCAATACGTGTCCCGTCTGAGACGCGCGGCAAGCTGCTTGGGGCGATGGAGCGCAGGCGGTCCAGGCTCTCGGGCGTCAACGAGGTGCCTGTGATGTCGCCGATATGGGCCGACAGATCGCGCAGGTTTCCGTCCGCATCCAGCATGCCCGGTTTCTCGGCGCCGGGTTCTCCGAAACGCAGAAGTTTCATGGTCACTCCCCTCTGGTCTTATTGTGCGCCGCACTGAGCCAGCGAAGCCACCGAAAGTCCAGAGGCGGCGGCGAAATCCCGTCTTCGACCCTTGCCCGAACCTGCGAATCGTAGCGTACCGTTTTCATGGCAGTCTGCGGTTCGGACGAGGTCTTTGCCGGAGATTCCACCGCGAGGCACCCCGGAACGGCTTAATTTGGCTGAACTTTCTGTCAAACCCGCATACGCCGTGGTTTCCGTAGCGAATAGTCCTGCGTATACTCTGATGAAAGAACAGCACGGAACGGACGTGTGACCAGAGGGATGTAAACGATGATACGGTCTGAGTTGATTCAAAAGATTGCCGACGATAATCCACATTTGTACCAGCGCGATGTAGAGCGGATCGTGAATACCATTTTCGAAGAAATCATCGACGCCATGGCACGCGGCGACCGGGTTGAGTTGCGCGGTTTCGGTGCGTTTTCGGTCAAGAAACGAGATGCTCGCACAGGCCGCAATCCGCGCACCGGCGAAGCGGTCGATGTTGACGAGAAGCACGTGCCGTTTTTTAAGACCGGTAAGTTGCTTCGAGACAGATTGAACGGGAAGTAAAGATAGATGCGATACATTCGCTATGCGTTTCTTGC
The DNA here is from genome assembly GCA_030425145.1 of Alphaproteobacteria bacterium. GTDB lineage: Bacteria > Pseudomonadota > Alphaproteobacteria > Rhodobacterales > Rhodobacteraceae > Marivita. Next base: position 50,728 of record JAUHVK010000028.1, on the reverse strand, counting down.
GGCACTTGCCATCATGCTTGTGTCCGTTGCGCTTGCAAATCGTGGCATGGTGATGCTGCAACTGCTGCCGACCGGTCTGGCCGATCTGGTGGGGATGAACAGGTCGATCGAACTGCCTTTGTTCATCGTGATCTTTGGAGGCATCATCGGCGGGCTGCTGATCGGCTTTGTCTGGGAATGGCTGCGGGAGCATAAGCACCGCGCCGCGGCCGCCCAGCGTCAGGCCGAGGTCAAGCGGCTCGAACGTGAGCTGCGCCGTACGAAAGCGGAGCGCGACAAGGACAAGGACGAAGTGCTGGCGCTTCTTGATGAGGCGAGCTGAGCGCGTCCCATGACTCCAGGCATTCGTGTGAAAATATGCGGGCTGACCCGGCCCGAAGACGTGGTTGCCGTTGCCGAAGCTGGCGCGGCCTATGCCGGATTTGTCTTCTTTCCGAAAAGCCCGCGCAATGTAACCGTGGCGACCGCGCGTGATCTCGCGGTCGAGGTGCCGGTCGGCGTTGCCAAGGTTGCGCTGGTGGTCAATGCGGATAACGAACTGCTGGATTCGATTACAGCCACAGTGCCGCTGGACATCCTGCAATTGCATGGCAGCGAGACACCAGAACGCGTGGCGGACATTCGCGCACGCTATGGCTTGCCGGTTATGAAGGCGGTGGGCGTGGCCGATACCGAGGATGTGGCGGCGCTGGATGTTTATTCCCAGATAGCCGACCAGATCCTTGTTGACGCCAAGCCGCCGAAACATGCGGATCTGCCGGGCGGCAACGGAGTGTCCTTTGACTGGCGCCTGATTTCGGCGCGGCGGTGGAGCAAGCCGTGGATGCTTGCTGGCGGGTTGACGCCCGACAATGTGGCTGAGGCGATTGCGTTGACAGGGGCGAAGCAGGTGGATGTGTCGTCGGGTGTCGAGTCGGCTCCGGGTATCAAGGACGCCGGGCTGATCCGGGATTTCATCAATGCGACGCGGGTGCCGGTGAGGCTGTAACGGATGCGTTGGCGTATCCGGGATTTTCCGGTGACGGAAAATCTGGGGCGCTGCCCCAGACCCCGAAGTATTTTTTAACCAGAGAAGAGGACCGGTCAGGCTGCGGAGCCGACCGCCTCGGACACTGTGTTGAACCCGTCGCGTTTGAACAGATCATCAAGTCCCTTAGCAATCCTCGGAACGAGGCTCAGCCCTTGGTACGTGAGGGCAGAGTAAAGTTGCACCGCGGACGCGCCGGCCTTGATCTTGGTATAGGCGTCGTCGGCTGAAGCGATGCCGCCGACGCCGATGATCGGCAAGCTCCCTTCGGTTGTGCGATAGAGCTGTGCCAGCACGCGGGTGGATTTCTCGAACAGCGGTTGACCGGACAGCCCGCCTTTCTCATCGCGATGCGCCGACGTGAGACTGTCGCGGTCGAGCGTGGTGTTGGTAGCGATCAGACCGTCGATGCCGGAACCGAGCGCGACCTCGGCAACATCGTTGATTTCCGCCTCAGTCAGGTCAGGCGCGATCTTGAGGAAGATCGGGATCGGTCGGTCGAGGGTGTTGCGGGTGTCCATCACGCCAGCAAGCAAGGCCGACAGCGCGTCTTTGCCTTGCAGATCGCGCAGCTTTTCGGTGTTGGGGGAGCTGACATTCACCGTGGCGAAATCGAGATGCGCGGCGCAGGTGGCCAGAACGGTGGCGAAGTCGCCCGCGCGGTTTTCGCTGTCCTTGTTGGCGCCGAGGTTGAGCCCGATCACAGCATCGCGGGGACGTTCCCTGAGGCGGTTTGCGATGGCGGCCATGCCGTCATTGTTAAAGCCGAAACGGTTGATGACGGCACGGTCTTCCGTCAGTCGGAAGAGGCGCGGTTTCGGGTTGCCGGGCTGTGGGCGCGGCGTGGCAGCCCCCACCTCGATGAAGCCGAACCCGGCGCGGGAGAGCGGGCGCAAGGCGGTCGCGTTCTTGTCGAAACCGGCAGCGAGGCCGACCGGATTGGCCAGCGACATCCCGGCCAGCGTTGTGCGTAGCCGGGGGCTGGTTACGGTTCCGGCAGTGGGTGCCAAGCCGAAGCGCAGCGCTGTCAGCGCCATGCCGTGGGCGGTTTCAGGGTCGAACTGGTGAAGAAGGCGCAGCCCGGCTTGTTCCAGAAGGCTCATACAAGATCGTCCGGAAATTCGTGCCAATTGCCAGTGCAGGGCAGGGGTTTGGCCCAGATCACTTCGGCCAGGCGCAGCGGGCCGTAGAGATGCGGGAAAAGCGCGCCACCACGGGACGGTTCCCAGCGCAGATCACCCTCCATCGCGGTTTCGTCATAGGCCAGAAGCATCAGCCCGTCCGCGCCGGCGAAATGTTTGGCTGCCGTTTCGCGCACCTGTTCGGCGGTCGAGAAATGCACATAGCCATCGGCCACGTCAATCGGGGCACCGGCGGTTTCGCCTTGGGCCTGCAGGGCGGCCCATTCGTCAGAGCGGAGGATTTTATAGATCATACATAGGGATGTGCCGTGTGGCGGCGGGTACGTCAAGCGCTGTCATGTGCCTGTTGAACTTGCGCATTGAGAGCAAATACGGATGTGTCCCTCGCGTAAGTTTTGACTCCCTTCGCGCGGCGATGCACGATTGCTTCATAACAATCCGACAGAGAGGACTCACATGTCTTACCGACTACTTTCAAGTGCTGCTGCGCTGGCTTTGACTGCTGGTGTGGCGCAAGCCGATTACACGCTTCACGTCATTCACATCAACGATTTGCACAGCCGTATTGAACCGATCAACCGCTTCGATTCGACCTGTTCGGCCGAGGATAATGCCGAGGGCAAATGTTTTGGCGGCGTGGCGCGGGTCAAAACCATGATCGATCAACTGCGCGCTGAGCTGGAAGGTCAGAACGTGATCGTGGTGGATGCGGGTGACCAGTATCAGGGTTCGCTGATGTACACGACATACAAAGGCGATGTCGAAGCCGAGATGATGGAGAAGATCGGATTCGACGTGATGGCTGTCGGCAACCACGAATTCGACGACGGCGACGAAGGTCTGCTGAAGCTGATCGACAACGTGTCCTTCCCGGTGATTTCCGGCAACCTCGATGTGAGCCAGTCCAACATCCTGGCCAGCAAGGTTCAGAACCATGTTGTTCTGGAAGTGGGTGGAGAAAAGATCGGGATCGTGTCGGCGCTGGCGACCGATACCGTCGAGACTTCGTCACCGTCCGAGGCGGTGGTGTTTCAGGACGAGATCGACAGCATCGCAGCGGATGTGGAAGCCCTGACCGGTGAAGGCGTGACCAAGATCATCGCGCTGACCCATGTCGGGCTGTCGAAAGACCTCGATATCGCAGCAGCGGTGCCGGGCCTCGATGCCGTGGTCGGTGGGCACAGCCACACTTACCTGTCGGCGACGGACCCGGATCGCCACGGCGCTTACCCGACCTTTGCCAGCCAGGATGACGGCACCTTGGTGCCGGTGGTTCAGGCCTATGCATATTCCAAGTATGTAGGCCATCTGGAGTTGACCTTCGATGACGAGGGCAACCTGACCTATGCCGAAGGCGATACCATCCTGCTGGACGCCTCGGTTGAGGAAGACGCGGAAATCGTAGCCCGCGTGGCTGAACTGGCCGGTCCGATCGAAGAGATGAAGACCCGCGTTGTGGCCGAGGCCGCTGAGGCCATCGAAGGCAGCCGCGATGTCTGCCGCGCGATGGAGTGTGCGATGGGCAACCTTGTTGCCGATGCGATGCTTGACCGTGTGAAGGATCAGGGCGTCCAGATCGCCATTCAGAACGGCGGTGGTCTGCGTGCCTCCATCGATGCGGGCGAGATCACCATGGGTGAAGTGCTGACGGTTCTGCCGTTCCAGAACACGCTGTCGACTTTCGAAGTCACCGGTGAGCAGGTTCTTGCAGCGCTTGAAAACGGTGTGAGCCAGGTTGAAGAAGGTGCCGGCCGTTTCCCGCAGGTGGCAGGTATGAGCTTTACCGTCGATCTGACGCAAGCGCCGGGCAGCCGCATCTCCAACGTGATGGTGGGGGATGCACCGCTTGATCCGGCAGCCACCTATGGTGCCGTGTCCAACAACTACGTCCGCAATGGCGGCGACGGTTACCGCATGTTCCGGGATGCGATGAACGCCTATGACTATGGCCCCGATCTGGCCGATGTCACGGCGGAATTCCTTGCCAAGGTAGGGCCGTACAAGCCCTACACCGATGGCCGGATCACCGTGAACAAGTAAAGACCGGATGGGCCGGGCCATTTTGCCCGGCCCACACAACCCATGTGTGGACGTTTCGCCCTGACCCTGCCGCATGATGCGATGGCGCAGCTTTTCGATGCGGTGCCAGCGACTGCGCTTCCTGACCTTCCCAACTACAACATCTGTCCGACCAACCTTGTGCATGCGGTGCATGTGCGTGAGGGGCAACGGCGTTTGGTGGCGATGCGTTGGGGGTTTCTGCCGCATTGGTACAAGGCCGAAAACGGCGGGCCGTTGCTGATCAACGCGCGGGCCGAGACGATTGCCGAAAAGCCCGCGTTCAAGGCGGCGTGCCGCGAGCGGCGCTGTCTGATCCCGGCGACGGGGTTTTACGAATGGACAAAAGACGAAGAGGGCAACCGCCTGCCATGGTACATCCATCCGGCGGATACAGAGCTGCTGGTCTTTGCCGGGGTTTGGCAGGATTGGGAGCGGGACGGTGTGGCGCATCGGACCTGCGCGATTGTCACCACGGGCGCGAACGAGCGGATGTCGGCCATTCACCACCGCCAGCCCGTAACATTGCGCCCCGAGGATTGGGCGCTTTGGCTGGGTGAAGCCGGGCATGGGGCGGCGACGTTGATGCAGGCGGCACCCGAGGACGCGATGGACTTTTACCGTGTTGATCGACGGGTGAATTCGAACCGGGCCTCGGGGCCGGAACTGATCGAACCGATCGACGCCTGATCGGGGTTTTCCCTGCGCACGCGAGGCAGTAGCGTGGCGCCGAAGAGGGAGACCTGCATGTCCAAAACCCATATCGAAGCAACCATTGCCGCCTTGCGTGACATCCTTGGAGATCGTCTGTCCACCGGGTCGTCGATCCTTGATCAGCACAGTCATGACGAAGCCTACACGACGCCGGTCCTGCCCGATGCGGTGGCCTTTCCCGAAACAACGGAAGAGGTCTCGCAGATCCTGAAGGTTTGTTCGCAGCATGGCTGCCCCGTGGTGCCGTATGGCGTCGGGTCGTCCTTGGAGGGGCATATTGTGCCGGTGCAGGGTGGGATCACCGTTGATACCAGCCGGATGAGCAGGGTGCTGCAGATCAATGAAAGCGATCTGGATGCGGTTGTGGAGCCGGGCGTGACGCGGGTGCAGTTGAATGAGGAATTGCGCGCAACGGGGCTCATGTTCACCGTCGATCCGGGCGCGGATGCCAGCTTGGGTGGTATGGCGGCGACGCGGGCCTCGGGCACCAATACGGTGCGCTATGGGACGATGGCGGACAATGTGTTGGCGCTGGAGGTGGTTTTGCCGGATGGTCAGATCATTGAAACCGGGAGCCGCGCTCGGAAATCCTCGACAGGATATGATCTGACGCATCTTTTTGTCGGGTCGGAGGGCACGCTGGGGATCATCACCAAGCTGACAGTCAAACTGCGTGGTCAGCCCGAACATGTGGCGGCGGCGACGTGTGCGTTTCGCGACATTGCCAGCGCAGTGGACACGGTGATTTTGGCCATTCAGATGGGGCTGCCGATGGCCCGTATCGAGCTGCTGGACGATGTGCAGATGAAAGGCATGAACATCTACAATCCCGATATGGGACTCCCGGAAGTGCCGCATCTGTTTCTGGAATTTCACGGATCAGAAGCCGGCGTGGCCGAGCAGGTTGAGAGCTTTGCCGCGCTGGTCGAAGAGCATGGCGGGTCGGATTTCAAATGGGCCACGCGAACGGAAGACCGGAACCGGCTCTGGCAGGCGCGGCACAACGCATATTATGCGGGCAAGGCGCTGCGGCCCGGATGCGAAGGGGTGGTGACGGATTGCTGCGTGCCGATCTCGGCCTTGGCCGATTGCATTGCACGGACGAAAGAGGTGATCGCGCAATCGCGGTTGATAGCGCCACTGGTCGGCCATGTGGGCGACGGCAATTTCCATCTGCTCATCCTCGTCGATCCCGCGGATTCCGATGAAATGTCGCGCGCCAAGGCACTGGCCAATCAGGTCAACAAACTGGCGCTGGAATTCGGCGGCACGGTGAGCGGGGAGCATGGCATTGGGCTTGGCAAGCGAAAATACCTCGCCGAGGAGCACGGCGCAGCCTACGCGCTGATGACGACGCTGAAAAAGGCGATTGATCCGGGAAATATCATGAACCCCGGCAAGTTGGTGACTTTGAACTGAGGGCGGGGAAGGATGCGTCGACGCATCCTTTCTTTCCGTTGACGGAAAGCGGGGGCGCTGCCCCCGTCGCCCGTTGGGCGACTCCCCCGAAGTATTTCTGAACCAGAGAAGATTGGGGGTCAGCCTTTGACGGCTCCGGCGGTGAGGCCCGAGACGATCTGGCGCTGGAAGAACATCATCAACAGGAAGAGCGGTGCGGTGGTCGACACCACGGCAGCGACGGCAAACGTCACGTTGCCCTTGATCTGAGTGGTGCCGAGGAAGGACGCGATCTTGGGCATCATCGTCTGGTTCTGCTTGTCGAGGATCATCGCGGTCACGGCAAAGTCGTTATAGGCCAGCAGGAAGCTGAAGAGACCGGTGGTGATCACGCCGGGCCACATGACCGGGATGATTACATGGCGGAAGGCCTGAAAGCGGGTGCAGCCGTGGACCATGGCGGATTCATCGAGATCCTGCGGGATGTTCCTGGAGAACGAATGCAGCATCCAGAGCGTGAAGAGCTGGTTGATCGCCACCAGCACGATGATCGCTGTCGGCAAGTAGCCCCAGATGTTCCATTCGAAAAATACCGGCAGATAACCTGACACCAGCGTGATCGGCGGCATGGCGCGGAAGATCAGCGCGGTGAGCAGAAACCAGAAGGCGTACCGGTAAGTCGAGCGGGCCAGCGCGTAGCCGCCAAGTGTTCCGAGGGTCAGCGAGATGGTCACGACGAAGAGGCAGACCAGCGTGGAGTTCCACGCGGCTTTCCAGAATTCCTCTTGTAACCAAGCGCCGGAATAGCCTTCGGTGGTTTATGCGTCCCCGGTTTCGCGGGTGGTCATCTCGCCTGTGATGACATTGCTCCAGTCCGCCAGAGAGAAGAAATCACCTTCAACCTTGAAAGAGCCCCAGAGTGTCCAGAAGAACGGGAAGGCGGCTGCGATCATCCATGTGATGAGGATGATCACGAGGACTGCCTGAAGAGCGGCGGGGCGTTTCTGAGCCTGGTTCGACATGGTCGTGCTCCTCAAGTCGCTTTGCCGTAGTCGCGCCAGGCGCGGACAAGCACGGGTGACAGCAGGATCGCGACCCCAATGATGGTCAGAACCGACGTTGCCGCGGCCGAGCTGGGCTGCTGGGTCTCACCGCCCAGGTCGTTGTAGATCGCCCAGCTGAGCGAGGTCGCATGGGCGCTGGCGTTGAAGCTGACGATGGGTTCGAACAAGCGAAAATTGTCCATCAGCTGCATCAGCGCGATAAAGGTGGTGAGGGGCAGAAGGTGCGGGATGACCACATGTCGGATCTGCTGCCAGCGGCTTGTCCCGTCGATGCGGGCAGCCTCCAACGTGTCAGTGTTCACGGTTTGCAGCCCGGCGTAATAGACGATGAAGGCGAAGATGATCGTCAGCGGTGTGACGACAAAGGTAAAGGTCAGCGTGAAACCGATCGCCTTGTAGAAGGAAAGGTTCATCAGCTTGCCGATGAAATCGCCGATGCCGGTACTTTGTTCCCACAGTGGGTCGATTTGCGCGGTGGCAAGGTGGTTGCGGTCTTTGTAGATTTCCAGGCCTGCGAACTGTCCAAGTGGTTGTTCTTCGCGCAGAGCGGCGGTGGCCTCTTGGTCAATGGCAGTGGCCTTGGTGCACCGAAGGGGCCGCAGTTTTCCACCTCGATGATGACCTGTTCATGTGCGGTATGCAGCGACTGGATCACCACGGAGACAATGGGAAAGAAGATGAACAGCAGCATGGCGATTGCCGAAGGCAGAACAAACCAGAAAAATGCGCTGTGTTTCATCCGATTGATCCCGTTCGTTTTAGGCTGGCGAAAGTGTGGGGGCGGATCGTTCCCCCCCTTTGGCTCATGTCCGCGTCAGTTGACGAAACCCTTTTCGCGGGCGGCGGTCATGTAGGCGTCTTCGATGTCCGAAAGCGCCTGCTCTGCGCTTTCCTTGCCTTGCAGGAAGTCGGCGATGTTGTCGCCGAGCGCGGTGTGCAGCAGCCCGTGATGCGGCAGCATCGGGTAGGGTGCGGTCTGCATTGAGATGGCCGAGAACACGCCTTCGTTGACCGGCGCAGGCTGGTAACCGTCGATCATCCAGACGGCCTGGCCCATCGTATCATCATTGAGGATTGCCGGGCTGATGCCGTGCTTCATGGCTTTGAATGTGGCCTCGGCATCTGCATCGCTGATGTTCTTGGCGACGGTCTAACCGTCCCACCACAGGGTCGAGGCTGGTGTGTCGCCGCCTGCGACCGTCATCGGCGCCCCGACTGATGTGTTCTCATAGACGTCAGGAGTCGAGCCTTCGGTGCCCATGAGCACGCCGGTCCGCGAGCGCCACATGTTCATCAAAGCAACGTTGCCGGCTTCCCATTCCGCGCGGGTGGCGTTGGAATCGTGGGTCAGATAATCGGGGTTCATATAGGCGCTGAGCGATTTCAGCATCTCTAGTGTGGCCACGCCGGCCTTATTGTTGATCGCGACCTGCGCAGTGCCCGGCTCATAAAATTCGCCGCCATGCCCGATATACATGTTCACGAATTCCTGCGTGAGGTTCCAGCCCGCCATGTAGGCACCGCCGAGCGGGTATTCGAGAATGCCTTCGGCGCGGATTTGTTCCGCTGCGGCAAGCATGTCTTCGTAGGTCTTGGGCGGCTCTGCACCGATCTGCTCGAGGATGTCCTTGCGGTAGACGAGGTGCTGCGCGTTGGCCATGAAGGCAACGGCAATCACCTAACCATTGATCGTGATCAGCTGGTTTTTGGGGATGTCCTGACCATGGGTTGCGATTAGGTCATCCAACGGGCGAATGACGTCTTCGTTGATCAGAGCGACGATCGAGGAGTTGGCGACGATGGCGGTGGTGTATTCTGCCGGGTCACCCTGCATACCCGCCAGATTGATTTTCTGGTGATCGGCGGTCAGGTTGCCTTTGGCCTCGCTCAGCCCTTGGCATTCTTGTGCGTTGCGCGCGACGGTCTGGATTGCGGGGAATTCGTTGCCGATGATGCTCAGGCGGCCATCGGTTATCCCACAATCTGCGGCCATGCTGGCAGTGGCACTGGCCGTGACAAGGAATGAGCCTGTCATCAGGATTTTCTTGAGGTTTATTTTAGTCTCCCTGTTTGTCTGGATGCACTAAGTCGGTCGCATCTTTTTCCCGGTTGAGCCGGGACTCGCTGGTCGGTCAGCCGTCGATCCCTTGGCCGGTTTCCGTGGAAAAGAGGTGGCAGATCTCGGGCGGGACATGGATCGAAACCGGTTCCCCGATTTCGGCCCGGAAGGTTTTGTCGGCTTTTACGGCCACAAGGGCGGAACCAATGCGCACCGAAATCATCGTCGCATCGCCCAGCAGCTCGAGCGTGCAGATCGGCGCGGTGATCTGGCCGTCGCCACCCGGCGCGAGCGCGGCATCTTCGGCGCGGAAGCCCAGCGTGACCTTACCCTTAGCTGCGCCCAAGCCCGAGATGCGGGTGTCGCGGGCGGTGAAGACGGCATCGTGGATCTCGCCATCTATCAGGTTCATCGCAGGGCTGCCGATAAAGCTCGCGACGAACATGTTGGCGGGGCGGTCGTAAATCTCGGTCGGGCTGCCGACCTGTTGGACCACGCCTTTTTCCACCACGACCACACGGTCAGCAAGGGTCATCGCTTCGATCTGGTCGTGGGTCACGTAGATCGTTGTCACCGACAACTCGTGACTCAGGTTTTTTGATCTGGGCGCGGGTCGAGACCCGCAGCTTGGCGTCGAGGTTCGACAGCGGTTCATCCATCAGGAAAACGTTGGGTTCCCGCACAATCGCTCGGGCCAATGCTACGCGCTGGCGCTGGCCACCGGAGAGCTCGGCCGGTTTGCGGTGCAAGAATTCGTCAAGCTCGACCATCGCGCTGGCGCGGCGCACCTTGGCATCATGGGTCAAGGGATCGACGCCGCGCACCTTGAGCGGAAAGCGGATGTTTTCGTAGACGTTAATATTCGGATAGAGCGCATAGGACTGGAGCACCATCGCCACATCGCGATCCTTGGGGTCCAGATTGTTCACAACCTTGCCGTCGATGGCGATCTCGCCTTCGGTAATATCCTCGAGTCCGGCGATCATCCGCATGGTCGTTGTCTTGTCGCAGCCCGAGGGACCAAGGAACACAAGGAATTCCTTGTCGGGAATCGTCAGGTTGAAGTTGTCGACACCGACGAAACTTCCCCAGCACTTGTTGACGTTCCTGAGCTGGATTTCCGCCATGTCTTCCCCCTTCGCAAAGAGCGGTTTTGCGGTCGGCCACCACACCAAGCCATAGGGTTGGCGGTTTGGCAAGAATTCTTTGCAAACGTGTGCAAAAAATCAAAACCGATCCCAGCGAACGCAACTGCCTACGGCGATCCGGGCTGGATTTTGGCCGTGAACCGCGCAAGATGGGAAAGGAACGCAGCGTCACAAAGGTTCTGTCGTAGCGTCTGGCTGTCTTGTTTCGGGAAAAAATCCGCTAAACGGGGGGGCCATTGCGCGACTCTGCAAGGGCCAAGTGACAACAGGGAGGGGACGCCATGACGTTTGCGAGTTTCGAGGACCGCAACGCGATCGAGAATGAAATGCCTTGGGCTGACCGGGACGTGCCGGCGACGCTCTTTGGACAGTTGAGTAAGACCGCAACCGCGTTCCCGGACCGGCCGGCGACGAGTTTCCAGTTGTTTTCGGGACCGCAGGACAAAGCCGAAACACTGACATGGTCGCAGCTACTGGCGCGGACCATTCAGGCGGCGAACCTGTTCCGCAAGCTGGGAGTCGGCGAAAACGACGTGGTCGCCTATGTGCTGCCCAACAGTACCGAGACCATCGTGACCCTTCTTGGCGGAGCCATTGCCGGGATCGCCAATCCGATCAATCCGCTTCTGGAGCCGGAACAGATCGCTGCGATCCTGCGCGAGACCGAAGCGAAGGTTGTCGTCACACTCAAGGCGTTCCCGAAAACCGACGTGCCGCAGAAAGTGGCAGAGGCATGTCGCCATGCACCCAAGGTACATACCGTTCTCGAAGTGGACCTGAACCGCTACCTGACGCCGCCGAAGTCTTGGATCGTCCCTCTGGTGCGTCCGAAGAATCCGGGCGGTCATCATGCCGACGTGCTGAATTTCGCCGCGGAGATGAAAAAGCAGAACACGACTCTGGATTTCCCGGACAGTACCGGGGATCGCGTCGCTGCCGACTTCCACACTGGCGGTACCACCGGTATGCCGAAGGTCGCGCAGCACAAGTATTCGGGCATGATCTACAATGGTTGGCTGGGTAAACGTCTGCTGTTCAGCGAAACGGACAGCATCATGTGTCCGCTGCCGCTGTTTCACGTCTTTGCCTGCCATGTGATCCTCATGGCTTCGGTTGTATCAGGCGCGCATACGGTCTTCCCGACACCGCAGGGCTACCGGGGTGAAGGTGTGTTCGACAATTTCTGGAAGCTGTGCGAGCGCTGGAAAACCACATTTGTCATCACTGTTCCCACCGCCATGTCGGCGCTGATGCAGCGCCCGGTTGACGCCGATCTGTCGACGATCAAGACTGCGTTTTCCGGTTCCGCCCCGCTGCCGTTGGAACTTTTCAACCGGTTCGAGAACGCCTGTGGCGTGCGCGTTGTGGAAGGCTATGGCCTGACCGAAGCGACCTGCCTTGTCTCGTGCAACCCGCCGGATGGAGCCAAGAAGGTGGGATCCGTCGGCATCCCCTTCCCCTATACGAATGTGAAGATCCTTACACAGAAGAACGGCGACGTGGTGGAGTGCGCAGCGGACGAGATTGGCGAAATCTGTGTCTCGAACCCGGGTGTCTTTGCCGGGAATACCTATACCGAAGAGGCGAAGAACGCCGATCTGTACCACTACGGAACGCATCTGCGCACCGGCGATCTGGGTCGCATCGACGCTGATGGCTACCTTTGGATCACCGGACGGGCGAAAGACCTGATCATCCGCGGCGGACACAATATCGATCCGGCCGAGATCGAAGAAGCGCTTCTGGCGCATCCGGCAGTCGCCTTTGCCGGAGCCATTGGCCAGCCCGACCAACATGCTGGCGAATTGCCCTGTGCCTTTGTCGAACTGGTCGATGGGGCAAACGTGACCGAGCAGGAGCTTCTTGAGCATTGCGCCGTGCATGTGCATGAGCGTGCCGCAGTCCCCAAGCACATGACCATTCTGGACGAGTTGCCCAAGACCGCTGTCGGCAAAGTGTTCAAACCGGACCTGCGCAAGAACGCCATCACGCGGGTGTTCAACGCAGCCCTGGATAGTGCAGGTTCACCTGCGCGGGTTGTTTCGGTGGTAGACGACAAGACGCTTGGCCTTGTGGCGAAGGTCGACTTGCACGGGGCGGGGTCCGAAGATGTGGGCCATGTGCTGGGCAATTTCGCCAACCGCTGGCAGGTTGCCGACTGAGCATGTTTCGGGTCGGCTGAGCCGACCCGACCAACGCGCGCCTCTGGCGCGCGTTTTTTGCATATTTTCGAAAAAGAGAAGCAGGACCGTTACGGCATTTCGCAGGCGGAGTTTTGCTTGACCGGACGCGGAAGCACCTGTCTGTTTCCGATATGTTCAATACACCGTTGACGCCTGAACCCATTCGCACCGCTTTTGCCACGTTTGATCCGGCAAAGCGTGCGCGGTTGGAGCGGCTGCGGGCGCTGATCTTCGAAGTGGCAGAGGAGACGCCCGGAGTGGGACCGGTTTCCGAAACCCTGAAATGGGGCCAGCCGTCATATGCGACACCCAAGGGCACGCCGTTGCGGCTCGGGCTCACGTCTTCGGGGGATCCTGCGCTTTTTGCGCATTGCCAAAGTCGGGTTATTCTGGACGCGCACAGCCAATTCGGGACAGACCTGAACTTCGAGGGTAATCGGGCGATAGTGCTGTCAGTGGACGTACCCTTGCCGGAAGACGCGTTGCGACAGGTTATCCATTCAGCGCTTACCTATCGCCTGTGCCGTTAGCGGACGATCGGGTCGATCAGAGTCACCGGCAGGTTCAGGGCTTGCTCCAGCGTGTGGGCCACTTGCAGAAGGCGTGCCTCTCCGCGCGGTGGGCCGACCAGTTGCAGGCCGACTGGCATGCCGGAGGGGGTGAACCCGACGGGAAGCGATAGCGCCGGGAGGCCGGCGACCGTGGCCAGAAACGCGAATTGCAACCAGTCGATATAGTCACGCATCGGGCGGCCCGCGACCTCGGTCGGGTATTCGATCTCGACCGGCAGAGGGGCGAGACCGTTGACCGGGCAGGCGAGCACGTCATGGCTCTGAAAGAACGTCGCCATGTTGTTGTAGATCGTCGCGCGATCGCGTTCGGCCCGGACATAGTTGTCAAAGGTCATGGCGCGGGCCTCCGCCAGGTTGCCCTTGATCGTGTCCTTGTAGTGCTTGGTCACGCTTTCCGGTGTGACCTGATAGCTGCCGAGGAACGACAGGCACCGCAGGGCGCGGAAGGTCTCATCCAGTCGCGGCAGAGCCGGGCAGTGGTCTTGAACCGTGATCGACGGCAGTTTCAGGCTTGCCAAGGCATCGCGCAGGACTGTGTCAATCTCTGACGTGACCGCCGCAAACCCATTGAGATCGGGCGTGTATGCGATGCGGATTTGCCCTGCATCCCGTTGCGCGGTCTCAAGGTAGGGGGTCTGGGGCGCTGGGAAGGAGATCGGCCAGACCGGATCATACCCAACCATCGCATCGAGAAAGAGCGCGCAGTCGAGCACGTCGCGCGCCATCGGGCCATCGACACCGCCATTGGTGAAGCCCAGATGCGCGGAACTTCCGCCCGCGATGCCGGGAGAGGGGCGCAGGCCCACGATACCGCAGTAATTAGCTGGGCTGCGCAGGCTGCCGCCGAAATCCGATCCGTGGCTGAGCCAGAGCTCTCCGGTGGCCAGAGATACAGCCGCACCGCCGGACGAACCAGCGGCGTTCATCCTTGTGTCCCACGGGTTGCGGGTTGCACCGAAGACAGCGTTGAAGGTGTTGGCGCCCGCGCCCATCTCCGGTGTGTTGGTTTTGCCAAGAACCACACCGCCGCGGTCTTCCAGTCGCCGCACCAAGGGATCGGAGGCGATGGGGACGTGGTCGGCCATACCTTTCGTGCCGAAGGTCGTGCGGACGCCTTCGACAGGGTTGAGATCCTTGATGCCGATGGGAAGTCCGGCAAGCTGGCTTTGCGTCGAGGTCTGTGCCGTGCGCGCACGGTCGGGGCAGCGAGTGACCACCGCATTTACCGTCGGCTCGACCTGATTCATCCGGGTGAGGCTGGCGTCGATCAGGTCGGTTGTCGTGACCTCGCCCTTCCGAAGCAGGGCGATCACCTCACGCGCGGATTTCGCACATAGTTCGGGGCCGGAAAAGGCAGTGGTAGGGCGCGTCACGATCCGCAGAACATCCCGTGCAGATGCGCGATCAGACGCGCGGTGTTTTCGTCGTTCAGGCTGTAATAGATGGTCTTGCCATCGCGCCGGGTCTTGACCAACTTTTCGTCGCGCAGGCGTGCGAGCATCTGGCTGACTGCAGCCTGACGGATGTTGAGCAGGCTTTCCAATTCGCCCACCGATTTTTCGCCTACGCCAAGGTGACACAGGATCATCAAACGGCCTTCATGCGCGAGCGTCTTGAGATAGGCGGCCGCTTTCTCGGCGCTTTGAGCCATGTCCTGCACAGCATCGGGCGCAAAACTCGTATCTTTCATTGGAGAACCTCTGGTAACTCCCGTGTTATTAACACTGAAGCTGCGGCGGATTCAAAGATTTATCACGCGGGGCCTGTCTTTGAGGACGTCGGCGCGCCTCCGGTGAACGCATTACCGTTTTTGTAATCGCACGGGTCCTCCTGCATTTGCAGGTGTAGACCATTGCCGGTGTAGGGATGCGCGCGGGCGAGGTCTTCATCCACGTCAATGCCAAGGCCGGGCGTGTCGGGCGCCGTGATGAAGCCATCCTCGACGCGGATCGAGTTGCGGATCAGGTTTGCGTGGAACGGAGTTTCGATCGTTTCCGCCAGCAGGACGTTCGGGATCGAGGTGCAAAGGTGCACATTGGCCGCCCATTCGACAGGGCCTGCATAGAGATGTGGGGCCATCTCGGCGTTGAATGCCTCGGCCATGCCAGACAGTTTTTTCATCTCCCAGATACCGCCTGCGCGCCCCAGTGCCGGTTGCAGGATCTTTGCGCCTCCAGTGCGCAGGAGCGTGGCGAATTCCGCTTTGGTGGTCAGACGTTCACCTGTGGCGATGGGGATGCGCACGGCGCGGGCGACATCGGCGAATTCGAGCAGGTTGTCGGGCGGGATCGGCTCTTCGTACCAGAGCGGCAGATAGGGTTCGAGCGCCTGACCCAGTCGGATCGCGCCGGAGGTGGTGAACTGCCCGTGGGTGCCGAAGAGAAGATCGGCCTTGTCGCCCACGGCAGACCGGATCGCCTTGCACATTTCGACCGATAGCGAAATGTCGGTGAGCCCGGGCTGGTGGCCGCCCCGGATCGTGTAGGGGCCAGCGGGGTCGAACTTCAAAGCGGTGAAGCCCTGCTTGAGGTAATGCGCGGCCGCTTCGGCTTGCTCATCCGGGTTGGTCCAGAAGCCGTCAATGTCGTGATGGGGAAGGGGATAGAGGTAGGTATAAGCGCGAACGTTGGGTGTCATTCGCCCGCCGAGAAGCGCCCAGACGGGCCGTTCGCGCGCTTTGCCGAGAATGTCCCAGCACGCGATTTCGAGACCGGAAAACGCGCCCATGACCGTCAGATCGGGACGCTGTGTGAAGCCAGACGAGTAGGCGCGGCGGAACATGAGTTCGATGTTTTCCGGGTTTTCACCGCGCATGTGCCGGTCGAACACGTCTTCGATCACGGCTTTCATCGCGTCGGGTCCGACGCTGGAGGCATAACATTCGCCCCAACCGATGATCCCGGTGTCGGTCGTGACCTTGACCAGCGTCCAATAGCGCCCACCCCACCCCGGAGCCGGGGGTGCCGTGGTGATCACATCGAGCGCAAAGAGCTTCATGGTCGGTCCCTTTCCTGCGGGCGGTGGATGTTTGTGTCGGTCAAAAGAGGATCACGTTGCGTTTGGCTCCGCCGGCCTTGGTGTCGGCGATGGCCTCGTTGATCTGCTCCAAGGGCCACCGCCCCGACACGAGTTCGTCGAGCTTGAGGCGGCCTTGGCGATAGAGATCGGCCAACCACGGGATGTCGCGCCGGATCACCACGTCGCCCATCTTGGACCCGACCATACCCTGCGCCATGTAGGCGAGTACGACAGGTTCATATTCGGCCATCGCGCCGGAATGAGGCATACCTATCATCACCATGCGCCCACCCCATCCCAGATAGCGCGGCGCTTGGTTATAGGCGGGAACTGCGCCGACGGTCACCGCGACCAGGTCTGCACCACGGCCAAGGATTTTGTAGACCGCCTTCCAAGGAGCCTTGTGTGTCGCCAGAACGCCATCCGTGGCGCCAAAGGCTTTGGCGGTCTCCAGCTTTTCTTCCGTCATGTCGACTGCCACGATGCGCCTTGCACCGGCGATGCGTGCGCCTTGGATGGCGTTGAGACCCACGCCACCTGCGCCGATCACCACCACGTCTTCGCCCGCGCGCAACTTGCCCGCATTCACCACAGCCCCGACCCCGGTGATCACGCCGCAGGCCATCAACGCTACAGCTTCGGGTGGCATGTCGTCCGGTAGGGGAACGACCTGGCTTTGATGTACGACGACGCGTTCGGCAAACGCGCCGCAGTCCATCGCTTTGGTGACAGGCGTGCCATCCGGGCGTGTGATCGGGGAGGCCGCTGTGCCGGGCGCTTCGCAGATCGTCGGTTTGCCGCTGGCGCAATTCGGACAGCTGCCGCAGGATTTGATCAACGTCACCACAACGCGCTGTCCGACCGTCAGATCACTGACCGACGGGCCAACGGCCGAAATCCGGCCTGCCGCCTCGTGGCCGTAGACCGCAGGCAGATCGCCGCCCCATGCGCCTTCGGCGAAGTGAATGTCGGAATGGCAGATCGCCACCGCTTCGAGTGTGACTTCGATCTCTCCGGCCTCCGGCGCGCGCAGATCGAGCTGTTCCAATTGAAGCGGTTTGCCGAATTCGGTGCAGACGGCGGCAGTGATGCGGGTCATGCGGTCTCCCTTGTGTTGGGGTCAACCTGAGGGGCAGGCGATCCAAGCGCAAGCGGGAAGTCGACCTTGGCAGGTCAGGCCGCGACAGTGCTGCGGCGCGGGGCCAGAAAGACCATCAGAGCCAGGACGATCAGAGTCAGTGACAAAAGGAACGGGGCGCCGGGGAAATAGATATCGGCATTCGCGCGTGTGTATTGCGCAAACACGCCGGTCATCACTAAAGGCGCGATGATCATGGCGATCGCTCCGACCGAGGTCAGTGCGCCTTGCAGCTCGCCCTGTCGCCTGTCGCCGACCGCTTTCGACATGATGCCTTGAAGCGCCGGGGTGATGACCCCACCGAGGGCCGCCAAGGGTGTCAGGATCAGCGCGAAGGTGCCGGATGTGACAAAGGCCAATGCGCCAAAAGCAATGACGTCAAACAAAAGGCCGCAGATCACGGTGCCGCGTTCGCCCAGCCGGGCGAGGATAACCCGGATCAGCCCACCTTGAACGATGGCCATCATGATCCCGAAAAGGCCCAGCGACAGGCCGATCATGCCCGCATTCCAGCCAAAGCGCGCCTGTCCGAAATAGGCCCAGACGGCCGGGTATACGAAGAACGCCACTTGGTAGAGGAAAAACACCGCAAAGAGCCGTCCTAATCCCGGTAATTCGCCAAGCGATTTGAACGCCCCGAACGGATTGGCGCGGCGCCACTCAAAGGGACGGCGGATGGCGTCAGTCACGGTTTCGCGCAGCACGAAATACCCCAGAACCGCATTTGCCCCAGCCAATGCGGCCGCCGCCCAGAACGGCGCGCGGGTGCCCCATTCTCCGAGCAGCCCACCCAGCAAGGGGCCAATGACAAAGCCCAATCCGAAAGCCGCGCCGACCAGTCCAAAGTTCTGCGCTTTTTTGTCAGGGTCCGAGATGTCGGCCATATAGGCCGAGGCGGTTGCCTGAGTGGCTGACGTGATGCCGCCGACAATACGGCCCAGCAGGAGCAGCCAGATGCTGCCAGCGATGGCCATGACCACGTAATCTGTCGCCATCACAATGAGCGAGATCAGCAGAACAGGTCGTCGTCCAAACCGGTCGGACAGGTTGCCGATCACCGGGCCGAAGAGGAACTGCATCACGGCAAAGACCGTGGTCAGTACGCCGCCCCAGAGCGCTGCATTGGCAAGATCGCCTCCGGTGACGTCGCGGATCAGGTCGGGCATCACTGGGATCATCAGACCGACGCCCATCGCATCGATCATCACGGTCAACAGGATAAAGAGGACAGGCAGACGCATGTACAGAACTTTCGGGGTCAGGCAGATGCCCCCTAAACGGGAAAGCTACACTTGACAGTTCCCCAGTCAATGCGCCTGTGCGGCAATGAACTCGGACAGGACACGCGCGTATTCGTCGGGGGCTTCAACACAAGGCAAATGGCCCGCCCTGCGGATGAGGTGAAACTTCGAGCCGGGAACAAGATCGGTGGTTTCCCGCACCAGATCGGGTGGGGTCGATCCGTCCTCGCTGCCGGCGATGCCCAGTGTCGGCAGGCGCAGAGCGGCGGTTGTTGTGTAGAAATCGGTGCCAGCGATGGCATGGGAACAGCCGATATATCCCTCAGCCGGTGTGCGAACCATCATGTTGCGCCAGAAGTGGAACTCGTCCGTTTTGCGAAAGGCTGGTGTGAACCAACGGGTCATGGTGGCATCCGCCAGCGCCTCGACTCCGCCAGCTTCGACATCTGCGATGCGCTGGGCCCAGATCTCGCGCGTGGCAATACGTGCGGCAGTGTTCGACAGGACCAGCGCGCGGACCAGATCAAGCCGCTTGGCCGCCAATCCCTGTGCAATCATCCCTCCGATGGAGAGGCCGACGAACACCGCGTCCTTGACGCTTAGGTGATCCATCAGCCGTTCTGCATCCCGCACCAGCGTTCCCATCCCATAGGGGGGAGGGGTTCCATCGGACAGCCCATGCCCGCGCGTGTCGTACCGAATGTACTTAAGTCCAGTTTTCGGCATCCGCGTGATCACCTTGTCCCAAAGGCGCAGGTCCGTGCCGAGGGAATTGGAGAACACCACGGGCGCACCGTTCGGGTCGCCGTCGATGCGGTAGTGCAGGCGGATGTCGTCAAGATCGGCGGTCAGCATGGTGCGGGTCTCACCCTTCTCCGAACTGCTCGAGCGCGCGCAAGAACACGGCGCGATCCACGTTGCCGCCCGAGATGGTGCAAATCACAGTGTCGGCTTTGATCTCGTCACCGTGATAAAGCGCTGCCGCCAAAGCCACAGCACCCCCCGGTTCGGCCACAAGCTTTAGGCGCGAAAACGCCTGCGCCATCGCTTTCTGTGCTTCGGCATCGGATACGACAATCCCTGGACCACAGAGCCGCTTCATGATCGGAAAGGTGAGGTTCCCCGGTTGGGGCGTCACAATGGCATCGCACAAACCATTTGCACTGCTGGCGTTGCGCTGGATCTCACCGGTAGCAATCGAGCGTGTCACGTCATCAAAACCTTCAGGTTCCGCGGGGTGTACCTTCATACCCGGTGCATGGGCTTCGAGCGCCAGCGCGATCCCGGAGGTCAGACCGCCGCCGCCGCAACAGACAATCACGTCGGCCTCGGTTACGCCCAGTTCCGCTGCCTGCGCTGCGATTTCGAGTCCGCAGGTGCCTTGACCGGCGATCACCTCGGGTTCGTCGAAGGGACGGATGAGGGTCAGGCCGCGCTCATCCGACAGCTTGGTGCCGATGGCATCCCGATCTTCGTTGGCGCGGTCATACAGCACGACTTCGGCCCCAAGGGCGCGGGTGTTGTCGATCTTCATCTTGGGGGCGTCCGACGGCATGATGATAACGGCGCTGACGCCGAACTGCTTTGCCGCAAGAGCCACGCCTTGCGCATGGTTGCCCGACGAAAAGGCGATCACGCCATTCTTGCGCTGGTCTTCTGACAAGGCTGACACAGCAGAGCGGGCGCCTCGGTACTTGAAGCTGCCCGTGTGCTGAAGGCACTCGGCCTTTACCAAAACACGGCGTCCGGCAATCTCATCCAGAAAGGGCGAGGACAACAGCGGCGTGACCCGCGCGTGACCTTTCAGACGGGCAGCCGCCGCCTCGATGCGTTGAATGTCCATGGGTTACCTCAGCATATCCAGCCAACGCCGCAACGCGTTCAGGCTTTCGGGTTCGTCAAGAAAAGGAATGTGCCCTCGGTCCGGCACCTCGACCGCGATCATGTCGGGGCGGCGGCTTTTCATCTCGGCAAAGGTGGCTGGCGACAGCAGGTCGGAATTTGCGCCACGGATGCAGGCGAGGGGCAGGCCGGACATCGCGTCAAACAAAGGCCAGAGGTCGGGCGTCGGCTGGGCACCACCTTCCAGCACCGCTTCGCGCAGTCGCGGGTCGTAGGTCAGCTCCAATCCGTCTTCAGTTTCGTTGAACATGATCTGCGCCTCGCGCAACCATCGTTCAGGCGGCACGTTCTGGAAGGCGGTCAGCACGCGGGCGCGGGCCTCGGCCATCTCGGCATGGGTATTAAGTACGGGCGGGCGGCCAAGGTAGTCCTTGATCACTTCAAGCCCTTCGGGCGCGATGTCAGGCCCGATGTCATTCAAAGCGACACCAAGCAGCCGGTCCTTGACCGTGGCGGCCAGAACCATCGCGATCAGCCCGCCACGCGAGGTGGCCAGAACGGCGGCTTTGTCGATACCCAGATGATCGAGCAGTTCCATTGCGTCCCGTCCCTCGACGGGGATCTGATAGGTGGCGGGGTCTCCCCATTCAGATTGACCTCGCCCGCGATAATCCAGCCGGATCAGCCGCACGCCTTCAAGATGAGGGGCAACAAATTCGAAATCCCGTCCATCGCGGGTGAGACCGGCAAGGCAGAGAAGCGGCAGACCCTCGCCTTCGTCGGTGTAAAAAAGCGACAGACCGTCAGATGTATCAAAATGCGGCATCAGGCCAGTTCCGGGATTGTTGTCAGGTCGGACAGGACATGTGCAGGCCCGTGCGGCAGACGGTCGATGGGGTCACCGGCGCGGTTGACCCAAACGGTCTGAAATCCGTACCCAGACGCGCCCGCGATGTCCCAGCCGTTGGAAGAGACGAAGAGAACGTCTTCTTTGGCGCACCCAAACCGCGAGCCGACTATGTCATAGACGCGTGACGATGGCTTGAAGATGCCCACGTCTTCGACGGACAGAACGGCATCGAGGAATTCACCGATCCCGGCGCTGTCCACCGCGCCTTCCAACATATCCACGCTGCCATTCGACAGGATCGCGCAGGTCTTGCCCGCTGCTTTGAGGCGGGCCAGCATCATGGGCACTTCTTTATAGGCTGCAAGTTCCCAATAGAGCGCCAACAGGCGTTCACGCAGTTCCGGATCGTCGTTCAGACCGACCTTTTCCATCGCCCAGTCCAAGCCGTCTTTGGTGACGGTCCAGAACGGAGTGTACTCGTCCGTGATCGTCCGCAGCCATGTGTATTGGAGTTGTTTCAACCGCCAAAGTTCTGCGAGTTGCGGCCAAACTGCCTTGAGCGCGTCGCGCCCCGGTTCCTCGGCCGCTACACGTGCTGCCGACGCTACATCGAACAGCGTTCCATATGCATCGAAGATGCAGACCTGAGCCATGATCGGAGCCTCCCGTCACCGGTTTGGCCGCAAGGTGTCAGATCACGGCGGGGGAGGGAAGCCTTGTTTGCCGCTCAGTAATCCGCGCTTGTCCAAGCCACGCGATCTCCGTTGCGGCGAATGGGAATGATGGGGCGGTATATCCGCTGATAGGATCGTGGGTGGTAGTCACAGATCAATGTGTCGGTGGCATCCTTGATGAAGAGATACGCGCCGTTCCTATGTTGCCAAGCCACCCCGCCATAACTGGCGATGGTCATCGCGGTGATGTGATTGTTGGCCGACCAGAATCCGTAATCGTCGGTGCCATAGATGCCCCCGCGGACGGCTTCGGGTTCGTCCTGTTTGGCTTCGGCTACGAGTCCGCCGACATAGTCATCGACGGCTGCTTTGATGATGCCGGTCACTGTTGCGGGAACCGCGAGGATCCAACCTGCCATCGCGCCCGCGGCTCCGACGCCATAGATGAAGGCATCTGCCGCATCCGGACCATTGCCGGTCACGGCCCAGACAACAGGCTGGACAACAAGACCTGCGGCGCCGCCACGGGACAGGCCACCAGCCATGCTGATCCTACCTTCAATCGCATATTCGACAGAAAACGCCGCAACCGTAACGGCGGCATTGGTGGCTGAATTTTCTCCAGTCATGAATTACCCCCTCAAAAGCTGGGCCACACTGGTTGGCAAAATTCAAAGACCATCCACTCGGGCCGGTATTAGAAAATGCAGCACCGGCGAAAATTTCGGGCCGGCATGATTGCATGGTCTCACAAAGGACGCGAGTCGGGCAAGTCTGGGCTTCGGACAGTCTGTCGGAGACGCGACGCGTTGATGTGTCCTGTTCGAAACGCGACGCCATCGGCAAAAACAAACCCCCGAAAGCGCGAAGCTCCGGGGGCTGTCAAAATCAAAGCGTGTTGGAAAGAACTGCTTAGAGCATACCTTCGCGCTGCGCCTTTTTACGCGCCAGTTTGCGCGCACGGCGGATCGCTTCAGCTTTCTCGCGTGCTTTTTTCTCGGACGGCTTTTCGAAATGTTGCTTGAGCTTCATTTCACGAAAAACGCCTTCACGCTGCAGCTTTTTCTTCAGAGCGCGGAGCGCCTGATCGACGTTGTTGTCACGAACACTAACCTGCATGTGGTTTTCACCACCTTTCTAAGTTGGATTTGCAAGGAATTGCAGGAGGTGGCCGTATAGCAAGGTCAGGTTCTTTTGTCCAGTCACCCTGATGCTGGGTTCTGACGAGTTGTAGTTCCGGTCAAGAGATTGGCGGGATGTAGAAAAATCGCGAGGGACAAGAGCGCGAATATGCACTCGTAGACCTCCCATCTCCGGCTTTCGTCAAGGAATGGAATGATGACTGTTACGGCGAACGCAAATGCCGCGTGATAGCGGCGGGGCACTGGTATGAACATCGTTCTGACCAGCCGTTGCACCCATGCGGCGCGTGGCCATAGCAGGGGAAGCACGATCAGGTAGGCGAGGATGACGTAGGACAGGACCGGGCCGAAGATCAGCTCATCGAGTTTGACGTCGCCGATGACGAGGTTGTGGAAGGTGAATTCCTGCTGGTCGTTGTTTTGCTGAAAGTAATCAGGGCTTTCGAATCCCAAAATCCGCTGTCCCCACGAAATCTCTTCGCCGCCTGCCCAGACGTAGACCAGACCGTAAAGCAGACCCAGCGCCAGCGCTGCGTGTGTGAGGCTTTTGCGTGCTGCAAAAGCGCGCCACCAGAGCGCAACACCGCAAACAGCCAGCAATAGTGCGGTTGCGTTTTCCACGGGCGAGTCTTCCGCCCCGAAATATACGAAAAACACGTCACCTTGCATCGAAGAGGCAATGAACGCGGCCACCAACAGCAATGTGCCGATACATAGGAGGAAAAAATCTGCAGCTTGCCGGGTCACGTAATGACTTGTCCTGAGCTTAATAACTTAAATGTCGGCGAACGCTGGAACTCAGCATAGATCAGAAATGGTAGGTAAGCCCTTGGAGTTCCAGATACCATCACGATTTCGCGCATTTCGTCCATGCTCTGATTAGGAACCTCGCATTGAATTCTGTGTCACAGTGGCGCTTGCCTGCGACACGACCTAAGTTGAGCAGCAAGGCGACAGTATGCTGACGAATTGGAGGCTCTGAATGACGACGACATCGCGCAATATTGCATCGGAACTGCTGGATGCGGCTTTGATGCATGTGCCGTTCGACGGATGGTCGGAAACAGCTTTCAAGGCTGCGGTCGCGGACGTCGGCGTGGCTCCGGCAGTAGCGCGCGGTTTGTTCCCGCGCGGCGCAATCGACTTGGCGGCAGCTTATCATCGCCGGGGCGATGACGCGATGGTGGCGGCGCTTGCTGCACGCGATCTGTCTGAGTTGCGGTTTCGCGAAAAGGTCACACTGGCCGTTCGGCTGCGTTTGGAACTGATCGAAGACAAGGAGGCTGTGCGCCGGGGCGTCACACTGTTTTCCCTGCCCATGCATGCGGCCGAGGGGGCAAAACTTATCTGGGGAACTGCCGATCGCATCTGGACCACCCTTGGCGACAGTTCGCGCGACATCAATTGGTACACCAAGCGGGCCACATTGTCGGGCGTGTATTCGTCCACCGTGCTGTATTGGCTTGGGGATGATTCGCTCGGCAATCAGGCGACCTGGGCCTTCCTCGATCGTCGGATCGACGATGTGATGAAGATCGAAGAGGTCAAAGCAAAGGTACGCAAGGCGCCCGGTCTCGGGAGATTGATGAAAGGTGCTGAGAATGCCCTTTCGCGTATCAGACCTCCTCAGGAACGCCGTGACGACCTTCCAGGTGGCTGGACCGTCCCGCGATAAGCCGCGTCAGCGGATCGGTTCGAGCAAGGCGTCGGTGGCCGAGCAATCGCGGACGACATCACGCCCGCAGGGTACGGGTTCCAGCGATTTGGACAGGCAAATCCGCGCCTCCTGAATACGGCCATTCTTGCAGGTGATGGTAATCATGTCCGGTTCAAGCTGTGGATTGGCCTTGAGGAACGCTTCTTCAACAACCTTCGCCGGAAGCCGTACAGCCTTTTCCAATTGGCGGAAGACCGGCGGCCGAACAATGGCATCGAAGGCTTGGCGGGAGAGGTCATAGTATTGCGGCGCGGACAGACCCGTGCAGACGCCGTGTTTGTTCCATTGGTGCCATGCAAGACCCGAGGTGCCCATGATGTCCGCCATGTCATTGGTCATCGACCGCGATGGGTTGCGCTCGACCGTCGGGCAGAAAGACGGCCAACCACGATTGTACTGAGGCCAGAGCCCGTGCAGCACCCAGCCGAAATCCTCTTCGGCGTCGCATTGTGGCGATCGGCGGGCATCACCTTCGATGGCGCACCATGTCGGCGACCAACTGAGCGAAAGCACATAATAGTCGAATATACCGGTCCGCTCGCCTTTCGCCGACGCTGATGTCGCCGCGATCAGCCCGGTCAGGACCAAAACCAAAACCCGCATTTGCTCTTTCCTCTTTGCCCTCACGCGACTATAAGGCCGCCAAGTTCCCTGACAATGGAAACCCGTCCCAGCCGGTCTGGGACCTCCCGGACCCCTCCGGGAGAGGGAAGAAGCTTTGCGTAAGGAGACGCGAGATGGGCAAACCGATTATGGCAAAAGCCACCGCTGTCTGGCTGGTGGATAACACAACACTATCCTTCAAGCAGATCGCCGACTTCACCGGCATGCATGAGCTTGAGGTACAGGGCATCGCTGATGGCGATGTGGCCGCCGGCGTGAAGGGCTTCGATCCGATCGCCAACAATCAGCTTGAGCCTGAAGAAATCGAGAAGGGTGAAGCGAACCCGATGCACAAGCTCAAGCTCAAGGTCTATGCCGCAGCGCAAGGCGAAGAAAAGCGTCGTGGCCCGCGCTATACTCCGCTGTCCAAGCGTCAGGACCGTCCGGCTTCGATCCTTTGGCTGGTGAAGTTCCACCCGGAACTGAGCGACGGTCAGATTTCTAAGCTTGTCGGCACCACAAAGCCGACCATTCAGGCGATCCGCGAGCGCACCCACTGGAACATCAACAACATCCAGCCGATCGACCCGGTCGCGCTGGGCCTCTGCAAGCAGTCCGAACTGGACGCTGCTGTGGCCAAGGCTGCGAAAAAGCAGGAAGCGGTCATGACCGACGACGAGCGCCGCAAGCTCGTATCGACCGAGCAGAGCCTCGAGATGGACGCGGAACCGCGTCTCCCGAGCGCGATCGAAGGGCTTGAGACCTTCAGCCTGAGCGGCTCCTCGTCGGACAATGACGAGGAAGAACGCCGTGATGACTATGCCGATGCGGACAGCTTCTTCAATCTGCCCGACGGCACAAATGATGATGAAGATGAGGATGAAGACGGCGAGTTTCGTCGCTAAGCCGATTTATCGGTGACGTCTTTTAAACCCGGCCCGCTTCGCGGTGCCGGGTTTTTTTATTTTCGGCTGAGGTTACTGAAAGTCCTTCGGCACGCCGTAACGATCGGAGCTGGACCACGGGCGAGAAACCAAGAACTTCAATTCGATGTGGCAAGAACGCAGGTATAAGTAGCGCCATCCGGATCGGGGTCGCGATAGGTGGCCTCATCGCCCTTTATCCAGATGAATTGCCCGAAATCCCCGTCATAGCGGGCGCCGGAGCCTGTCGGGCTCAATGAGGCAGTCGAGACTCTGTCTCCGCGTTCGATCCGAACGCTGGGGAGCGTCGTTTCGAAGAACATCGTCACCACTTCGTTTGCGGGATTACCGTCACAGGTCCAGAATGCGGTGGTGGTTGCCTTGTCGAGCCTCCAATAGGCCACCAATTCACCTTCACGGGTCAGATAAGCCAGTTCAACGCAGGTGCGCAGGTCGTCCGCCTTCCAACACTCGTCGCGCCCGCCGATTCAGCCCCGCTGGTAGGCGCGAAGGTCGGCAACGGCCGTTTCCGCGCCTGCATCCAAACTGCCAGCTACGGCCAACGCTTCGGCAAACCGGTCGGTCAGGAGGCGGTCCAGCTTGGCCAGTTCGGCATCGGCGCAGATCAGTTCTTCGGCGGAACTTGCAGCCTTGCTGCAATCGAAAGACGGTCCTTCCTGAGCGGTAGCGGGAAGGCACGGCAGCAACAAGGCAAGAGGCAGGACAACTCTCATGGCGCACTCCTTTGCCTGCAGGTTAGCCGCGGGTGTTGTTTGCACCAAGCCTGTTCAGGTTTGAAATGACGGATTGATGGCGATGACAGCGCGTCGCTCAGATCGGTTTGCGCGCGTTCAATGCGGCAGTGATCGTGCCTTCGTCGAGGTAATCCAGCTCGCCCCCAATCGGCACACCCTGCGCGAGCGAGGTCAATGTCACGCGGCCTTCAAGCTGGTCCGCGATGTAATGTGCGGTTGTCTGCCCGTCGATCGTGGCGTTGAGCGCCAAAATCACCTCGGTGATCTCTTCACTCTCGACCCGCGCCGACAGTTTCGGGATGCGGAGCTCCTCTGGCCCAACCTGATCCAGAGCGGACAGCGTACCGCCCAGAACGTGATAGCGGCCTTTAAAGACGCCCGACCGTTCCATCGCCCAGAGGTCCGAGACGTCTTCGACGACGCAGAGCAGCCCGTTGTTGCGCTGGTTGTCTTGGCAAATATCGCAGATGTCCTGCGTACCGATGTTGCCGCAGTTCAGGCACTCACGAGCATCCCGCGCCACACGGGTCATCAATTCGGCCAAGGGCGCTAGAAGCAACCCGCGTTTGCGGATGATATGTAGAACGGCACGACGCGCCGACCGGGGGCCAAGCCCCGGTAGACGCGCCATCATCGCGATCAGCGCTTCGATGTCGCCGCCGTCCCGCATCAGACTGTTGTCTGCTCTTTGCTCAGAACGGCAGCTTCATGCCAGCGGGCAAACCCAAGCCTTCCGTCAGCTTGGACATCTCTTCCTGCGCCTTGTCCTGTGCCTTTTGCTGGGCGTCCTTGATGGCGGCGAGGATCAGGTCTTCGACAACTTCCTTGTCGTCGCCGTTGAAGATCGACGGGTCGATGTCCAGTGCGGTCAATTCGCCCTTCGCGGTCGCAGTGGCCTTGACCAGACCAGCCCCGCTTTCGCCGGTGACTGTCAAAGATGCCAGGTCTTCCTGCATCTGGGCCATCTTGCCCTGCATTTCCTGCGCAGCCTTCATCATCTTGGCCATGTCGCCCATCTGGCCCAAACCCTTGAACATGTGTCTCTCCGTAGATCAGCGCCCCTTGAGTGGCGGCGCGGTGTAAAAAATCATCCCCACACATATCGCAGCGATGACCCCAATGAACAAGGCGGGGGACCCGATGCAACCTTCCGCCATCGCGAGTTTCCGAGGGGCTGGCGCAAGCATCGTCAGGAAGGTGACAAACGCGGTCCAGCCCATAACCACGGCCAGCGCGCCCCACTGGCTTTTGAACCGGAAAGCCGCCGCCGTGCCGAGCATCAACAACAAGGATGCTGGCGAAGCCGCCAGGAACGTTGCTTCCTGAACTGCACTGACCGGTGTGCCGTCCCAACCGGGTCGCTGCATGGCGCATGATTGCGCGAATGCAGAACCCGGAAGCAACGACAGGATCAGTCCTCCTCGAACGGGTCCCATTCGTCTTCCACTTCGGGTAGGGCTTCGGCTTCGGCCACGGCAGCCAGTTGATCCGGTGTGCGGACTTCTTCGATCACAGCGCCGGGGAAGGCCTCCAGCACCGCCTTTACCAGCGGATGCTCCGCCGCCTCGGCTTTGATTGCAAGCTCTGCGGCATCCCGCGTTTCTATGATCGTAGGGGCGTCCGATCCATTCACCAGCGTCACGCCCCAGCGGTTGCCGGTCCATCGCTGCAACGCGCTGCCAAGCCGTTGGGCCAGATCGGATGGCGCATTGTCCGTTGGGGTAAATTCGATCCGCCCCGGCTGATAGGCGGCCAGACGCAGGCAGCCCTCGACCTCGACAAGCAATTTCACGTCGCGGTTGGCGCGGATCAGCTCGATCACATGGTCAAAGGTGGGGTACCGCGACAGCGCCTGATCGGCGGCAATCGCAACCGCCGCACCACCATATGACGCGTGCGGACCTGAGGACGGCGAATGGGTCGGGGCAGGGGCGCCCATCGCCTGTGTGTGCGTCGCAGCGCCAGTTGACATGCCGCCACCCGGTTGCGTCGGCGGCGTAGGGCTGTCCTGCAACCGCTTCACCAAGTCTTCGGGGCTTGGCAATTCCGAGACATGGGTCATGCGGATGATCGCCATCTCGGCGGCCATCATCGCATTCGGAGCCTGTGCCACCTCATCCAGTGCCTTGAGCAGCATCTGCCACAGACGTGTCAGTGGTCGCATCCCAAGCGCATTAGCGAAATCCTGACCACGCTGGCGTTCGTCCGGGCTGATCGTCGGGTCTTCGGCGGCTTCGGGTGTGATCTTGACCACGGAAATCCAATGCGTGATTTCGGCCAGATCACGCAGCACGGCCATCGGGTCGGCACCATCGGCGTATTGAGCGCTCAGTTCGGTCAGTGCCGCCGCAGCATCGCCTTTCATCACCATGTCGAACAGATCGAGCACCCGACCGCGATCGGCCAGCCCGAGCATCGCGCGGACCTGCTCCGCAGTGGTTTCCCCCGCGCCATGGCTGATTGCCTGATCCAATAGCGAGGTCGCATCGCGCGCAGAGCCTTCGGCCGCGCGGGTGATCAGCGCCAGAGCGTCGTCGGTGATCTCCGCGTTTTCACGCGTCGCGATCTTGCGCAACAGCGCGATCATCATTTCCGGCTCGATCCGCCGAAGATCAAACCGCTGGCACCGCGACAGGACCGTAACCGGCACCTTTCGGATCTCGGTTGTCGCGAAGATGAACTTCACATGCGCGGGCGGTTCTTCAAGCGTCTTCAACAGCGCGTTGAACGCACTTGTCGACAGCATGTGAACTTCGTCGATGATGTAGATCTTGTAGCGCGCCGAGGCCGCCCGGTAGTGCACGCTGTCAATGATCTCGCGGATGTCGCCCACACCGGTGCGCGATGCCGCGTCCATCTCCATCACATCGACATGACGACCTTCCATGATCGCCACGCAATGTTCACACTGGCCACAGGGATCGGTTGTCGGCCCGCCATTTCCATCCGGTCCAACGCAATTCAGGCCTTTGGCGATGATCCGCGCGGTTGTCGTTTTGCCGATGCCGCGAATGCCGGTCATCACGAAGGCTTGCGCAATGCGGTCTGCCTCGAACGCGTTTTTCAGCGTGCGGACCATCGCCTCCTGACCCACGAGGTCGGCAAAGGTTTCCGGGCGATACTTGCGAGCAAGCACCTGATAGGGGGTAGCATCGGTCATTCAGGCATCCTTGGTTGTCGCCAAACCTAAGCCGCGCGCGCGCCAGCGTCTACCACTAGCGCAGCGGTTTCGTGTGTCATCCGTTCCAACGGACGGTTCCCGCGACAGAGACATCATAGCCTTTCAGGGCCGCTGCATGGGCCGCAAATTCGCGGGACGACAAAAAGGCCATGAAACGTTGCATCGGCGGGGCAAAATAGGCGCGGCGACTGACCACCAGATCGAAATGCTCTTCGATCAAGGTCACAAAACCCAGATTATGTTGGGCCGCCAGCGCTTCAAGGCCGAAGGTCGCGTCTGCCGTTCCTGTGGCCACGTCCAGCACCGCGTCCGCCTCACTGCGTGCGACAGGCCGCATCCGTATAGTTTCGGGCAGGATGTCCGCTTCGCGCAGAAGGTGATCGAACAGCGTCTGGGTTCCAGCGCCCAC
This sequence comes from Alphaproteobacteria bacterium, assembly GCA_030425145.1. Lineage (GTDB taxonomy): Bacteria > Pseudomonadota > Alphaproteobacteria > Rhodobacterales > Rhodobacteraceae > Marivita. Next base: position 19,870 of record JAUHVK010000028.1, on the reverse strand, counting down.
CTGTCTTGGCGTCATCGTGCGCCCCGACAGGTCTGCCAAGCCCGAGATTTCCGACGCCATGCCCGGTTTCACCACCAGGCCCCGCGTGCGCTTTGCAAATCCCAGCAGGACAGTGGCCGTGCCGGACAGCGCTGCATCGACGGCCGGTACATTCCATGATCCCGACGCCGCATCGAACATGTGCAGCGCTGCAGCAATCCCTTCGCGGGCGACAAATCGGTCCAGCCCGTCCTGCGATCCGTCGAAATACGTGGGAATTCCACATTCCGATTGCCTCAGCGCCCAGTCGAGTAATGGATCATGGCTGCCAAGAAAGACGGTCGGGCGGGGCGCGTGTGGTTGCGCCGAACCCGACTGCCCTCGCTCCAGCCAGCGCCTCACCGCCTGTTCAGGAAACAACAGTTTGCCCGTCACCTTGGAACACGGCACCGCTCCAGTCGCCGCCAGGTCATAAACCTTACGCTCCTTGATCCGCAGCAGCGCGGCCAATTCCGGTACAGTCAGATAGCGTTCGGCAGAGGATGTGTCAGTGTTCGTCATAGCGTCGCGACTATGTATGACACTCTGCCCGGCGGCAAGACGCGCGATGTGTGTCGCGACGGTTGGTGCTGGCCATTCGGTTCAAACTTTGCATTCTGACGATACGGGCCGAGGAGTATGATGATGACAGGAACAGGCGAAACGGAACTGCGGGATGGAGAAATCTCGGTCGACGCACTGAAATCCTTCGATGCCGAACTGCGTTTTATCGGAGTGATCCGCACACCGTTCATCACGCGCGATCAGTGCCCCAGGCAGGGCAAACTGGACGGTCCGGACTGCCGTCTGGAACTGCGGCCGGAATGGGAACCCGCTTTGAAGGGGATCACGAAATACGAGTATCTCGACGTGCTGTATTGGTTGCATGAGTCCCGCCGAGATCTTGTCCTGCAAAGCCCCAAAGGCGACGGGAAAACCACTGGAACCTTTGCCCTGCGGTCGCCGGTGCGGCCAAACCCGATTGGTTTGTCCTGTGTCCGTTTGATCCGGCAAGAGGGCGCGACGCTGATCGTCAAAGGCTTGGATTGCCTCGATAAAACGCCGCTCATCGACATCAAACCCGAACGCTGCGGCTTTACTCCGCAAGCTCCGCACAAAGATGCTGACCTCGGATGACAGTGGCAAAATGCCTCGGATGACACATTGCATGCGAAGAATTGTAGGCGGACCGCATCGCATCGGGTAAAACGCCGCGACGCAACCAATAAAAGCAGGCACATGTCCGAGCAGACCATGAATTCCGGGCAGACGCCCGCCCCGACCGCCGCCAAAGATTGGGTTAAGGTACTCGCCAAATATCGCGAACCGGATGCCCTGCGGAGCTCACTTGAATTGGCCGCGACGCTTGGCCCGTTTGTGGCGCTTTGGGCCGCCGCATGGTGGGCGCTTGGCGTCAGCTATTGGCTGACATTCGCTCTCTCCTGCGTGAACGCTGCCTTCTTGCTGCGGCTGTTCATCATCCAGCATGACTGCGGGCATGGGTCGTTCTACAACAACCGCGCGCTTAGCGATTGGCTCGGGCGCGTTCTGGGCGTTCTGACACTGACGCCGTATGACGTCTGGCGGCGCACACACTCGATCCATCACAGCACGCACGGGAATCTCGAACGCCGCGGGATCGGTGACGTACACACCATGACCGTGGCTGAGTACAATGTGCTCTCGGGCTGGAATAAGTTGATGTATCGGCTGTACCGTCACCCGATCATCCTGTTCGGTCTGGGGCCGGGATACCTGTTCCTGCTGCAGAACCGCATTCCGCTGGGGTTGATGTCCAGCGTCCGCTACTGGGCCAGCGCAATGGGCACCAACGCTGCCATTCTGACTGGGCTTCTACTGATCCTCTTTTTCGGAGGGTTGATGCCGATCCTGCTGATCTTCCTGCCGTCCACTCTTCTGGCGGCAACGGCGGGTGTCTGGCTGTTCTACGTGCAACATCAGTTCGAGACGACCTCATGGGACGAAGATGAGTCCTGGCAACTGCATGATGCGGCGCTGCATGGCAGCTCTTATTATGTGCTGCCCAAGGTGCTGCAGTGGCTCAGCGGCAATATCGGCATCCACCATGTTCACCACCTCTACAGTCGCATCCCGTTCTACCGGCTACCGGAAGTGGTGCGCGATCATGAGAGCCTTGCCGATCACAACCGGATGACGATCCGCGAAAGCTTTGCCAACGCACGCCTGCATCTCTGGGACGAAGGCTCGCGCCGTCTGCTGTCGTTCCGCGAAGCCCGGTCGCTCTGATCCAGTGTCAAACATTTGCCGGGCAACATGCCCGGCATTTCCAGACAAGACTGAACAAACAAAAAGGCCGCCCCGAAAGGCGGCCTTTTCGATATTCTGGAAGCGTTGATTAACGCTTGGAGAACTGGAAGCTCCGGCGCGCCTTTCGCTTACCGAACTTCTTACGTTCCACCACGCGGCTGTCGCGGGTGAGGAAGCCTGCGGCTTTGAGTGCGGAGCGCAGCGACGGATCGAAAAGCTGCAGCGCCTTGGAAATGCCGTGCTTGACCGCACCGGCCTGACCGGACAGGCCGCCGCCCTTGACGGTGGCCATGACGTCGAACTGGTCGGCAACGCCGGCCACTTCGAACGGCTGGCGCAGGATCATCTGCAGAACCGGACGCGCGAAGTAGGCGTTCATTTCCTTGCCGTTCACGTTGACCTTGCCGGAGCCCGGCTTGATCCAAACGCGTGCGACTGCGTCTTTCCGTTTGCCTGTCGCATAGGAGCGACCGAGCGCATCGCGCTGCGGCTCACGCGGGGTTTCGACCACTTCCGGCGCAGCTTCGAGGCCTGCGGCGGTGTTCAGCTCTTCGAGAGAATTGAGTTGCTCAGCCATTATTTCGCCGTCCGGGTGTTCTTGGAGTTCATGGATTTGACATCCAGCACTTCGGGGCTCTGTGCCTCGTGCGGGTGCTCGGTGCCAGCATAGACGCGCAGGTTGGTCATCACCTTGCGGGAAAGGCGGTTGCCCGGAAGCATACGCTGAACCGCTTTCTGGACGACGCGCTCGGGGTGTGCACCCTCGAGGATCTGCTGTTTGGTGCGGGATTTGATGCCACCCGGGTGACCGGTGTGCCAGTAGTAGTTTTCCTGACGCTTGTTGCCGGTCAGCTGAACCTTGTCCGCATTGATCACGATGACATTGTCACCCATGTCCATATGCGGAGTGAAGGACGGCTTGTGCTTGCCGCGCAGGCGGGTGGCGACGATCGCAGCAAGACGGCCCAGAACGACGCCCTCGGCGTCGATCAGGATCCATTTCTTGTCGATGTCTGCCGGTGTTGCAGAAAAGGTTTTCATCGTGGGATGTCCCTGACGTTGGATTGGTAAGGCAGGGTGCAGGCACCCCGTATATTCCGATGCGCGGGTTATAAGGATTGCCAAATCCCAGTCAAGCGACGTTTATCTGAATTAATTAAATGAAATCAGTGGCTTGAAATTAAGGTATTATAATACCCCACAAATTTTGGGTGTCTCAAGCCTTTGTCAGGTCCAGCTTGCGATAGACCAGATACTTTTCGAAGGCCGCAGGATTCGCATTGCCGTCGTAGCGTGGTGTTTCGCTGAACCCGAGCCGGTCATACAGGGCAAGCATAGAGCTGTTGCCGCGCACCGTATCGGCCAGAATGACCGTCGCGCCCATTTCCTTGGCTTTTTCAATCCGCATTTCAATCATGCGGCGACCAAGCCCATATCCGCGGGCTAGGTCACGCACGAAAAGGCGTTTCAATTCAGCACGGTGATCGTCGATCATCCGGACAAAGCCGCACCCCAAGAGATATCCGGAACTGTCCCGCGCCAACAGAATCCCGCCGTTCGGCGGCAAAAAATCGTCGATGACATCCAAGCTGGACTGTACGTGATCCTCGACCGACAGGCTTGGTCCGCCCACTGCCATCAATCTCTCGAGGATCTGGGCGTAATATTCGGTCAGAATGTCCGACAATTCGTCGAGATCTGGCCGTGTCTCGACGAAGGCCATAGTGATGTCCAAACCCATTTACGTCCCGTTCAGGTGAGTCGCCCGCTCCAGCCTAGCGCCCGATTCGCGCGCAGGCGACCACTTTTTTGGTCATTCCAGCGCGAATTCAGACACTTATCTGTTCGGGTGGGTGACCCAAAAGATCTCTGAGTTGAAGCATGGCGTTTTCAAACGCGTGTAGAGGCACCTGAGCGTTTACTGCAATCCGAACCGCATGGGGTGCGCGCCCGTCCCGCAGGGCGAATTCATCAGCCGATCTGATCTGCACACCACGTGCTTCGGCGGCCCTGCAAAACGCGGCCGCCCGCCAGCCTTGCGGCAGCGGCAGCCACAGGAATGGTACGTCCTCATGCCATGTCAGCCGATACGTGCCCAAGGCATTGACAGCGACCCGCACGTATTCTGCCATGCGCTGACGGATGGCGAACATGATGTCGTCCGCCTCGGGGGAGGTCAGGATGCGCTCGGCGGCTTCGGCCAGCGGCTGGGCGATACCGAAGAACCCGTGTTCCGCGATTTGTCGCAGATCAGGCCCCCGGCCACGTGGGGCTGTGGCGAATCCGATCCGTAGGGCAGGGGTCAGAACCTTGGAAATCGAGGTCAGATGCCAGGTGCGTTCCGGTGCGAGGATTCTGTAGCTCGGTGCCGTTACATCTGTGCGACGATAGCAGCTATCTTCGATGATCTGGATATCCTGCGCTCGACACACTTCGGCGATCGCCCTGCGGCGGTCAGACGGCGTGCAGACCAGCGTTGGATTGTGCACGTCAGGTGAGGTGCAAAGTACCTGCGCATTGGTTCTGCGGGCAATGTCCGCCAATGCTTCGGGCAAGAGTCCGTGTTCGTCACTGGGAACTCCGATAGCATCCGCGCGCAATAGGTCGGCAGTGCGGCGGAAGCCCGGATAGGCCATATCCTCGACGAGGACGGTTGGTCGAGGACCATGTAAGATGGCTTGCAATATGACGCTCAGTCCATTCTGCGCGCCATGCACGATGACGACATCCGTTTCGTGGATGTTTCCCAACGGCGTTGTGCGCAGCCAATAAACGGCTGCTTCGCGCAGCGAGCGGTAGGCGTCGCGTGTCGGATAATGCAACAATCGCTCCGGGGCGGTTTCGCCGATCCGGGCAAACGCATCTTGAATCAAGGCGACCTGGCCGAGATCCGGCAGTTGCGGGCTGAACAGCGAAAGCTTCCCGTCCTGAACCGGCACCGAAACATATTCGCGCGGTGGCGCTGCCGGCCGCGATGATCGGTTGGCCACAAATGTCCCACGACCGACTTCGGCGACGGCATGTCCGGCATCTGTCAGCAGGGTATAGGCACGTGCCACGGTCCCAGGTGTGATGCCCAGCGACCAAGCCAACTCGCGTACAGGGGGGAGTTTGTCTCCGACGCGCAGATCGCCCGAGCGGATGGCGGATTGTATGGTGTCGGCCACCCGTTTGTACTTGGGTCCGGCTGCCTTCTGCGGCAACGACACGATCTTGTCTGGCGAAATTGTATCCGACACAATCTTTCTCTGGAGCGTGCTTTGAGTCGAATGTATCCATTTTTGTATCGCTGAGGCAATATGATTGTCGCGATAATGTAAAATTGTGTCGATACATTTGAGGAGTACACCCATGGCACACGCAATGCACGCCCCGCAGATCGCCTATCTGAGCGGACAGTCCACACTGTCCCCGCTGGCTGTCGTAGCACTGCGTGTCGCGGTGGCTCTCACGGTATGGTCTGAACGCCGTCGCACGCGGCTTCAGCTCAAACATCTCGATGCTCACTTGCTCCGTGACATCGGATTGGATCGGTTGACCGCCCAGCGGGAGGCCAACCGAAAGTTCTGGCTGATGTAAATCCCTGCGTCAGGCAGACATCTTGGGGGCGCGAAGACCGGCTTTGCGCCCCTTTTTTCTGCTTATCCGTTGTAGAGGATGCCCCAGCGGGCCAGCAGACGTTGCTGTAACTTGCGCGATGCAACGGCATAGGACTGTCCGCCGGGCGGGTCTTCCCGCTCTTCACGGCTCAGAGCATCTCGCCTCTCCATGTCAGCGGAGAAAAAGGCGAAAGCCAGTTCCGTACCGTCGGGCAGGTCGATGAAGCCGCCAAGTCCGCTGACAAAGTTCAGTGTCCCGGTTTTGGCGTGCACCTTCACGGGGTGGTCTTCGATGATCTTACGGTCCTCGGTGCGAAGTGGGTGTTCCTTGAGTAACGGCTTGATTCCCATGGATTTCCGCGCCGTAATCAATGCCTTGACCATATCCCGAGACGACACGCGGCTGTCATCTCCCAGACCCGAGTGATCTTCCAGGGCGACGGACGTCATACCCAGCGTCTCTTTCGCCCAGGCATTCATTGCCTCTGCCGATGCTTTGAGCGACGGCACGGGCCCGCTGCGAGCGACCGTGGCAGTCATACCAACACACTCTGCTGTGATGTTAGTCGAATACTTGAGCATGTCGCGCAGGATGATCCGCAAGGGTGCGCTTTCGTGGCTCAGGACCGTGTTTGCCCCCTCGGGCAATGTGTCGATCAGTTCCGGCGTTTTCAGAACGATTCCATTTGAGCGCACCAGAATCTGGAACACCTCTGCCGCGTAGCGCGCAGGTTTGCGCACCGGAAGCCACCGCGCGCCTTTCCGACCCAACGCACCGCGGGCCACACTCCAGTCATCAAACGCGCCACCGTCCTTGTAGGTGTAGACCGGATAATTCCGACCCTCGACACGCATCCGGGCAGCACGCACTTCGGGCCGCAACGTGGCCGAGCGGGCATCCATAGTCACATTGTACCCGTCGCCCGCACGTTGCCATTCAAAGTGTACCCGGTTGAAGTTCAGGTTCAGTCCGGAAATCCCCGGATTGTACCCCACTTGGTATGGCTGTTCACTGTCGATCCCGTTCAGAGCCGGCAAGGCGCCGCCCCAGACCAGAAAACGCCCCGTGACCTCTGTTACTCCGGCTTCTTCTCGCAGACGTTTGGCGATCTCGGCTATCGCGTCGGTGTCCAGCGTCGGATCACCCCCGCCGGCAAGAATCAAGTCGCCGTCGATCCGCCCGTTGACCACTGGTGCCGTTGCCATAACGCGGGTCTTGAAGTGATAGCCCGGCCCAAGCACATCCAGAGCGTAACAGGCGGTGAGCGCTTTCGCGACGCTTGCCGGGGGCAGGGCGCGCAGCGGATTGTGCGATTCCAGCACCAGCCCGGTTTTCACATCCGCAACCTGAACGGTGATCTTTCCTGCAAGCCCGGCATCGTCGATCAACGCGCTGAGCGGCGGTTGGTAGACTTTCAGGATGTCTTCGGCGCGTGCGGTCGGGCGCAGCGATGTGGTCGGAGCGAGGCTGGATTGCGCGAATGCCGCTGGCGCGACCAAGGCCGAAGCCAGACCACCCAACACCGCGCGACGTGAAACCTCCCAAGTCATGAGGCGGATGTAACCTTACTCATCGACAGGTGACAAGGACACGGTTTGGTGATGGGGCGACGTGTCTCCTGCGGCCATCTCGGCATTGCCGAACGCTCAGCTTTCGGGTCGCCAAGCGCCTTTTGCCCGAAGCTCGGTGGAACTGACCTGCATTAACGGCATGTTCACGAAGCACCACGCGGGCGCATGTTGATCAGCGAGAAGCTTGGAGGCCGATCCAGGCAAACGCGCATGGCTGTATTTACGTGCGGTTCGGGAATTCAATCCGGCCTGCCGCCATCCGGGTCGGGCAAGAACTCCGACCGGCACGGAATGCAGGATGTCTTCCCATTTCTGCCAGCGATGAAACTGGTGAAGATTGTCCGCCCCCATCAGCCAGACAAAGTGCACGCCGGGATAGGATGCTTTCAACGTATCGACGGTTTCGGCGGTGTAGCGGGTTCCAATCTGCGCCTCGAAATCGCTGATGATCACCCTTGGGTCCCGCATAATCTCTCGCGCATGTGCCAACCGCGCGTCGAGCGATGCAGGTCCGCGCTCCTTCAGCGGATTGCCCGGTGACACCAGCCAGATCACCCGATCCAACGCAAACCGTCGCAATGCGACCCGTGTCAGGTGTACGTGCCCCTCATGTGCTGGATCGAACGACCCGCCCAGCAGGCCCACGCGCATACGGGGCCGAAGATGGAACCTGTTATGCGTCAAGATTACTGAGACCAGTCGGGCGGACGCTTTTCAAGAAACGCAGCGATGCCTTCTTCGGTGTCGCGGTAGAGCATGTTTTCGACCATCACCTGCCCGGTATAGGCGTAGGCGTCATCAAGACCCATCTGCACCTGCTCGTAAAACGCCTGCTTGCCGATCTTCACAGCCGCGCCCAGCTTGCTCGCGACAAGTTGTGCCATCTCCTGCGTCGCATCTGCGAGGTCATCGGCAGGCACCACCTTGTTCACCAGACCCAGAGCTTCGGCGCGATGCGCATCGATGAATTGGCCTGTCACCAACATCTCGAACGCCTGTTTGCGCGGAATGTTGCGGGACAAGGCCACCATCGGCGTCGAGCAGAAGAGGCCGATATTCACGCCATTGACCCCGAACCGCGTTCCTTCGGCGGCGACCGCCATATCGCAGGACGCCACCAATTGGCAACCGGCAGCAGTTGCAATGCCATGAACCTGTGCGATCACAGGCTGTGGCAGGCGCTGCACACCCGTCATCACCCGTGCACAGCGGTCGAACAGATCCTTGAAATACGCTTTGCCGCCATCTTCGGCCTGCCGCCCGGCAGTCATCTGCTTAAGATCATGCCCCGCGCAGAACGCCTTGCCGGCGCCAGAGATCACGACCACCCGCACCGAGCGATCGTCCTGCAACGCGTCGATCTGCTCTTGCAGCGCGGCCAGCATCTCGTCGGACAGGGCATTCAGGCGTTCGGGTGCGTTCAAGTGTAGATGGCAAACCGCATCCGTGTCGCGACGTTCAAGGATTTTCATCTTGTCCTCCCAGTGACTTGCGGCAACTCTATCGGTTCAGAGCAGTGGAGGAAAGCATGGTGCTCAAAGTTCCGGCAGATGAAATGGAAGCGTTTCTTGATGAGGTGTTTCCACAGGTCAAAGGCATGTTCGGGATCGATAGCCTTGATGAAGACCTGCTGGTGATGCGCCTGCATGCAAGCGATCAGCATTTGCGCCCCGGCGGCACTGTATCCGGCCCCGCGATGTTCAGCCTTGCTGATGTCGCGGCCTACGTCGCTACGATGGCCCGGATCGGGAAAGAGGCGTTAGCAGTCACGACCAACTGCTCCATCGATTTCATGCGCAAACCGATGGCCGGAGCGGACGTTATCGCCCATGCTAGGGTGCTGAAGCTCGGTCGCGCGCTCAGCGTGACGGACGTGTTGCTTTTTTCCGAAGGTCAACCCGACCCGGTCGCGCGGGCCACGTTGACCTATTCGATTCCGCCCAAGCGCGAGTGAGCGCCTTTTAGGCCCGCAGATGCCGCGCCCGCGCGCCACGTTCGATGGCCGCGGCGTGGAGGCGGTCAAGCGAAAGCTCATAGCGGATTTCTTCCAGGAGGCGGAGTTCCGCCTCGCGCAGCGTCCCGTCAGCCGCCGCAACATCGCAGGCCAAGGCATAGGCGGTTTCGAACAACCGTTCCGGCAGGTTGTCCCGGATCAAACCGAACAGCGCATCCAGCCCGTCCTCTTGCTCGAAAAGGTCAAAAACGAGCGCCGACATGTCAGGAATCCGAGCCTCGTCGTATTCCGCAAAGATCGGCAGGTTGTTCACCGCGGACTGGATTTTGACCAACTCTGCGGTGCGGATGCTTTCATCCGAGGCAGACACCGCGATCATCAGGGCAACAAGACAATCTTGCGGGCTAAGGGGGTGGGGGTCGATATCTGACACGAGTCTATGGCTTTCTGGAATGAGAGTTTGCCATCCAACTTATTGACCCGCCCGCGCCCCCGCAATAGGGAGTGCCCTTTGAACGACCGTACAATTCCGTGCGGCGACCATCCGGAGTAAAAGAGCAATGTCCGATCTGCGCGAAGCTGCAATGACCTCAAAGGCCTGGCCCTTTGAAGAGGCGCGCCGGTTGCTCAAACGGTACGAGAAAAAGCCGCCGGAGAAGGGCTATGTGCTCTTTGAAACCGGCTATGGCCCGTCCGGTCTGCCGCATATCGGCACCTTCGGCGAGGTTGCGCGCACCACGATGATCCGTCGCGCGTTCGAGGTGATCTCTGATATCCCGACCAAGCTGATCTGTTTTTCGGATGACCTTGACGGTATGCGCAAGGTGCCCGGCAACGTGCCCAACCCTGAAATGCTGCGCGAACATCTGCAGCGCCCGCTGACTGATGTGCCGGACCCATTCGGTACCCATGAAAGCTTCGGAGCGCATAACAACGCGATGCTGAACCGCTTCCTCGACACCTTCGGGTTCGAGTACGAATTCATTTCGTCCACCGATTTCTATCGCTCTGGTCGCTTTGACGAGGTGCTTCTGCGCGCCGCCGAAAGATACGATGCGGTGATGGAGGTCATGCTCAAATCACTGCGTGATGAACGGCGCGAGACCTATTCGATCTTCCTCCCGATCCATCCCGACACGGGCCGCGTGCTTTATGTCCCGATGAAAAACGTCGATGCAGCCAAGGGTGAGATCACCTTTAACGATGAAGACGGGCGCGAGATCACGCTGCCGGTCACAGGCGGCAACGTCAAACTCCAGTGGAAGCCGGATTTCGGCGCGCGCTGGGCAGCGCTCGATGTCGATTTCGAGATGTACGGCAAGGATCACAGCACAAATACGCCGATCTATGACGGCATTTGCGAAATTCTCGGCGGTCGCAAGCCTGAGCATTTCACCTACGAACTGTTCCTCGACGCGAACGGCCAGAAAATCTCCAAGACAACCGGCAATGGCGTCTCCATTGACGAATGGCTGACCTATGCCAGCACAGAATCGCTGTCGTATTTCATGTATCTCAAGCCGAAGACGGCCAAGAGAATGCATTTCGATGTGATCCCCAAAGCGGTTGACGAATACCATCAGCAACTGCGCGCTTACCCGAAGCAGGATGTGGCTGGTCAGGCCAACAACCCGGTGTGGCACATCCACGCTGGCGATGTACCCGAGTCGAAAATGGTCGTGCCGTTCTCGATGCTGCTCAACCTCGCGTCCGCAGCGGGGGCCGAGGACAAGGATGCGATGTGGGGATTCATCAAGCGCTATGCGCCTGAGGCAACGCCGGAAACGCACCCTGACCTGGATCAGGCGGCGGGTTTTGCCGTCCGCTATTACGAGGACTTCGTGAAGCCGACCAAAACCTTCCGTGCACCGGACGAAAAGGAACGTGCGGCCATGGAAGACCTCGCGTCCCGGCTCGAGGCACATGACGGTCCGACTGACGATGAAACGCTGCAGACCATCGTCTTTGCCGTCGGCAAGGAGCATGGTTTCGAACCGCTCCGCGACTGGTTCAAGGCGCTTTACGAGGTGCTTCTGGGGCAATCCCAGGGCCCGCGCTTCGGCGGCTTTGTCGCGCTCTACGGTGTCGCGGAAAGCGTGGCGCTGATCCGCAAGGGCTTGGCGGGCGAATTGGCGTAATCACGCCTTTTTGCCCCACAGAGATTGCGCACTACCTTTCGTTCAGCAACGAAAGGTGACCCCATGCGCAAACTCATCACCGGGCTGGCCCTTGCCCTTTCGATGACAGGCACACTTTGGGCGCAGGAGGTCCTTGCGCCCGAACCCGGTATCGAAACCACCATCCAAAGCCAGATCGACGCCTTCCTGAAGGATGATTTCGGCACTGCCTTTGACTTTGCCGCCCCGAATATCCGCAACATCTTCCGCACGCCCGAAAATTTCGGTGCGATGGTGCAGCAGGGCTATCCGATGGTCTGGCGCCCGGAAAGCGTGACTTTCGGTGATCTGCGCGCCATCGCGGGCGGAATTTACCAGACGGTCATACTCACCGATTCAGCGGGCAATCTGCACTATCTCGACTACCGCATGCAGATGATCGACGGGCAGTGGCGCATCGCAGGGGTGCAGATCCTGCAAGCGCCTGGACTCTCCGCTTAGGGGCAGCGTTCCGTCAACGCCTCGCCCGCACCAGATCATCCGCGTTCAGCACATAGGCTTTGCCGAATCCGCCATTCAGATGCGCGCCAAGCGGTGTGAACCTGACCAGAGCGAAATCCGCGAACCCGATATAGAGCTTTGCTTTTGGCTGTTTCGCCAGAAATGCCTCGGCCAAAGCGCCATGCTCCGGCTCTCCATGACGAACGACACGCGCGGTTGCCCGCAGGCTCAGTCGAGGATGCGTCAGTGGATCGCCCTTGTCCTTTGGCTCTCCGATCAACAGCGAACAAACCGGGCTTCGCTGCAATGCAGCGCTGTGGTGGCTCAGATCCGACATCAGGCTGGTTGGCGCTCCATCCGGCCCCTCGACCAGTGCAACGCGGCTGACCATTGGCGCGCCATCGGTCATATCCGTATACGCCAAAGCTGCAAAACGAGCCGTCGCAATCAATTCGCGGGCCAACGCGCACGCCTCATCATCCGTAGGGCGAATGGGTGATTTCATGTGACTCATCCTCGCATCTTGGCCGGGTGTGGCAATTTTTATGCTGCGCCTGCAAAATAACCTAGTACCGTCGGTCCGAATCGAAGGAACAGACTATGCCCGGCCACGTCATCACAGTTGCTCAGCAAAAGGGCGGCTCTGGCAAGACCACCGTTTCCGCCAACCTCGCCATCGGCTTCCTGCGTCAGGGCAAGCGCGTGGCGCTTGTCGACATAGACCCGCAGGGCAGCCTGGGGCGCTGGTTCATGACCCGGCTAGAAACAGAAGCTGGCCCGGTCGATGCTCTCGAATTCGCCACGTCCTCGGCTTGGGGCATCACCTACGAGGTGCGCAAACTGTCCGAAAGCCATGACATCGTCATCATCGACACACCACCCAAAGCCGACAGCGATCTGCGCCCGGCCTTGCGTGTTGCCGATCTGGTGATTGTACCGGTCAGCGTCAGCCATGTGGACCTTTGGGCCACCGAAGGTGTGCTCGATCTTGCCCGGCGCGAGGACAAGGAAGCGATGATCGTCCTCAACCGCGCGCGTCACAACACACGTCTTGGCGCCGAAGTGGCCGAGGCGGCGGAAAAGCTGATGGCCCGCATTGCCGAAGCCACGCTGGCAAACCGCGTGATCTATGCCGAAGCCCTGGGCCATGGGCGCGGTGCTGCCGAAGGCCGCAAGACGCCCGCTCAGGCCGAGGTCGACGCGCTCACCTCAGAGGTGGCACAGGCGCTGTCAAACGGGTAAGGCAGGGCACCCGACCAAGGAACCTGCGCCATGACCGACCTCGACGCCCTGAAAGCCGTGATCCGCGCCGACAGCGCCGCGCGCGGTCAGACCGTGTCGAAACTCGGCTACTTCTGCGCGCCGTTCCGTCCTGCCGACGGCCCGTTCTCCGACAAGGTCATCAAAGTCTATCGCGGTTTGCGCGATGCGGCGGCACTCGACCGTCTGGCGCAGTGCCACGACGATTACGTCGCCGCGCTGAACCAAGCCGGGGTTGCCTTGCCGCAGACCGAATTCCACCTGCTTGATATGGACGGCGCCCGCATCCCGGTGATTGTGCAGGAGGCGCTGCCGTCAGACAGCATGATGCGCCCGCAGATGCAGACAGCCTCGACGGAAGAAACACTATTGATGATGGAGGCCGCAGGCGACGTGATCGCCACTTTCTGGAACAATGCCGACCAGTTCGACACCCGCATCGGCTTTCACCCCTCGATCCGAAACTTCGCCTATCTCGACGGCAAGGCGCTGTTCTTCGACACGTTTCCGCCGCTGATCCACTACAGCCGCGAGGAGATGGGCAAGATGCTGCTCCTCTTCTCCGACAAGGCGCTGATGCGCTGGGTCGGGCCGTTCCTGCAAAAGAAGGTCACCGGCATTCAGGACGAGTGGTACTCGGCCCCGGAAACGCTGGTGGGTTTGGTCGGCTCGGCTTGTCGTCTGCGCCCCAAAGATGCGGAAGCCTATCTTGACTGGGGACGCGACTTTACACCGCGCCGCATGTCACGGTGGGCTGACGACGCGCTTCCCCAATTGCAAGAACCGCCGCGCCTGCCGGGCTATTGGACCGGTTTTCGCAAGCTGCTGGGGTTGCAGGGCGAACCCAACGTTTCGTGACTTTGCAAACTGGTCAGGTGGGTTTGCAACCCCTGCCGCGACCATGATGCGGATCAAAGTCCAGTGACCGATACCGACCTAGACTGGCTCTATCCTGAATTGAGGGAGGGGCCCCATGTATTCAAATATTCTCGTACCCATCGCACTGGACAACGAAGAGGACCGTTCGGCCCAGGCCATGGACATCGCCAAGGCACTGTCGGCCGAAGGCGCGACCATCACGCTGCTTCATGTCGTCGAAGCAGTTCCGAGTTACGCTATCAGCTACATCTCGTCCGATATCCTGGATGCCACGCGCGAAGGAATTGAGGTCGAAATGGCGCGGCTTGCGGCACCTATCGGTGCCAATTCCGTAGTGATCGAAGGCCATTCCGGGCGCTCCATCCTCGACTACGCCGAGGAGCAGGGGAATGACCTGATCGTCATCGCCTCACACCGACCGGGTATGCAGACGCTTCTGCTGGGGTCCACGGCAACCCATGTTGTGCGCCACGCGCAATGCTCGGTTCATGTTGTGCGCTGATTGACATTTCCCGTCCGCGCTGCACCTCCTGCGCCACAGGAGGTGCCCATGGACGACACGCTGAAACTCGACACCCGCGACGGATTGCCGGACGCATTGCGCGTGCTGCTTGAGGATTTTCCGCGCGAAACCTGGCCGGATCACAACAATTTCGCCGGGCTGGTGGCCTTCTGGTTGGACCGGCACCTGATGTTCCGCAAGCTGATGACGGCGCTGATCGAAGATGCCGAGCAGGCGGTCGACCGCAAAATCGACGCGCAGACCCATGCCGCGAAGCTGTCGCGCTATGGCTCGATGCTGCTTCAGAACCTGCATGGCCATCACCAGATCGAGGACCACCACTACTTTCCGATCCTCGCCACGCGCGAACCCGTCTTGAACAAGGGCTTCGAACTGCTCGATTCCGATCACCACGCAATGGATGGTCTCCTCAATCGGTTTGCAGATGGGGCCAATGCAGTCATTCAAGGCAATTCGGAGCCCGGTGAATTCCGCAAAGAGCTGCTCAGCTTTCAGTCCATGTTGAACCGCCATTTAATCGACGAGGAAGAACTGGTGGTGCCGGTGATTCTCAAACACGGTCCCGGGGGTCTGGGCTGACGGGTTTACTTGGTCGCCCGGCCCATGGCACATGTGCCACCAGACCAAGACGGAGCCCTGAGCATGGATATCGACGATCTGGCCACCCGCATCCTTGCCGGTGAACGCCGCGCTCTGGCCCGCTCTATTACCCTTGTCGAAAGCGGCCGCGCCGATCACAGGGCTGATGCTCTGAGGCTGTTCGACAGGCTCAAAGGCCACGGGCGCGAAGCGCTGCGCATCGGTCTTTCGGGAACGCCTGGTGTCGGCAAATCGACCTTTATCGAATCCTTCGGCATGATGCTGACCGGGCAGGGGCTCAAGGTCGCCGTGCTGGCAGTCGATCCAAGCTCCGCGCGGTCCGGTGGCTCGATCCTCGGCGATAAGACCCGTATGGAGCGCCTGTCCCGTGATCCCAACGCCTTTATCCGCCCGTCGCCGTCACAGTCCCATCTCGGCGGCGTCGCGCGGCGGACGCGCGAAGCAATCGACCTGTGCGAGGCTGCGGGCTTTGACGTGGTGCTGATCGAAACTGTTGGTGTCGGGCAGTCTGAAACCGTGGTGGCGGAAATGTCGGACCTGTTCCTGCTGCTCCTTGCCCCGGCAGGGGGCGATGAATTGCAGGGTGTGAAACGCGGCATCATGGAGATGGCCGACATCATCCTCGTCAACAAGGCCGACGGTGAACTGAAAGCCACCGCCACCCGCACCTGCGCCGATTACGCCGGTGCCCTGCGCCTGTTGCGCAAACGCCCGCAGGACCCGCAGGGGTTTCCCAAGGCAATGACGGTCTCGGCGCTGGAAGAGAATGGATTGCAGACCGCCTGGGAAGAGATGCAGGCCCTCACCGACTGGCGCCGCGAGACCAGCCATTTTGCATCCCGCCGCGCCGCGCAGGCGCGATTCTGGTTCGAGGCTGAACTGAAGCAAGCGCTGCTGGCCCGCCTAGAGCGCGAACCGATGAAGGGGCTGGTGCTGTCCTTGGGGCAGTCGGTGGAAGAGGGGGTAAAAACCCCCAGCCAGGCGGCGGACGAGGTTCTGGCGCAACTCGAAGGCCGCAACATTCCGGTCGCGTGAGCCGATTGCGCGCCTTCGGCGCACCGATTTGAGCTAGTATGGCCTTTGGCCATCCTAGCGGATTGGGGGCTCTGCCCCCGTCGCCGCAAGCGGCGACTCCCCCGAGGTATTTGTGAAACAGAGAATGAAGGCGGGCGATCCACCCCCTGCACGATTAGGCAGGGGGCTTCTCTGTTTGCGGTCATCGACGCCTCCGCCTGTACCGCCAGACCAGATGATGCGAGTCGGGTTAACAATTCGTGTCTTCTCTGTTTGAAAAATACCTTGGGGGGAATGCCGCGCTGGCGCGGCAGGGGGGCAAAGCCCCCGACCTGTCGGACCGCCGCAGGCGGTTCGACACAAAACCCGCGAAGTTTGGGTCGAGTCCCGGTTTTCCCGCGCCGCCCCACTTGACGCCTTTCCCGCATCCCTCTAAGGACAGCCAACGAGATTCCGGGCGCTGCCAGTCGGCGCCCTTTCATATTGGTGGAAGAACCGTCTTCTGCTTCTGATAGAACGAGGATGAACCCATGTCGCGTGTTTGCGAACTGACCGGTAAAGGCCCGATGACTGGCAACAATGTCAGCCATGCCAACAACAAGACACGTCGGCGTTTTCTGCCGAACCTGAACGACGTGACGCTGCAGTCCGAGACTCTCGGCCGTGGCGTCAAGATGCGCATTTCCGCGCATGCGCTGCGCAGCGTCGACCACCGTGGTGGTCTTGACAAGTTCCTGGCGAAAGCCAAGGACACCGACCTGTCGGCAAACGCGCTCAAGGTCAAGAAAGAGATCGCAAAGGCACAAGCCGCTCAGGCCTGATCCTTTTCTCTTCGAGTATGAAACAGCCTCGCACGGGATTCCGCGCGGGGCTGTTTCCTTTTGTCGCCTTGTGACTGCAAGCGTGGTGTTTACCTAAGCAGCATGAAGTCCTTGCTCCGGCATATTCCCGTTGCACTACTGGCGCTGCTAATCGGATTCACCAGCATTCAGTTTGCTGCTGCCCGGGGGCAATCTCCGGCTGTTGGCACGATGGAGATCTGCACCGGCACCGGTCCGGTACACATCCTTGTCGACGAGAACGGAGAACCGACTGGCGCGGTGATGATCTGCCCCGATTACGCGGTGGCGTTTTTTGCCGATGTTTGGGGGGAGGTACCGAAAGCCACGCTTGTACTGGAATGGCAGGACGCGGTGCTGCCATATGGCAAGACGCATGGAACAACTGTGCGTCTCCCGTCTGCACAGGCGCGGGGACCCCCGGCCGCAGTTTGAACGTCTCAAACTTCTGACTTCAAACGAAAGACCTATACCATGTTGAAAACACCTCTTCTGGCCGGGGCAATTGCTCTTGGCTTTGTTCTGCCGGCCTTTGCCGAAATCACCATAGAAGACGCTTACGCGCGGTCCGCATCGCCGATGGCGAAAACCGGCGCGGCGTTCATGATGATCCACAATTCGGGTGAGGCGGATCGCCTTGTCGGTGCTGCCTCGGACGCGGCCGCGCGCACCGAATTGCACACCCATCTTGATGATGGAAATGGCGTCATGCGCATGGTGCATGTCGAAGAAGGCTTTGAACTACCCGCCGATGGCATGATTGCGATGCAGCGGGGCGGAAAGCACGTCATGCTTATGGGGTTGTCCGCCCCGATGGAGCAGGGCGCGACGGTCGTCATCACTCTGACCTTCGAAAAGGCCGGGGATGTCGTGGTCGAGGTGCCGGTGGACCTGGAACGCCAGGATCACGGCGGCATGAAACACGGCATGGGCAACTGACCCGGTCAGGCCAGAAGGCGGTCCACCCAGGCGGGGACCGTCTTGCTGGCCGGTCCGGTGATGTGGTCGTCGAAGGCGTATGACATGTCACTGTCGCGCAGGTTCAACTCAACCGTAGCGGCCCCTGCCATCCGTGCCTCTTCGACGAACCCGGCAGCGGGGTAGACCTGGCCCGACGTGCCGATCGCCGCAAAGAGATCGCAGGTTTGAAGCGCGCCGATGATATGCTCCATGTGATAGGGAATTTCTCCGAACCACACGATGTCTGGGCGCGCCGTCGGCGCGGTGCAGGCGGGACAGAGTTCGCCAACCTGCATCTCGGTAGGCGCCTCCCATCGGTGGTCACATGTGGCACAGAGTGCGCGGGAGAGCGCGCCATGCATGTGGATCGCCTCTGCTCCTGCCTTTTCATGCAACCCGTCCACGTTCTGCGTGACAAGAAACACCTCACCGGGGAATTCGGATTGCAGACGTGCCAGAGCGTGATGTGCAGCATTCGGCTCAGCCGCCGCGGACTGCACCCGGCGCGCGTTGTAGAACCGGTGCACCAGCTCGGGGTTACGGGCGAAAGCTTCGGGTGTCGCCACGTCCTCGATACGGTGCTGCGCCCAGAGCCCACCCTCATCGCGGAACGTCCCCAAGCCGCTTTCGGCTGAGATGCCAGCGCCGGTCAGAATGACGAGCCTGTCGATCTTTCGCATCGCATCCCCCTTTCCCCCGATGGTGCGGGTGGTTAAGTCTTTGCCATGACGTACCGTATCCTCTTTGTCTGTCTGGGCAATATCTGCCGCTCTCCCACTGCAGAAGCTGTGACGCGCGCCAAGGCCGAAGCGCGGGGCATCGATCTGGTGCTGGACAGTGCTGGAACGGCGGGCTGGCATGTCGGCAAGCCGCCATACACGCCAATGCAGGAAGCCGCTCGTGCTAAGGGATATGACCTTTCAGCGCTCCGGGCGCGTCAGGTGTCGACAACCGATTTCGGAACCTTCGACCGGATTATCGTCATGGACAGTGACAACGCTGCCGATCTCGCGGCCGTGGGACCTGCGGACAAAGTAACCCTGTTCACCGAGTTCGCATCGCAGAGTGGGATGGAACACGTACCTGACCCGTACTTCACCCGCGATTTCGATGGCGCACTGGCGCTGATCGAAGCTTGTGCCGATGGCTTGTTGGATTCGGTAGAGGCCGACGCGCGTCAGGTGCGATAGATTTCGCGAGCGATCAGATAGGTAACGGGCACTGCAGCCAATGCTCCCAAGGCTGCTGCAGAAACGATGGGGATCAGGGTGACATACCCCGCCGTCAGAACCGCGATAATCGCGGTACCCGCGAGGGTGGTAGCAATCAGCGAAAACAGAATGGTGGCAAGACGGAACATTTTAACCTCCAAGGAAATAACATGGAGATGTATTCCATAAACTATATGTGTTTGCCTTGATGCGGATCAATAAATTGAGGACGAATTCACACTGTTTGCGTTCAATTCTGCCGCGATCGCCCAACTGAGAGGCGCGGAGATTACGGCTCCCGAAAGAGCGATCGACAGGAGTAGGAAATTCGACGCAACACCGATCGTTGCGGCGACAACCAGAAAATCCCCAGAAAGAGTGATTGTAATAAGCGGGAACAAAATACTGGTAATACCAAAGGCGCTGGCGTCTGACTCATTTTGGATTTCTGGGGTTCTCGGTGCGCCGGCGATCTGATTCCATGGCGGCAAAGGAGTTTCCGATGCCTGCCAGAGTTTCCCTTTGCACCGATCT
>JAUHVK010000081.1 GCA_030425145.1 Alphaproteobacteria bacterium | reverse complement strand
GAGTTCGAACGTTTTTCAGACCAGTTGGGCAGAGCTCATCAAAGCAGCGAAGGCCACGTTGCCCTGCTGGAACATCGACACCCAGGTCATCTGGGATCGCTTCCTCGCCTTCAACCGGTCCCGAGGCAACGGCAGGGTGCCGGCCGGCTTCCTGCTTGGCTTCATGCGCCGATGGCGAAATTCGTGGGGAACTCCAACTCGTCCCGCGGTCAAGCCGCCCGCGAGACCAATAACGGATCCCAAAGAGCGCGAATTGCTGAGACAGATGCAAGCCGCACCAACTGCGAACCGCCAGTTCCACGCGTCCGACTTGTGTCGCTTGATCGGACACGCTGCCTACGAAGCGCGGGTACTCGATGTGATCCGCAAGTTTGGGTGCCAGAGGTTTTCAGCGACCTTGGCAGTACACGGACGAGCGGTGTTGGCTGGCGAGATTGCGCGGTGACTTTCACTCAGTTGGCCAATCAAGCTCGAATTCAGCCAGATTGTGGGCGCAATAACCGGTGTGGTCGCGCAGTGAGTTCTTGAAGCACTGCATCGGCTTGAAGCCATGTGCCTCCTATCCGAGGGGCCGAAGCCGGAAGGGATGGCCTGAATGTCGTATGAAGGGCGGTTGCCTGAGAAAGGACTCCCGTCTCCCGCGATAAGTGGCGGTTCAGCGACCGGAGTTGATGATTGCCAGCCGAAGGGACAATCCAGTTGGGGAGGCGAAGACGCCGTGGGCGGCTTCGACGGCCACGTCAGCGCAGCCGCTTCTTCATGCGCTCGATCTGCACGGGCGAGCCCTCGAAGCTGTAGCCTTCGCGGGTCTTCTTCATCCGCACGCCGGGACCGGCAGCCTTCTTGAGGCTGTCTTCGACATGCTTCTCCATGCTGCGCATCAGCTCACGCTGAAGCTGGGCGGCGGAGGTGATCTTGCGGCCATTGAACCGCATTTCGATGCCAGCCATTGGCTTTTTCCTTTCGTGTCAGCCCTTCGGAGGGAAGGGATCATTGCCGTAGGTGTTGCGCTCGCGGATGCGACCGTTCTCGCCGTGGATCAGCATCTCGCTGCCCTGACGAATGGCGGATTCACGCGCGGCCGCGATGGCCTCGCGCTGCGTGCCGTGGACGGAAGATACACGGGAGTTGCCTGCTCCCTTCACTGCCCAACCGCTCTGATGCGGCACAACGTGCTGATTTTTCTTAGACATTTCAAACCTCATATGTCGATTTCGGTTGACGATTTGCCAACCTTGTGTTTAAATATATAGTAATAAATGGCGTTTATCAACCATAACAATAACCGCCGGGAGAGGACCATGTTCGGACAAAGACTCAGGCTTGCCCGCAAGCGGGCGGGTCTATCCATGCAAGCGCTCGCGGAGCGCGTGACCCCAAGGGTGTCGGCGCAGGCCATCAGCAAATACGAAGCGGACAAGATGATGCCGTCCTCGTCGGTGCTGGTCGGCCTCGGCAAGGCGCTCGGTGTGTCGCTGGATTTCCTGCTCGGCGGTCAGGTCGAAGCCCTGGAAAGCGTCGAGTGGCGGAAGAACTCGACCGCCTCGGCGCAGGATCGCGCGATGGCGGAATCCATCGTCATCGAGAAGCTCGAAGACTATCTCGCAATCGAGGACATCCTCGACATGCACCCCGCCGAAGACCCCTTCGCCGCGCTGCGCGTGGACAAGGTGGCCGATGAAGAAGCCATCGACGCCAAGGCGCGGGAAGTGCGGAAGGTATGGAAGCTCGGGATCGACCCGATCCCGAGTATGACCGCCCTGCTCGAAGACAAGGGGCTCAAGGTCATCGAGGCCGATCTCCCGGAACGCATCAACGGGCTGGCCTGTCATGTCGAACGGGCGGAGGGCGCACCGACTGAAGTGATCGTCGTCTCGCGGCACACCAATGTCGAGCGCAAGCGCTTCAACCTCGCCCATGAACTCGCGCACCGGATCATCACCGAAACCGGCAATGCCGCGCTCAAGAAGGAACCCTCGATGCACCGCTTTGCGGGGGCGTTCCTCATTCCGCGTGAGCATCTCGAAGAGGAAGCTGGCCGAAACCGTCACGGCATGACCTGGATAGAGATCATGCGGCTCAAGCGCACCTATGGCGTCTCTGCCGCCGCGATGCTCGTGCGGCTCGGCCAGGTGGGTATCCTGTCGAAGAGCGCTGTGGAATATGCGTTCAAGACCTATGCGCGCGGCTGGCGGCGTGAAGAGCCGGAGCCTATCGGTCCCGGCGAGGGTTTCGCGGCATTCGAGAAGCCGCAGCGTTTCGAGCGTCTCGTCTGGCGCGGTCTGGGCGAAGAGATGATTTCACCCGTGCGGGCGGCGCAGATGCTCGGGCTCCCTTTAAGCGTGGTCGAACGCGACATCAGGGGGCCTCGTGACCAGTGACCTGTGTCGTCGTCAATGATGCGTCCTGCCTGATCGACCTGAAGAAGGGAGAGTTGCTGCACGTCCTGCTGCGGCTGCCCTATCGGTTCATCGTGCCCCTGCCCATCCGTGAGGAGGAGCTCCTCGACTTCACGGCGCAGGAATGGCGGATGCTCGAAGATGGTGGCCTTGCCACCTATGATCTGCCGGGCGAAGAGGTCGCGCGGGTTTTCGCGCTGAAGCGGGAACATAGCCGCCTGTCGGCCAACGACTGCTTCGCCCTCGTGACGACAACCTGCCAGGAGAACGGTATCCTCCTGACCGGCGACAACCTGCTGCGCAAGGTGGCCACCGCCCGCGCGGTGCGCGTTCATGGCGTACTCTGGATCATTGACGAACTGCACGCGGCCGGTGTCTGCGAGGTCGAGCTTCTCATCTCCGCGCTGCAGGTCTGGCGCGCGGATGATGCTGTCTTCCTGCCCGTGGCTGAGATCGACAAGCGGCTGCGCCGTCTCAGCGCATAGCTGCAGAGATTGCCGATCATCTCACCTTCTGGGCATAGGTCTATGGAGGACAGAAGTGCGTCAAGGAATTCGGAAAGCCCATCAGCAGCATTCAGTTCGCGGTGCACCACATCCGATAGCGCCCTTGTCTCGTTACCTCACGGATTAGCCCTCGCGCTTCCATCCAAGCAAGGTTGCGCTGAACGGCAGTTCGACTGGCGCCTGTAATGGCCTCGGCCATTGGCGCAGAAACGAGTGGCCATTCCGTAAGTGTGGCGAGCAGCGCCGGAGGGGTCTTACCCGAGAGCGGCGACATTTCGGTTTCTGCCCGCACAAACCAAGACTCAATGTCATCTAGGTAACGCATCGCAGTCAGGCACGACGTCGCCATTCCCTCAAGCCAGCGAGCGAGGCGATCGACCGGCGGGCCACTAACACGGAGCCCCCCTGCCCCGCCCATGGCGAGCGGTGCGAAGATGGCGCCGCTTCCATCGCTGGCCGCGATCCTGGACGCGGTGACGGCGGCTTCCATCTGGTCACCGTGCTGTCCGAGGCCGGCCAGGTTCCAGAGATGAAAGCCCATGCAAGCCCGCGTGATTGGGTGGAGCTCGGCTGCTGCAGCCATTACGTCTAACCATCCGCCCGCGCGTTCTTCGAAACGCTCAGCGCTGCCTTCAATGTTCTCGGGATCGCGGCGATCCAGGAAGGCGGCCAAGTCAGCCTTGGGTCCGGGACCGCCTGTCAGGCGCCGAACAGCCCATCCAACTCTTGCCAGGGCATTTGGGTCATCCTGTGCACCTGACAGCCGCATCGATATCCAAAGCGCCAGACGATCAGAACTCACCCGATCCCCTGCGAACCAGCTAAGGTCCGCTGCCTCGATAAGAGCGAGGCGATGCCGCCAGCCTTCCGGGCCACGCAGCAGCCTGTCATCCAGAGCACCCAGGCGTCCAGCCACTCTTGCCAGTCGCGCAGCGTGAACGCCTTCTGCCTTTGCCCAGTCTTCGATGACGGCAGAGTCCGGCGGTTCTGCACGCGGCCCGGGAGGCAAATCATCTGGTTCTTCTTCGAATGGTCCCGGCAGAAACCAGAGATCCTCTTCGTGAGCCTCTTCATCCTCCTCGATGGTGAGGAGGGGATCATCGAAATCATCAGTCAAAGCGGATGCTTGGGTCTTCATATGTGCAAAATATTGTTCTTTTGCACATTACCCAAGTGATTTTGTGGCGGTTGCCTTCGCTCTTTATATAGTATGCGCGCGCGACTGCCGATGAAACCTCTCCGATCGCGCTCAGCGCAAGGAAACCAAGGTTTTTTGGACGAGCGCGACGAGAGGGCACCTACTTGCATTCGTTTACAAATGGTCGTTTATTGGCGATATATTAAATTGCAAACGGCCCAGTTTCATGCCCCTGATTGGCTATGCGCGCGTCTCCACCGAGGATCAGACCCCCCTGCCCCAGTCTGAGGCACTGCAGTCTGCGGGATGCGCCGAGATCTTTGAAGAGCACGCCTCGGGCGGCAATCGCGCGCGGCCCGTGCTTGCACGTGTGCTGGAGCGGATTGGCAAGGGCGACACGCTGGTCGTCGTGCGGATCGACCGGCTTGCGCGGTCTTTGTCGCACCTACTTGAGGTGATCGAAAGACTGGAGGGCAAGGGGGCGTTCTTCCGCTCGCTCCAGGACCCGATCGACACTGCCTCGCCCCAGGGCAAGTTCACGTTGCAGGTTCTGGGCGCTGCGGCTGAGTTCGAACGCGCTCTGATCCGCGAGCGTACCAAAGCCGGACTTGCCTCGGCACGCTCAAAGGGCCGCGTCGGCGGCAACCCAGGTCTTCGCGCCAAGGACCCTGAAGCGCTGCGCAAGGTGCGGTTGGCACGACAGGACGGCTACATGGAGCGCTTGAACGAGACAGCGCAGGATTGGGTGCCCCATGTGCGCCGCTTGCGCCCCGATATGGCTTGGGAAGACGTCCTGCGGATTATCAATGGCCCCCTGCCCCCAGATCGCCATTGGACCCAAAGCCGCCTGCTTCGCGCCGTGAAAGCATATGTGCGCGACGGCTTTCTGCCCGATGAAGTGCTTGGCCGCGCCGGACGCCGCGAAACTGACGATCGCCTGCCTGCGATTGTCGCTGCAATCAAAGGTGCTGACCCCGAGATCACCTTGCAGGCAATCTGCCACCGACTGGAATCCATGCGTGAGCGCACCCCTCGCGGTCGCTCCAGCTGGCAGCCTTCCTCAGTCAGAATGCTGCTGGAGCGTGCAGAGCGCCTCGGCCTTTTGTAGGCGCTAATGGTCGGCAAACCACTCTGCTCGCTCGGCCCAAATCTTCCAGAATCATCGCCTCAATTGGACGAAAACCACGTAAATATCCAACAATGCCTAGAGGTTAGTTCGGGCGAGCAGAAAATATCTCGAAGGGTGTCGGCTGCGCCCGACACGGTCTTTATCGTTGTTAATCAATGCGTTATCTAGCGCACGCCCCGCGCGACCAAATTGGTGCTGTGGATAACTTTTCCACTACATCTAGATTCTTCTTGCCGGACTCAGATGTTCGTGGCATTTCCATTCTGACGGCAAAACGCGTCAGACGTGGCTTCGACCGTCAGAACGACAAAGAGCCTTAGCAAAGGCCATGAGAGGCGGCAGAACATGGATGATCGAAATACGGGCTACGCGCAAGGCATAGGCTCTTCCGACATCGGAGCATTCGCAGACAGTCTTGCTGAGTCGCTTGACCGGCAGATGAAAGTTGCGTTCGAGCCAGAAGAACGCAAGTCCTTGCGCCGCTTCAGCTCGACCGAGGTCGCCGAGTTGCTGCGCGTTAGTACGTCGAACCTGCGCAACCGCCACAAAGATGGCAGCTTCCCAGAAGTTCACACTGACGGTCGCGGTCATAGGTTCTACACGGCCGAAGAAGTTGACGACCTTCGCAACATTTTGGCGCGGACAGGCAAAAATGCTGACGCGTACAGACCTGGCCGCCGGGACGGCGACCGTCTTCAGGTCATTTCGGTCGTGAATTTCAAAGGCGGCAGCTCGAAGACAACAGCGACGATCCATTTGGCACACAGGTATGCCCTGCGTGGCTACCGCGTGCTTGTGCTGGACCTCGACCCGCAAGCCAGTTTGACGACATTTTTCGGCTTCCGGCCTGAGCTCGAATTTGCCGAAGGCGGCACAATCTACGACGCATTGAGATACGATGATCAGGTTCCGCTCTCGGAGGTCATCCAGAAAACATACTTCCACAAGCTCGACATGGTCCCGGCTGGCTTGATGTTGTCCGAGTACGAAACCGAGACAGCGAATGCCCTTGCGCGCAGGGTTCAGCCGATTTTTGCAGAGCGTCTTGCTCTGGCGCTAGAGGAAGTCGACTCAGACTACGACATCGTGCTGATCGATTGCCCTCCGCAGTTGGGCTTCCTGACATTGACAGCATTGGCAGCGTCCACGGGCTTACTTGTGACGGTCGTCCCCGGCATGCTCGACATCGCTTCGATGAGCCAGTTCCTCAAACTCGCTTCGGAAACGGTCAAAGCCGTCGAAGAGGCGATTGGACGACATGTCACTTGGGACTTCGTAAAGTTCCTGATCACACGCTACGAGCCGTCGGACGGACCACAAACGCAAATGGCCGGGTACCTACGTTCAATCCTTGCGGGCCAAGTCATGACTGAACCGATGCTGAAGTCGACAGCCATTTCTGACGCCGGCATGACTCAGCAAACCATCTATGAGGTAGACCCGAGCCAGCTCATTCGGAAGACCATTGATCGGGCTTTGACCAGCGTGAACAGCGTTGCCGATGAGCTGGAGCAGACAATCCAAATGGCATGGGGGCGTCGCTGATGGCTCGAAATATCTTCAACCAGCCACCGAAAGACGAGAAAGAGTCGGCAGCCCCCTCCCCTGCCCCGGTCAAATCCTCGAAGCTACCTGGCTCGGTTGGCGGATTGCGGGACTCTCTCCGGGAAATCACTGCCAACTCAATCCGAGATATCGAACCCGACCGGATCGATATGGATGGCCTCCGGGATCGCCTGATCCTGGAAGATAGTAGCATTGAAGATCTCGCCGAAAGCATTCGCAAGCATGGTCAGCAAGTGCCGATCATGGTTCGCCCCTCTGACCAACCGGATCGATACCGCATCATCTACGGGCGTCGCAGACTTGCAGCCATTCGAAGAGTTGGTGGAACCGTCAAAGCGATCGTTCGAACGCTCGATGATGATGCTTCTCTGATCGCGCAAGGTCAGGAAAACAACCTGCGGCTGGATCCGTCCTTCATTGAAAAATCTCTTTTTATCAAAGAGATGCAGGAGGCCGGTTACAAGCCTGGCGTCATTCAGGATGCCCTAGGCCTCACCCGGCAAGGTGTGTCGAACCATCGTGTAGTCATCGAGCAGCTGCCTGACGAACTTGTCCGGCTTATCGGTCCGGCTCATGGCGTAGGTCGACGCCAATGGGGTGATCTTGCTGCACTTTCAGAGAAGGTTCCGCTTGTCGACATTGCGCGTGAGACACTTGCCTCTCTGCCTGACACCACTCCAAGCTCGGACAAGTTTCAAGCCGTCTATGTTGCTTGCTCCAGCAAGGCGCGTGGCGCAGCCAACCAAAGCGCCCGTGGCCAAACGACCGTGGTAAAGGACAATAGTGGTAGCCCTGTCGGCACACTTTCAGTCGATGGCAAGTCGATCGCTATCAAGATCACCCGCAAGGACAACCCGGAATTCGGCCAATGGCTCGAAGAGCGCGCGGAAACCACGCTGCGGCAGCTTTTTGAACAATGGCAGAATGAGAGAGGCTCGGGGAGCTGATCCCCGGCCATAACCAAAAACACGAGCAGAGGAGAAAGGCGAAGACCAAAAAGAAAAGAGCCCCCCAAGGTTTCCCCCGGAGAGCCCTCATCATCTGATTAGCACCTGTGATGTAGCAATCTCCGACATACCGGT
>JAUHVK010000001.1 GCA_030425145.1 Alphaproteobacteria bacterium | reverse complement strand
CGGGCGACAGCGAAAGCGAAAAGCGCGCCGTCATCCAGGCTCTGGTTCAGTAACCCCACCCTCACACGAAAGGACTTAAGAAAATGAAAACGCTCATCACAGCAACCGCCCTTGCCCTCACCGCCTTCTCGGCATCCGCCATGGTCGACACCTCCGCAATCGAGCAATACGCGCCGAACGCCGATATCTCCGCGCTGACCGAAGCCGAAGTGAACACCATCCTGTCGATCGTCCACTCGGGCGACAGCGAAAGCGAAAAGCGCGCGGTCATCCAGGCCCTGGTTCAGTGAACCAACCCGGGCCCCTGACGGCCGAACACCCCATCCCGCGACGGAGCCTCTGAAACGCCCCGTCGCGGACGATGAAAAGGCCGCCCCTAATCGGGCGGCCTTCAATTTGTCAGGGGGTCAGTGCGCGGTCTCTCCCGTCAGTTCGACGGTGAAGAACCAGTTGTCCTCGGGGTCTTTCTGCACAATCTCATCCGGCACCACTTCGGGCCCCGAGAGGAACACGTTGGAGCCGAAATGCGAATGCAGGCGCGACAGCTTTTCGAGCCGCGCCCCCGTCAGTTCCGCGTAGAATCGCCCGTAGTTTTCGGTCGCGCGCAGCTCGTCGATCTTGGCGCGGTGCGCGGCCACAGCACTGTCATGCGCGGCGCGGATTTCGGGGTCGGACAAGAGCCGCTCCATTTCCGCCCGCATCATCGGCAGGCGCGGCTGGATCGTCAGCTCTTCCTCGTAATTGTTGTTCATCCGAAACCAGTAGGCGAGGCCCTGATCCCGGTCGACATGATTCACCCGCCCACGGTCACGCTTGACGAGGAAGCTCTCGGCAGAGCGCACCGCGTAGTGGTTCAGTTGCACGAGGTCATAGCCATAGGTCTCGGTCGTCGAGCGCCAGCCATTGCGGAACATCTCGCGCGGGAGCGGCTTGCCCGACCCATTGACCCAGTTGATGTCTTCCCAAAGCTGCGGGTTTAGCCCCTTGGGCCGATGCACCCCCATCTTTTTGAATAACCCGATATTCTTGAACAGCGTCTTGAAACCCCAGGCCTGATGCGGCTTGCGGGCGAATTCCGGCGCGCAACGCAGAAACTGTTCGGTGATCGGCCCGTCACGGAATTCGTGCACATCGCCATTTCCGAACAGGCGCCATGTCATCGCGATCATGTTGGCGTCGGGCACGGCCTTGAACAAAGCGTCCAGTGTGCCATCGCCGACTTTGACGTTCACAAACTCATCCACGTCGATACAGGTGAGCCAAGCTGCGGATTTGACCACCGGTTCGTCATCGGAGGCCTGCAATGCCGCGTGCTGGGGTTTCAGGCCGCTTTCGCGGAACGGATTGTCCCGGTGCTGCACGATGCCCTTGCGTTCGAGCATCTGGAGCATGGTGTCCGTGCCGTCGGTACAGTCGTTGGTGTAGACCAGAAAATCGTCGAACCCGATGGCGCGGTGATAGGCCAACCATTCCAGGATGAACGGGCCTTCGTTCTTCATCGTGGTGACGATCACCCTTCGGCCTTTGCCCTTGGGCAGAGCGTCGGCCTCAAGCTCGGGCATCCGCACCGGTTTGTGGCCCCAGTACTTCTCGGACATCTCGAGCAGGGGTGGGTGTTCGATCAGCGAGGTCTTGGGCACGATCTTGGAAATCGACGGCGTCGGGTGGCGCAACGCCATGTGCCGATAGAACACCTGCGTGCGCGTCCGGTCCGGCACCGCGTTCCCAATGCGGATCATCCGCCAGATCGCCGCTTCTGACGCCTTGGCCGGCGCAATGCACCAGCGCTGTCGTCCCCCCTTGGCATCGAACTGGACGCAGATGTGATCGGCAAAGCGGGTCGGATCGTCCTTGCGCACGCGCCACGGGTAGCAGTGCCGCCCGAATAGCGCGATCACCCCGCCATCGGCTTCGACCGCGCTGTCGAACATGTTGGGCGCGCCTGTCGGCATGAGGTCATGCACCTCGATATTACAGACCGCCCGCGCCTCCCTCAGAAACCGGGCGCGCAGGATTTCATAAAGCGACATCGCACCAAGGGGCGAGTCCCACGGTGAAGGCGGTGGGATCTCCATCCGGTCTTTGCCGGGGGCTTCGGGCACGCAGAACGGGTGTGCTTCGGCCGGGGCATCGGTACGGCCCAGCGGCAGGTCGCTGGTGACAAGGGTGACGTCACAGTCGAGCGACAGGCGCTCCAGTTCGGCAGAGAGCGTGTCGGCAAATGCCGCGTCCGTTCCCGGCTGCGCCCGGTCGACGATCACCGCGGCCTGAAGACCCTGAGTCTCGACATGGTGCTTCAGCCAGACCGCGACGGTCTGCGCGTCCTCGCCATTGCGCACGGCGGCGATGCAGTTGTGCCCTTCGAACCTGTCCTGCTCAGATTGGGTCGGAGCAACCTCAACCGGCGCACCGTCGAGCGTCAGCCGCAGGCGACCGTCCTCGGGCAAGGGATAGGTGACACAGGCCGCACCACCGACGCTGATCACCGAGATCGGATCAACGCCATCGGCATGGGCCAGCTTTGGCAGATCGCTGCCCGCCGCGAGGAACAAGGTCGCACGTGGACCGTCCTCGTGATCCATGGCGACGGCGTCGAGCAGGGTAATCGGCCCAAGGCTCAGACCCAGCAAGCGTCGTTCGATCACCTGTCCCATGTCGTCCTTACCTGCGGTTCAAACGCTGGTCGGTCACAGCGCCGCTTTCAGCCCATTGACCAGATCGTCCATATCCGGGTCGATTTTCAACGATGCCGCCTTGCGCGTGTGCCAGTCAACCGCGCGGGCGTGCAGGTCTTTCAGCACCGGATCGGATTTCAGTTCTTTGGCCAGCTTGCTGACCTTAGATTTGTAACGGTCGATCGAGGTGTCTTTTTCGTGGTTCAGATTGAACCGCTCCCAATACTCCATCCCCAGCACATGATGCGAATGGTTGGCGCGGCCACGGGCGCGTTTGACAAGGAAGCTCTCCATCGACCGCAGCGCGTAGTGGTTCACCTGCGCATGGGTAAAGAGCGGCGGATTGGCGGTGCGTTGACCGTTGATGATGTAGTCGATCCCGCCGGGCAGAACGCGGCGCGTGTCTGCCACATGCTCCTCAAGCGATACCGGCGCGTGCAGGCCCATGCGCTGGAACTTGTGCTGGTTGGTATAGAGCGATTTGACGAACTTGCCCGTTTCGGGGCGCAGATCGGCGTCCCATTCGTATTCGCCCATGCGGAATTGCTGGGTCACGGGTGTGTCCGCAAATGCTTCGATACTGTCTGACCCAAACACCCGCCACGGCACCGAGATAACGTCGGCATCCGGCCCCGACCCTTCGACCAGCGCCTGCACCGATCCGTCACCCAGATGGATGTTCAGGTATTCATCCACGTCGCAGACAAAGACCCATTTTGCGTTCAGCACGATGTCGTAGCGGCGGCTGGCCTGTCTGAGAGCAGAGCGATGGATCCCCGCACGGCGCACGATGGTGTTGTGCTGCGTGACCAGCCCCATCTCTTGCAGACGCAAGAGGATTTCGACGGTCGTGTCGGTGCAATCGTTGGTACAGACCAGAATATGGTCGAAACCCAGCGTTTTGTAATGGGCCACCCAATCAATGATATAGGGGCCTTCATTCTTCATGGTTGAGACAACCGTGTAGGTCTCACCGCTCATTTTGTGCCTCGCCTCACGGGTCTTTTTGCGCCCGCAATCTTTGCTGTTTTGCGAAAAAACTACGTGCCACCCATCATTCTTGCAAGCTGGATGGCAGCAAAGGCACGAATGGCGCAAAAACTGAGTCAGATATCACGCAGGCTACACAAAATGGCGTTTTGTGCTTAGCATCCCGCAAAAGGACAGCGCCCGACATAAAAAGAGGCGCGCATGAGGACTTGCAGATGCCACGCACGCGCGAGGTTGGAACGCTCTGGATCGGGGGGCCGCTCAGCTGGCTGGAACAGCTGTGTCTCAAGTCCTTTGTCGACAGGGGCCAGAAGATCACCCTGTTCAGCTATGAGGACATCCCCAATGTCCCAGACGGCGTCATACGCCGCGACGGACGCGAAATCATCGATACCGACGATTTCATCAAGTACGAGCAGAAGAACAGCTATGCGCTGTTTGCCGACTGGTTCCGCCTGCACATGATCCACCAGAACCCGGGCATGATCTGGATCGACACGGACGTCTATTGCTACCGTCCGATGGACTATGACAGCGACTATGTCTTCGGCTACGAACTGCCCGGCGAACACCGGGTGAACAATGCGGTGCTGGGCCTTCCCACCGACAGCGATGCGCTGCGACAGATGCTCGACTTCACCAGTGATCGGTTTTCCATCGCGCCCTTCCTGCCGAAAAAGCGGAAAGAGGAGATGCGCAAGAAGGCCGAGAAGGGAAAGCCGGTGCATATCACCGAACAGCCCTGGGGTGTCTGGGGGCCGATGATGGTGACCCATTATGTGCACGCGCTGGGTCTGGAAGAACATGTGCAGCCGCTCAACGCCTTCTACCCGATCACCTTTCGCGAGCGCACCAAGTTCATGCGCCGTGCCGATATCGCCGAAGGTCTGATCACGCCCGAGACAACGGCGCTGCACCTCTGGGCGTCGAACAAGCGGCAGTTGGGAAACCTGCATGACGGGCTGCCGCCCAAGGGGTCCTACCTTGAGAAACTGGTGCACGAGCACGGCATCACCCCCGCACTGGCCCCGATCAAGGGGCGTGGCAACACCACCTTTGACGGTGCGCTGATCGACTCGCTGGACCTCGACGAGGTCGCCAGCGTGGCGGATCTGACCGGGCAGGCCCGCAGCTTTGTGCTGGCGCTGCACCACAAGTTCGATTGCGACATTCAGTTGGTGAACACCAACCGCCGGGCCAAGTTCAAAGACGAGGACATGCCCTGGCTGGCCGAGTACATCACCTTTTTGACCGAGAACGAGGTCGATCCGGATCGGATCAAAGTGATCCGCGCCGAGAAAGACCTGCGCCCGGTGGATGTGCTGTGCAACCTGCAAGGCTTCGGCGATCAGTGGAAAACGCAATTCCTGGAGCCGTTCCTGCAACGCTGCGTTCATTCCGACACGAGGCTGTTCATGGATGTGCGGCGCGGTTCCGGCGCGTTTCCGTTTCTCAAGCCTTATGGGGCCAACACCCCCCTTTCGACGCGCGAGGATGATGGCAAACAGATCACACGCATCCGCGTCACCCCCAACCCGCCGGACCCTGTGACCGATGATAGCTGGGACGCCATTGCGCTCAAGCTGGCGGGTTTGAAGGGCTGGTATCGCGCGAACACCAACGGGCACAGTTTCCTCTACATCCCGCGCGACTCGGACACGTTGGTGGTGACCTTCGACAACCTCGACATCGCGATGACCAAACGCGAGGACCGCCGACCCTGGGGCTACAGTTTCATCAAGGATCAGGGCTGGTCGATGCTGGGTGTGCTGGCCGGTGGGTGGACCTGGTATCGCGAACCCTGGGTCTACGACCAGTTTGACGAGTTGAAGAAGAGCGGGTTCTTCAAACAGTTCAAGCGCGTGGTCTTTTACGGCGCGTCGATGGGCGGGTACGCGGCCTGCGCGTTTTCCCCGGCCGCTCCCGGATGTGACGTGGTCGCGATCTCTCCGCAATCGACGGTCGATAAATCCGTTGTCCCTTGGGAAACCCGCTACAAGGTGGTCTGGGACCGCGATTTCACCGGCCCTTACGGTGATGCCGCCGAGGTCAGCAAAGCCGCCCGCCGCGTGTCGATCCTCTATGACCCCTATGAGCCGCTCGACGCGCAGCACGCCGCGCGCTTTACCGGGGACAATGTGCAACACCTTCGCGCGCCGCTTCTGGGGCACCGGCTGGGCAGTTCGCTGAACCAGATGGGCATTCTGAGCCCGATCATCCTTGGCGCGCTGAACGGCACGCTGGACAGCCACGACTATTACAAGCTGCTGCGTGAACGCCGGAGCTTTCCGCGCTATCAGCGGGAGCTTTTCAACCGGGCCGTGGAAAAAGGACACACCGCCTTGGCGAAAGCCCTTGGAGAGCACATTCTCAAACAGAACCCTAACCGCGCCGTCCGCATGGGGATGAAGGAATTGCTTGGCTAGACCGGCAGGACAGGAGCCGTTTTTATCGTGGCCTCACCACTGACCAATCCGAATTTTCGCTGGCTGTTCAGCGCGCAGATCTGTTCTTTGGTGGGGGTCGGGCTGTTGACCGTGGGCCTGTCTCTTGCCGCCTACCGGATCGGCGGGGCCGAGGCAGCGGGTCAGGTTCTGGGGCTGCTTCTGGCACTCAAGATGGTAGCCTATGTGGGTCTCGCGCCGCTGGCCGAAAGCCTGCTGCAAGGCGTGCCGCGCAAGGCCGCGCTGGTCACGTTGGACGTCGGGCGCATGGTGCTGTTGATCCCGATGGCCTTTACCACGGACATCTGGCAGATCGCCGCGCTGTCGTTCCTGTTCTTCTCGATGTCCGCCGGGTTCACGCCACTGTACCAATCGGTGATCCCTGACGTGGTGCAGGACGAAGACCTGTACACAAAGGCGCTGTCCTGGTCGCGGGTCGCCTACACGCTGGAAGCCGTGCTCAGCCCGGTTATCGCCGGAGGCTTGCTCACGATACTGGACGGGTCGTCCCTGTTCCTCGTCGCAGCCTTGGCCTTTTCTGTCTCGATTGCGTCGATCCTGCTGGCGCAGGTACCAAAGACTACGGCAGCCGATCGGAAAAAACCTTTCTGGCAGCGCGCGTCGAAGGGTTTGCGGATCTATGTCCGCACGCCACGCCTACGGGGGCTGTTCCTGCTGAACTTTGCCCTGTCGCTCTCGATGGCCTGGGTGCTGGTGAACACGGTGGCCTATGCTGGCGCCCGGTTGGGCGATAGCGAGCGCTACTTCCCGATGCTGATGGCATTCTACGGGTTGGGCGCAGGGTTCGGTGCGTTCAGCGTTCCGCGCCTTGTGAAGCGCCTCGGAGAACGGCGTACGATGGCTTTGGGCGCAATCGCCTTTGCCGCCTGCGGTGCGGTATTCGCAGTGTGGCTGTCCCCCGCTTTGGCTGTGTTGGTGATTGTCTGGATCGGGTTTGGTCTGTCGTCGTCGCTTGTCCTGACGCCAGGGGGCCTGGTTATCACCCGCTCTGCAAAAGCCGAGGATCGCGCCGCGGTCTTTGCCGCGCAGTTCTCTCTCAGCCACGCGGGTTGGCTTTTTGCCTATCCGCTTGCGGGGTGGCTGGCGACGAAGGTCTCCCTAGAGTTGGCGATGCTGATCCTGTCGGGTCTTACCACATGGGTCACCCTGATCGCCTTGCGGGTCTGGCCTGCGCAGGATCCGATGGCGCGCACTCATGCGCATCCCGACCTGCCCGCCGATCACCCGCATCTGAAAACCGTGATCACGACCGGGCCGAACCAAGAGCATACACACACCTACCACATCGACGACCTGCACCCGCGCTGGAGGCGTTAGGTCAATCCACCGGCTGCTTGGCGTTCTGCATCCACATCCAGCTTGTCCGGCACATATCATGCAGATCGTACTTCGCCTCGAACCCGAGCACGGACTTGGCGAGGCTGGGGTCGGCATAGCTGGACGCAGCATCACCCGGGCGACGGGGGGCCGTCTTGTAGGGGATGTGCTGGTTGCTGGCACGGGCATAGGCCGCGATTACCTCTAGCACCGAATAGCCGCGCCCGGTGCCGAGGTTGACGATATGCCCGGTGCCATCGCGTTCAAGCGCTCGAAGTGACATCACATGCCCTTCGGCCAGATCGCTGACATGGATATAGTCACGCACCCCGGTGCCATCCGGTGTCGGGTAGTCATCCCCAAAGACCGAGAGCACCGGCAACTCACCCGCCGCAACCTTGGCGACATAGGGCATCAGGTTGTCGGGAACGCCGGAAGGGTCCTCACCGATCAGCCCCGATGGATGCGCACCCACAGGGTTGAAATAGCGCAGCACACCAACCGCCCAGCGCGGGTCGGCGGCGGCGGTCTGTTCGATGATCTGTTCGCAGACCAGCTTGGAATGGCCGTAGGGATTTCCATAGCTCAGCGGTGCGGTCTCCGGTGTCGGCAACTGTTCAGCCTCGCCATAGACCGTGGCCGAAGACGAGAACACCAGACGGCGCACATCTGCGGCATCCATCGCCTGCATCAGTGTCACCAGACCGCCGACATTGTTCTGCATGTAGGCCAGCGGGTTCCGGACACTCTCGCCCACCGATTTATGCGCCGCGAAATGGATCACCGCATCGATCTTATGTTCCGCAAAGATCCGATCCAGTGCCGCGCGGTCCAGAACATCCGCTTCAATCACCTGCACGTTGCGTCCAGTGACGGAGGTGAGGCGCGTCGGCACCTGCCGCGAGGAATTGCCGAAATTGTCAAGGATCACAACGTCATAACCGGCCTCGACCAAAGCAACATATGTGTGCGAACCGATATAGCCGGCACCACCTGTCAAAAGAACGCGTTGTGTCACTCGACCCCTCCTGCAGACTGCATCAAAGCCAACCCCACACGCGGAGTTGTGGCTTTTCTGTCGTCTTACCCGACCTTCCCGTCACTCTGTAACGACAAGACGCCAATCCGCGGCGATCCTTGATGAAAAATCGCAGATTTATGGTACAAAGGTCGCAGTTTGGTCAAATTGCCTCGTTAATATGGCAATATTCCTGCCGTTACATATTTAGAGTAATTGCCCGTCGCCTATGACACTGACCTGGACACTGACAATCTGCACCTACAATCGGCCACATTTCCTGGTCGAAACGCTTCGCTATGCCTTGAACCAGACCCGCCGTCCCACCGAGATCGTCGTGGTGGATGCCTCTGACGACTGGGAAGACCATCGCGACCAGATGCTTGAAGAGTTCGCCGCGGAATGGGAGACCGTGACACTGGTCTATGTTCCGGCAGACGTCCGGTCCCTGACCTTCCAGCGCAATCAGGCGCTGCGTCTCGCGACATCGGACATCGTGTTTTCATTGGATGATGACATTTATCTCTATCCCGATGCCGCCGAGAAAGTGATGGCGGTCTATGACGCGGATACGGACGGCGAGATCGCAATGGTGACCGGGCGGTTCACTGACGGACCCTATCAAACGTCAGGCAAGGCCAAGCATGTGCAGGCCGCGGAGCCCGTGGGACGATCGAAACTTCGGGAATGGTTTGAGACCCAACTGACACTCGACAGTCATTTCGTACCTTATTCGAAACCGGTCGACACGAGTCCAGTGCCTGCATCGGTCAGACACCTGAACGTTGCCCCCAGTGGGCTCATCAATGGTGCGAGAACGACATTTCGGCGTAAATTCGGGATACAGGAAGGATGGACGGAAGTTCTGCGATACTATGCCATCCATGACGATACGGACTTTTCTTATCGGATGTCCTCCCATGGAAGGTTGGTCCTTGCGCCTGATGCCGGCTTTTTTCATGCGGATGGTGCCGACCGAAAGATCAGTCGTTTCCGGATCAATACAATTCGCGTGCGCAATCTTCTTGCTCTGCATGTCGTACACAGCCCAAGCTGCCTTCGGTCCGCAGGTCGATGCATCGCATCCTTTGCAAAGTTCGCCCTACTTTACGTGGTAATCGACATATCTCGTATGCGGGTCAGCCTTCCGACTGCACGTGCTTACGTTTATGGAATTCTGCAAACCCCGGTGTTTCTTTTCTGGCCGTTCGCGAATTTCAAACGGTGGTACACCGACCTTCAAGAGAAGATGTTTCGAGGTGTTTATTGATCCCAATCGGGGCGTTACTCCCGACAGACTTCGCGAACCAGCATGTCCGCGCCACGACTAGAGTCGAATTCCGCGACGACGCGCGCACGTCCAGCTTTTGCAAGGTCGACAGCTGAATCTGGATTGGCGGCCAAATGTGTCAGCGCGGCAGCCAGCGCTTTTGGATCCTTTGGCGGCACCAAGAGCCCGTCTTTGCCACTGGAGATCAGCTCGGGCACACCACCCGCGTCGGTGCCAATTGTCGGCACTTCGCAACTCATCGCCTCCATATAGGCGACGCCCAGCGGTTCAGACCAACTGGCCAGCACAAAGACATGCGCTGCCAAGAGCTTTTCCCGCACCGCTTCGGCGCTGATCGCACCCAGGAGAGTCACATGGTCCTGAAGACCAAGTTCGAGAATCCGCTTGTCGAGTTCTTTGTGGAAGCCGCCACCCCCCGCATCGTCCTCGCCCGCGATCTCGAGCTGGACCGGCTGGCCCTGATCCAGCATCAGCCGCACCGCCTGCATCAGATCCTGATGGCCTTTGACCACGTTCAGACGGCCACAACTGAACACGCGGAGCGGCTCTCCGGGGACGGGAGACATGTAAGGCGTTTCGCGCCGGAAGGCGCTGGTGTCGACGCCCATCGGCTGCAGGGGCAAACGAGCGGGAAGCGCATCGCCCAACTGGCCGGGAAGCAGGTCGAGAAGCGCGCGGGTGATGACGCTGACAAAGGCGGCACCCTGCCATTTGAAGCGCTGACCGACGCCATAGTCCTGAAGCGGGCCGTGCAGCGTCAGGCTGTAGGACAAACCATGCGCGTGATGCGCCAGAGCCGCGATCAGAGCGGCACGGCCACAGGAATGGGCGTGGATGTGGGTGATGCCTTTTTCCTTGCAGTCGCGCGCCAGTTTTTCTGCAGCCGGGGCACTGATGATGACATCCTTGAGAAAGGTCTTGGCCTCGTCCGTAGGCATCAAACGCGCTTCCCGCAGGATCAGCCGCCAGGGCAGCCGGGGCAGGATCGCGGCAAGCAACGCGGGATTGCGCGAGGCGAGGTAAGTCGTGCGCGCCATCGCGTCTTTCGACCAATGGTGCGAGATCAGGCCGGGTGGCGGCACCGTCGTGCTGTAGAGCACAGGCGTGACGCCCTGCGCCTCGAGCGCGGCAATCTCACGCCAGAAAAAGATGTGAGTCTGACCGGGGAATTGCGGCACGAGATACGCGAAGGATCTGTTGGACATTTCCGGTGACACGTGACGCAAGCTCCCGATTGGCGGGGACGATAGGTGTGCAACGCCGCCTAGGCCAGAGGTTTTTCCTCAACAGTCTGTTGCGTCAACGCACCCGCATCACCGGACGCCTGCGCCGGGACAGTGTCAGCGAAGCCGCGGCCAGAACCACCAGCGTGGCCCCTGCATAGAACCGCAGGGTTGGCACTTCACCAAAAGCAAAGTACCCGGCTGCGGTGGACAGAGGCAGGCTCATGTATCCCAGCACCGACAACACCCCCGCATCGCCATTGTAGTGCGCCCGAAGGAAACAAGCCTGCGCGGATTGGGCGAAAACACCGATCGCCAGCAGGGGCGAAAGGTGGTTGGGCGGGATCGGCTGCCATGACCAGAGTGCGAATGGCAGGGTGCAGAGGCCGAGGCCAAGAGTATAGAACGTCATCAGCACAATTGTCGGCGTGTCGCGCAGCCGCCGTGTGACGATCACAGCACCCGAGCCTGTCAGAATGAGCAGTGCCAAGGCCAGCAACCCGGGGCCAAGCGCTGTGCTATAAGGGTCGATGGCGATGACCACGCCGATCATTGCGATGGCGGCCGCGCCCCATTGCGCCCGGGTGATCCGTTCGCGCAATAGGACGGCTGCCAGCACCATGACCACCAGCGGACGGGTGAAGTTCATCGTGGTGAACAACGCCAGCGGCACGCGGGAGATGGCGAAATAGCTGGCGGTCAGGGTCGCGGCGCTTAACCCCACGCGCAGGATTTGCAACTTAAGGTCTGGGACCGTGGCGAACTGGGCGCGGCTGCGGAGGATCCAAGGGGACAGCAAAAGCAGGCCGATGGCGGCGCGCAGGAACACGATCTGCGCCGCCGGATAGCCAAGGCCTAGGGCCTTGACGATGCCCAGCGCCCAGATGTTGAGCGCCATATCGGCCAAGAGCCAAGCACCCCCCTTGATGTTGTCCCGGGGGGCTTCTTTGCTCATCGGCGCGGGGCGATCAGGTTGGCCATCAGGCGGTAGGCACCCGGCACCAGTTTGGCCATCTGGTGATGCAGCACGAGGCTGCAATGGGTGTGACGGCCCTTGCCAATCTCGGCGGTCAGGAGCGCGCCGGTCAGTGGCTCTTCACCGGGGTCGGACATGGAGAGCAGCGGTGTGTAGGCATCATCCCAGCTCTTGGCAAAGTAGAGGCCACGCTCCTTGACCCAGCCATCCCAATCCTCGGCGGTGATCTGGTTGGGTTCCGACAGCAGCGGATGGTCGGTGAGATGTGCCACCTCGGCTTCGGCATCGGTCACGCGCCAGCGCAGGGAGGGCTGGCCGATTTCCAGCCGTCGTGGCGGAACAGTGTCTGGATCCCAATTGTCCCACGGGCGGTGATAGAGGGTCAGCAATGTGCCGCCCTGCTCCACCCATTCGCGCAGGCGGGGCATTTCCGACACCAACCCGTCACGGAAGCGAAGGGCAAAGATGCCGATGACAATCGTGTCGAACCCGGCAAGCGCGTCGTCGTTGGTGATCTGGTCATCGGTCAGTGCGGTGACATCCGCGCCCAAGGCTGTCAGCCAGTCGGCCACGGCGTCGTGTCCGCTGCCGATATAGCCGACCTTGGCTTGCGGTAGAGACGCGTCCAGCACCCGTACCGTCAGGGCCGCGGGGCGGGCATAGACGGTTGGGTCGACATGGTCATAGGCAATACGCTGTTCAGTCATCGCGGGGGCGTCACCGACATAGAGCGGCAGGGTATAGAGCCCCGGTTCCGGATCGTCCGGCAAAGTGATCTCGACCGCCCCTGCAACAGGCTGCATCGACCAGCCCTCGGGCAGATCGAAACTAACCCGCGAGCCCGCTGGGCTGACATCGGCGATGGCAACGGAAACCGACCGTTTGGGCGTTTTGAGGTTTATCAGAGCCGCATCCGGCGCGATCAGCACCGCGCGGTCCGGCAGGACAACGGGTGGTTTGGCAAACGGCACCGCGACGGTGGTCGTTTCAAGCTGGATCTCGATCCGAGGTAATGGCGGATCGGCTGGATCGTATTCGGCGCGGTAAGGGTCGGTCTGATTGGCATCGGCGGAGATGATGATCTGACCGTCCTCTTCGGACCAGCCATATGGGAGCGCGAGGCTGTAGCTGGCCGTGTCCGCATCGCCCGCATCAAACTCGACCGTGACATCGGTGGTGTCACCGGGGCGAAGCCAGGTCCAG
Organism: Alphaproteobacteria bacterium; assembly: GCA_030425145.1. Taxonomy (GTDB): domain Bacteria; phylum Pseudomonadota; class Alphaproteobacteria; order Rhodobacterales; family Rhodobacteraceae; genus Marivita. Next base: position 233,848 of record JAUHVK010000001.1, on the reverse strand, counting down.
TGGGAGCGCGCATCCGCCTCAACCCCTAAGGTCAGACGCAGGACATGGGCGAGTTGCCGATGTTTTGCCTCCAAGCGGTGCGCGATTGTGTCGGGCGCATTCGCTTCGGCCTTTTGCAGATGCTGCAAAGCCTTTCGCGCGGTTTTCGCGATGTGACTTAAATGCGGAAAGACCGACACGGTTTCGGTGATGTAGCCGTGCGCCAGCAACAGATCCTGCTTGGCATCTGGTGCGATCTCAACCAGATCGGCGAGCGTTTGCGGCAGGCCTGCGCCCAGCGCCGTGTCCGGCCCGGCGACATGGCTCTCAGCCAGATGCAAAGGCCAGTCCTTGCCGGAACCAGCGGGCACCCAACGCCCCATACCCTGTGTTCGGTGATAGGCGCGGGACATCTGGCCGATGCGGGCATAGCTCCAACCGGACATCGGGTCTTTGCCGGCTCCGGAGATTGTGAGGGTGGCCTTGGGCGGCGGCAGGTCGTCGTCATAAGCCTGACCTGCGCCGGACCATGCAGGCAGGTACATCTTGGACACCTGCCACGGTGGCAGGTTTGACGGGAAATCGGGATCGGCGGCAGCAGCCATGACCATATGTGCGGCTTGGGTCATGGCGCGGTGGTGGCCGTGCTGGCCGGGCACGTCGAGGAAGGTGGGCAGGATGATGTCAGGGCGATCGGTGCGGACAATCTCGACAAAGCGGTGCAGCAGGTGATCGTGACCCCAGATGCCCATCGTTTCCTCGCCGCTTTTGGAAAAGCGGAAATCGCGGATCGGATCGTCGGGTGAGGTGCCGTGCCAATAGAGCCGCATATTCAACAGGTCACAGGCGCGCTCCATCTCGCGGGTGCGCAGCGCGCCCAGTGCCGGGCCGCTTTCAGTGCCAATGTCGTTCTGGCCACCCTCTCCACGCGTCGAACAGGCATAGCTGAGGTTGATGCCATCGCGCAGGCCGATGGCCGCCAAGAGCGCGGTGGTCTCGTCGTCGGGATGCGCCCCGGTGTTCATCAGCCGCACCACCGATTGCAGCGGGCGCAGCGCCCACCAGAGATCAAGCACGCGCGGACGCATGCGGGTCTGGTCGAGGCGGATCTGATCAGGGGTCGGCATGCTTACCTCGCTTCGGCGATGGTGGGTGTGAAGGCCTGATGCAACACCAGCGCGGCGGCACCCAGCGTGGCGGTCATCCGGCCGGAGGTGCCGCGCATCAACCTTGGATGCGTGCGGTCGGGGCGGTTGGAGACGGACCTTTCCGGCAACGCAGTACGGGCGATGATGTGATCCAAGAGATCATCCGGCATCGCGCCGCCAAGGATCACGGTCTGCGGATCGAACAGGTTTTCGATGATCGACAGGGCCGAGGACAGCGCCTGCGCCGCCTGATCCAGCCACGCGAACAAATGGCGGTTTTCGCTGGAATAGAGACTGGTCAGGTCATCCATATTGGTCACAGTGACGCCCTGCCCCGCCAGATAGGCCTGTACGGACAAACGGCTTGTCGCGCTTTCAAGCTCCACCGGTCGCCCCTGCACGATCACCGTGATGTGACCGATCTCACCAGCATTGCCGAACGCGCCCTGCACCGCCTGGCCGTTCTGGACCAACCCGAGACCAAGGCCCTGACCGAAATAGAGATAGGCGAAATCATCGAGACCACGCGCGATACCGTTCATACGCTCGGCCATCGCTGCTGCGTTTGCATCGTTTTCGACGAAGACGGGCAGGTCCAGCCGGCTGGCGAAACTCTCGGCCGGATCACCGGTGTTCCAGCCGGGAAGTTCGGAATCCGCCCCCGTCAAACCAGTTTCGCCAAAGGGGCCGGGCATGACGATTCCTGCGCCCATCAGCGCCTCTTTCGACACTTGCGTTTTCGCCAGTGCATCATCGAGTTGAGCCGAAACAGTGTCTAATATTGTAGCTTTTCGTGCATCGCCCAAAGGCGTCCGATGCGTAAACAACGGCGTTCCCACAAGGTCTACCAAGGCGGTGAACACGGCGGTTGGTCGCACCTCCACCCCGAAGGCATAACCGCCGTCAGGCTTGATCGCATATTGCTGGACCGGCAACCCTCGCCCGGCGCTGCGGACCCCCTGCTCGACCAACAGACCTTCGCTCAGCAGATCGGAAATGATGTTCGACACCGCCTGAGTCGACAGGCCCGACGCGCGGGCGATCTCGGCACGACCGGCTGTTCCAACATGTCGAATGGCACGCAAAACCAGCTGTTTGTTGTGGCTGCGGGCGCGCTCCGGGTTGGCCCCGAGTTGTGGTTTCAGAGTTGTGACCATGCTTTCGCTTAACGCACCAAACTTGAACACTCAAGAAAGTTGAGTTAACGCTTGGAGAATGACCCGCCACGAACAAGAATAGGCGGGCACATTCAACAGATCTCAACAGGGAGAGGTCCATGGCATTCTTCAATGTAAAGGCGCTGGCCGTTGCGACAGCAACCAGCGCCGCCGCACTTTTCAGCACTGCCGCGCAGGCAGTGGAAATCGAATACTGGCAGTACTTTTTCGATGCCCGCGTTCAGGCGATGGAAACTTTGATCGCGAATTTCCAGGAAGCGAACCCGGACATCACGGTCAAGATGACCCATTTCCCCTATGCCGATTACCGCACCAAGGTCGCCGCCGCGATCCCGGCGGGCGAAGGCCCGGACGTGGTACAGCTGTTCTATGGCTGGCTTAATGACTATGTCGCCGCCGAGTTGATCCAGCCGCTACCCGCTGATGTGTTCCCGGCGAGCAAGATCGACGAAGAGTTCTTTCCGATGGTGCAGGCGATGAAAGAGGGTGACGCGTATTGGGCGTTGCCGACCGCCGTGCGCTCACTGGCCCTGTTCTACAACGAGCGCCTTCTGGAAGAGGCAGGAGTCGAGCCTCCGACCACGTTGGACGAGATGATTGCCACCGCTAAGGCGATGACCAAGCGCGATGGCGCCGGGAACCTGACGCAGGTTGGCATGACCGCGGGGATGACAGCACAAGACCACCATTGGTGGCGCGAAGGGCTGATCCGGCAGTTCGGCGGCGAGCCCTATGTCGATGACTACCAGACGGTGAACTACAATTCCGAAGCCGGATTGGAGGCGCTGAATTTCTACGCGTCGCTCTTTACTGGTGACGATGCCGTATCGGCCATCGGTTTCATGGACGAACCGCAGGCCGCGTTCAAAGCGGGGCGCGCAGGTCTTCATATTGACGGATCGTTCCGCATCGGGTCGCTGAACAACACGCGCGGTCTGAAATGGGGTGTGACCGAACTGCCCGCGACGGCGGATGGCACGCGGTCGAACTATTCGTCCTATTGGGTGAACGCGATCACCACCAAAGCCGAAGGCGAAAAATACGACGCCGCCGTGAAGTTCATGGAATACGTCACCAGTGACGAGGCGATGCAGATCTGGCTCGACGTGGTGGGCGAACTGCCTGCGAAACCGTCGGTTGGTCTGACCGAAGCCAACTCCAGTGACCCGGTCTTCGGCCCGTTCATCAAGGGGTTGGCCTATGCCAATACCACCAAGTTCGCCAATGAAAGCGGGCAGCGTCAGCTGATGGTGGAGATGGTCGAGCGCATGACCCTGCAAGGCATGAGCGCCGAAGAAAGCCTATCTATGGCAGCCGAGGCTGAGCAGAAGATCCTCGACGAATACTACAACAGCGCGTCCAACTAAGCGCGCAGCACGGGCGCTCCGGTTTCCTCCCGGCCGGGGCGTCACTCTTTTCGGGCTGAGGCATGTATCGCAACCTGACCATCCGGCAGAAACAGATCGTCTGGGCGTGGGCGTTCCTTGCCATTCCGATCCTGTTTTATTCGATCATCCGGTTCTACCCCACGGGCAACGCCATCCTGATCAGCTTTCAGGAGTGGAACCTGCTGGGCGACCGGACCTGGACCGGGTTTGACAATTACCAAAAGCTGTTTGCCGATCCGGTGTTCTGGAAGGTGTTCAAGAACACCTTTGTCTACCTGCTTCTGGGTACACCGATTAGCCTCGTAGTCTCGTTTGTCATCGCCTACCACCTCGACAAGACGCGGTTCATGCACGGCTTCCTGCGTATGCTCTATTTCCTGCCTTTCATGACCAGCGCTGTGGCGATGGCATGGGTCTGGCGGTGGTTCTACCAGCCGGTGCCGGTGGGATTGTTCAACAACGCGCTGGCCAGCATGGGCATCCCGCAGTTCCCGTTCCTTCAGTCGACGACATGGGCTCTGCCCTCGGTGCTGGCACCCGCGATCTGGGCGGGTCTTGGGTTTCAGGTGATCATCTTCATGGCCGGGCTGCGCGCCATCCCGCGCAGCTATTATGAGGCGGCGCGGATTGATGGTGTCTCAAGCTGGACGGTGCTGTGGGAAATCACGTTGCCGCTGTTGAAGCCGACCATCGTGTTCATCGTGGTGTTCAGTTCCATCGGGTTCCTGCGCATCTTTGATCATGTTTTCAACATGACGACGAACAATCCCGGCGGGCCGCTGAACAGCACAAAGCCGCTGGTGTTGATGATCTACGAAACAGCGTTCAGCGCCTTCGACATGGGCTATGCGGCGGCGCAGACGGTGGTGTTGTTTCTGGTCCTGCTGGTGGTGAGCCTGATCCAGTTGCGCCTGTTGAGGGACAGCTAGATGACCGCGACGGACATCCGCCCGACCACCGATGCGCTGATGAAATCTCAGGCGCCGAAGAAGCCGATGAACACGGGCCAGTTCATCCGCTGGCTGTTGCTGTTTCTGGGCGGGATCGCGATGATCATGCCCATCGCCTATATGATCTCGACCTCGCTGAAATGGCCGCATGAGGTGTATAACCTCAAGCTGATCCCGGATGAGCCGCATCTGGAGAATTACACCTATGTGCTCGAGGACGGGCGGTTCTACTGGTGGTTCGTCAATTCGATGATCATCGCGGTGATCACGACGGTCTGTAACGTGATCTTTGACAGCCTTGTGGGCTACACCCTTTGCAAGTTTCGGTTTCCGGGGCGGTACATCGTGTTCATCGCGATCCTGTCAACGCTGATGATCCCGACCGAGATGCTGGTGATTCCGTGGTATCTGATGAGCCAGCAGTTCGGGTGGCTCGACACCTATTGGGGGATCATGTTCCCCGGCCTGATGACCGCCTTCGGCACCTTCCTGATGAAGCAGTTTTTCGAGACCGTGCCTGACGATTTCATCGAAGCCGCGCGGATCGACGGGCTGAACGAGTTGCAGATCTGGTGGACGGTGGCGATGCCACTGGTCAAACCGGCTCTGGCAGCTTTGGCGATCTTCGTGTTCCTGGGAAACTGGACCGCGTTCATCTGGCCGCTGATCGTGACCAACTCGGTCGAGATGTATACCCTGCCCGTGGGCCTGTCGTCCTTTGGAGATGAGGCCGATGTGGCGTGGGAGCTGATCATGACGGGGGCGGCGATTTCGACCATTCCGACACTGATCGTATTCCTGATCTTCCAGCGTTACATCATTCAGGGTGTGGTGATGGCAGGACTCAAAGGATGAGTGTGCATTCCTTGGCCGTCGTTGTGTTTGCATATTTGGAAAAAGAAGAAGCTGGGGGCGGTACATGACGGATCAGAGCGTGTTTCCGGACCCGACTTATCGGGACACGGTGCTGGCGCCTTTGTTCGACGGGGTGAAGGCGCATTACGCGGGGCACATGGCGGCGATCAACCGGGCGCATCTGGTGATGCTGGCGGAGACCGGGATTTTGGGCTCCGGGGACGCGGGCGCGATTGCGGCTGCGCTGCGGGACATTGATGCCGAGGTGGATCTTGATGCGCTGAGCTATACCGGGGAGGTCGAGGATTACTTCTTTCTGGTCGAAGCGGAGTTGAAGCGCCGCCTGGGCGATCTGGGCGGTGCCTTGCACACGGCGCGGTCGCGCAATGACATGGATCATACGCTGTTCAAGCTGGCGTTGCGCGGTCGAGTCTCGGTGCTGCTGGAGCAGGCGTTAACCTTAACGGAGGCGCTGATCACCAAGGCGGAGGCCGAGAAAGCGACATTGATCGTGGCCTATACGCATGGGCAACCCGCGCAGCCGACGACCTGGGGGCACTATCTTGGCGCCGTGATCGAGGTGCTTTTGCGCGACATTGCGCGACTCAATGCGGCGGCGGATGGTCTTGAGCATTGCCCGATGGGGGCGGCGGCGATCACCACCAGCGGGTTTCCGATTGATCGGGGTCGCGTGGCGGAGCTGCTGGGGTTCGACGGGCCGCTGGTCAATTCCTATGGCTGCATCGCATCGGTCGACTATGTAACCGGGCTCTATTCCGCGATGAAGCTGATGTTCCTGCATCTGGGGCGGGTCATTCAGGACATGCAGTTCTGGACCGCGTTCGAGGTGGGACAGCTTTATGTCCCGAACAGCCTTGTGCAGATCAGCTCGATCATGCCGCAGAAGCGCAACCCGGTGCCGATCGAACATCTGCGCCATTTGGCGAGTGCGACGGTCGGGCAATGTGATGCCATCGTTGGGGTGATGCAGAACACGCCGTTCACCGACATGAACGACAGTGAAGGCGAAGTGCAGCAGCTGGGCTATGCCGCGTTCGAGCGGGGCGCGCGGGTGTTGCAGTTGCTGACGGCGCTGATCCCCGCCTGCCGGGTCAATGCGGATCGGGTGCGGGGGACGACGGATGCGGCTTGTATCACGATCACCGAATTGGCGGATACGCTGGTGCGGGACGAAGGGCTGACCTTCCGCGCGGCGCATGAGATTGCGGCGGCGACGGCGAAGGCTGTGATTGCCGAAGGGGCTGCTCTGGGCGATGGGTTTTCCGCGTTTTCGGCCGCGTTCGAAACGCTGACCGGGCGTACGCCGCGTTTGGATGAGACCGCGTTTCGGACGGCGGTTGCGCCGGAGACCTTTGTTGCGCGGCGGGACCGGATTGGTGGGCCGGGAGAGGCGGCACTGCGGGAAGCTCTGGCCGAGTACATGGCGGAAGCGGGCAAGGCGCGCGAGGCCTGTGCGGAGCGCGAAAACAGGCACAAGACCGCGGAACAGAGACTGAAATCGGCGTTCGATGCGCTGCTGGTGAAGGACTGAGCATGGCCGATCTTGCGATCCGAAATCTGGTCAAACGCTATGACAGGACCGAGGTGCTGCATGGCATCAGCCTTGATGTCGAAGATGGCGAGTTCGTCGTGTTTGTCGGGCCGTCGGGCTGCGGCAAGTCGACAACGCTGCGCCTGATTGCGGGTCTGGAGGATGCGACGAGCGGGGAGATCTTGATCGGGGGACGTGTGGTGAACAACCTCGAACCCAAAGACCGGGACATCGCGATGGTGTTCCAGAACTACGCGATCTATCCGCATATGACCGTGCGCAAGAATATCGGCTTTGGCCTGAGGACATCAAAGATGTCGACGGCGGACAAGGAAGCGCGGATTGACGAGGTGGCGGGTATTCTTGGGATGACGGACCTGTTGTCGCGCAAGCCGAGCCAGTTGTCAGGTGGTCAGCGGCAGCGCGTGGCGATTGGTCGGGCGATGGTACGTGATCCGGCGGTGTTCCTGTTCGATGAGCCATTGTCGAACCTTGATGCGCAATTGCGGACGCAAATGCGGCTGGAAATCAAGAAACTGCACCAGCGGGTGGGCAATACGATCATCTTTGTCACCCACGATCAGGTCGAGGCGATGACGATGGCAGATCGGATCGTGATCATGAAGGACGGACATATTCAGCAGGTGGGGACGCCTGCCGAGGTTTATCACAAGCCTGCGAATACGTTTGTGGCGCGGTTTATCGGGGCGCCGTCGATGAACATGCTGTCGGGGACGGTGGCGAACGGGGCGCTGCGGCTTGGTTCGGGGGAAGTTCTGGAGCTGGGTCTCGAGGCGGATGACGGGCATCCGGTGACGGTCGGCGTCCGGCCCGAAGACCTGCATCCCGGCGCGGGGCCTGCGCTGGTACGGGGGCCGGTGACGGTGCGCGAGCCGCTAGGGCATGAAACGCTGATCTATGTCGGGGCCGAGGGGCAGGAAGTAATCGCCAAGGCGGATGGGCGTACCCCGCCCGAGGTTGGCGAGGAGGTGACCTTGACGGCGGCGCTGGACACGCTGCACATCTTCGATGCGGCGACGGGTGATGCGTTGCGGTAAGTTCACAAGACAAGGCAGGATGCAATGATCGACCTATACACATGGACCACTCCGAACGGGCGCAAGGTCTCTATCCTGCTGGAAGAGCTTGGTGTGCCGTACAACGTTCATGCCATCGACATCAGCAACGATGAGCAGTTCACGCCGGAATTCCTGAAGATTTCGCCGAACAACAAGATTCCCGCGATTGTCGATCAGGACACAGGACTGTCGCTGATGGAGAGCGGGGCGATTATGCTCTACCTCGCGCAGAAGCACGGGCGTTTTCTGGCGGAAGGGGATGCCTATTGGCGGATGATGGAATGGCTGATGTGGCAGATGGGCGGCTTTGGCCCGATGCTGGGTCAGGTCCATCACTTCGTGAAGTTCAACAAAGGCAAGTCGGACTATGCCGAGGCGCGCTACAGGAAAGAAGCGTTGCGGCTGTATTCCGTGCTGAACACGCAGTTGGACGGGCGCGATTTTGTCACCGGGACGTATACGATTGCGGATATGGCAATTTTCCCTTGGGCCGCTCGGTTTGAATGGCAGGAGATCGACCTGAACGAGTTTCCCAATGTCAGAGACTGGTATCTGCGGATTGCAGAGCGGCCTGCCGTCCAGAAGGGCTATCAGGTTCCGAAATTCGTGACGGATATTCCGATGCCCTAAGACGGGCATCGAAGCGGCTCAATCCGCGCGGAGGTTCTACGCCTCACCCGTTTTGGCAACGGGTGAGATCAGCTCAGCAAGACGCCTTAGGACTCGGAAGACCCAGGGCGCGTTGCGGGCGGTTCGTCGTAGATTGACCATCCGCAGCTGCTTTGGCTGTCGGGCAGCTCGTTACGCTTGAGATTGCGCGCCATGTAGGTCTTGGCGATGAAGTTCGCGGTGATCGGCGCAGTCAGCAGCAGGAAGATCGTGATCAGAAGCTCGTGGACCGAGAGATAGCCGGTCTTGGCGTAGAAATAGATCATCGAGGCGACAAGCACGCCACCCACGCCCAGAGTGGTCGCCTTGGTCGGCGCGTGCAGACGTTGCAGACTGTCTTTCAGCTTGACCAGGCCGTAGGATCCGACCAGCCCGAAGACGCCGCTGACGACGAGGGAAATGGCAATCAGGAGTTCGACGACAAAATTCATGGTCCGCCCCTACTCGATGATGTCGCCGCGCAGAAGGAAGCGGCAATAGGCTACGGTCGACACAAAACCCACCATCGCCACCAGCATCGCTGCCTCGAAATAGATTGAGGTACCCCGCCAGACGCCGTAGAGCACGAGAAGCGCGATCACGTTGATGACCATTGTGTCCAGCGCGAGGATGCGGTCCGCCGCGTCCGGCCCCTGCGCGATGCGCCAGAGGTCGAGCAGCAGGGCAATGCCATAGCACCCGGCTGCAAACAGGATTGCTGCCTCGATCATTGGAAAATCTCCTTGAGCCGCCGTTCGTACCTGTTCTTGATTTCGTCGCGCACCGCGTCGGGATCGTCGGTGTGGAGGCAGTGCACGAGGATGCTCGCACCATCTGCCGATAGCATTGTCGATACCGTTCCCGGGGTCATGGTGATGGTGCCCGCAAGTACGGTGATCGCCTCGGCGGATGTCACATCAAGTGGCACAACGATCCATTTCGAATGGATGTCCTGTTCGCGTTTGAACAGGACGATGGCCGCCACCTGAACGTTTGCCACAACGATGTCCCAGAGGACGACCAGCACGTATTCCAGACCCTTGAGCGGGTGTCTGATCTTGGGGCGGTCGGGCCAATAGGGCGCCGTAAGCATGGGGATCACGATGCCAAACAGGATGCCCAGCAGCAGGTTGCCCAGTGTGAACTTATTGACCAGTGCCAGCCAAACGAACACCAGTGTGAGGCTCAGGAACGGGTGTGGGATCAAACGTTTCAACATCGCTTAGCCCTCCCCGCCCGGTGCAAGGACCGCCGAGATGTACCCAGACCGGTCAAACAATTGCACCGAGGTCTGTTCCAGATAGCCCGCGACCGGACCTGCAAAGACCGACAGGGCCACCAAGACGGCGAGCGTCAGCATGACGGGTGTCACCTGTGCCGGGGTCGCGAAATTGGGTGCTGCGGTTTCGGCTGTTTCCGTGATCGGTGCCTCGACAGCAGTCGATTTCCAGAACAGCGCGCTGCCTGCGCGGGCAAAGCCGACGATGGTCAGCAGTGACCCGACCAAGATAGCCGTCCAGGCCCAGCCGATCACCCCCGGATCGCGCAACGCGTCAAGCACGAGCAGTTTTCCGAGGAACCCGCTAAGCGGCGGCATCCCTGCCATCGCAATTGCGGCGGCGAAAAAGATCGCAGCAAAGAGGCCGTTCTGAACTGTCGCGGCGCTTGGGGTCAGCGAGTCGCCGTCGCGACGACTGACCACCAGATCGGCGATGAGGAAGAGACACGCTGCGGCAAAGGTCGAGTGCACCATGTAGTAGAGCGCTGCTGTGGTTGCGATCGGCGAGAACGCGGCGACCGCGACCAGCAGTGTGCCCATCGAACCGATAACCGAAAAGCTGATCAGCGACATGAGGCGCTTTGCGCCCAATACGCCGAATGCACCAAGTGCGATGGTGACCAGAGCGGCCGGGAACAGCCATGCGTCAATCATGCCTTCGGTGCCCGCAACGCCCGGACCAAACACAACGGTATGGATCCGCAGGATTGCATAGGCACCCACCTTGGTCATGATCGCAAAAAGCGCGGCCACAGGTGCGGGGGCGTTGGCATAGGTCGCGGGCAGCCAGAACTGCACTGGGAAGAGCGCCGCTTTCACCGCAAAGACAATCATCAGCAGCATCGCCGCGACGCGGACCAGTCCGGCCTCATCTGCGGGGATGTCGGGGATCTTGGCGGCAAGGTCAGCGATGTTGAGCGTTCCGGTGCTGGCGTAGAGCGTGCCCAGCGCGAAGAGGAACAGGGTGGAACCGGCGAGGTTCATCACCACGTATTGAAGCCCTGCGCGCATCCGGTCGCGACCACCCGAGTGGATCATCAGGCCGTATGAGGCAATCAGCAGGATCTCGAAGAACACAAACAGGTTGAAGATGTCACCTGTCAGGAACGCGCCACAGATGCCCATCAGCTGGAACTGGAAGAGCGCGTGGAAATGGCGCCCCCGGTCGTCCCATCCGGTCGCCATCGCATGCAACAGAACCATGAAGGCCAACACCGAGGTCAGAAGCACCATCAGCGCCGAAAGCCGGTCTAGGACCAGAACGATGCCGAACGGTGCGGGCCAATCACCCAGACGGTAGATATGGGTCGTGCCGTCCATTGCCATGCTGACCAGCACAAGCGAAATGGCGAGCAGAAGCGCCGACCCAACCGTCGATGTGACGCGGGCCAGAACGATGTCGTGCCGCATCATGAAGCCGATGATCGGGGCAATCATGGCAGGCAGAACAACGGGAAGGATGATCCAATGGCTCATTTCGCGACATCCTCGTCGGTCTCGGTCTGGTCGATGTCGATGCTGTCGGTGTCAGCCTCCAGGAACGCGCCGAGAGAGACCATCACCAGAACCGCGGTCATGCCGAAGGAAATCACGATGGCGGTCAGAACCAGCGCCTGCGGAAGCGGGTCGGTATAGCTCGCCTCGCCGTATTTCGAAAGGATCGGCGACATGTCGATGGCCAGGCGTCCGCTTGAAAAGATGAAGACGTTGACCGCATAGGACAGGAGCGCCAGCCCGAGGATTACCGGGAAGGTCCGCAGCCGCAGCAGCAGGTAGACGCCGCCCGCCGTCATGGTGCCGATGGCGCTTGCAACGAGAAGTTCCATGTCAGCGCGCCTCCGGTGTTTCTTCGACCCGGCTACCTGGGTCGTAATCCATGGGATCCACGTTAACCGTGGTGCCTGCATAGCGCGCGATACGCGACAGGCTGTAGAGCATCAGCATCACCGCCCCGAGCACGGTCAGGAACACGCCAAGATCAAAGAGCATGGCGGTGGCCAGTTCGAATTCCTCGATCGGAGGCAGATGCACATAGGTGTAGGAGCTGGTCAGGAAGGGCACGCCAAAGACCCAAGCTCCTGCCCCGGTGACACCGGCGATGATGACGCCAAACCCGATGAGCGTATGGTATTCGATGCGTTGGCGATCCTGCGTCCAGGCAAAGCCCGATGCCATGTACTGCATGAGCAAAGCAATCGCGACGACGAGCCCTGCCACGAAGCCACCGCCCGGCTGGTTGTGGCCGCGCAGGAAGATGTAGAGGCCGACGATCAGGGCAATCGGCATCAGAACGCGGGTGACGACCACCATCATCAGCGGGTGACGGTCTTTGGACCGGTCCTGCGAATAGTCGGCGTTGCGCAGGCGTCGTGCTGCGGGGCCTTCGAGCAGGGCGTGCATCAGCGCGTAGATCAGCAGGCCCGCGATGCCGAGCACGATGATCTCGCCATAGGTGTCGTAGCCCCGGAAGTCGACGAGGATTACGTTCACGACGTTGGTTCCGCCGCCGCCTTCGTAGCTGTTTTCGACGTGGTAGGACGAAATCGTCGAGATGTCGCGCTGCATGAAGGCAAAGGCGAGACCACCGACGCCGCCGCCTGCGGCAAGGGCGATGACCGCGTCGCGCACCTTGAGGCCAAACGGGCTTTCCTTGGGTGTTTCCTTGGGCAGGAAGTGCAGCGCCAGCAGGAGCAGCATGATCGTCACGGTCTCGACCGAGATCTGCGTCAGCGCGAGGTCGGGAGCGGACATGTAGACGAACCCGGCCGAGATTGTCAGGCCGATGATCCCAATAAGCACAAGCGCCCGGAACCGGTGGTGATGCATGCTGACAACCGACACGGTGGCGACGAGCAGCATCACCCATCCAACAGCGATGACCGCAGGCACCGGAAGCATATCGCGTGTCGGCGCGGAAAGGCCCGCGCCCATGAACGCAATCATTCCGAGGACGACGGAGGCGATTGTGAAAATCGCAAGGTAGCGGCTGATCGAACCATTATGCGTGCCAGCGGTGATGCGCTGTGTCAGGGCGACAATTGAGGCGATCAGGCTGTCGAAGATGGCCTTGGCCTCGGGACGTCGTGCGTTGATCCAAGCGCGGTCGAGCGGCACGTGTCTGGTTAGCAGGATGGCACCACCGACAACGGCGATGATCGACATAAAGAGTGCGGGTGTGACGCCGTGCCAGATCTTCAGGTGCGGATGCAGGTCAGCGCCTGTGACCGCGCTTGCAGCTGCGGTGACGATCCCTTCAGCAAGGAACGGCATGACCCCGATCAGGATGACGAGGATAACCAGCAATGCGGGCGAGGCCCAGAGACCGAAAGGCGGATCATGCGGCTTGGCCGGGTAGTCGTCACGCACCGGGCCGAGGAAGACGTGGCTGATGAAGCGGAAGGAATAGGCGACTGACAGCAGAGCGCCGATGGTGGCAAGGACCGGCACCGCATAGGCGCTGCCCGCCCAATAGGTGTGCGACGCCTCTTCCAGCATCATTTCCTTGGACAGGAACCCATTGAATAGCGGGATACCCGCCATCGACAGCGCGGCGACCGTACCGATGAAGAAGGTGATCGGCATCAGATGGCGCAACCCGCCCAAACGTTTGATGTCGCGGGTGTGGGTTTCGTGGTCGATGATCCCCGCGGTCATAAAGAGCGCCGCCTTGAAGGTCAGGTGGTTTATGATGTGAAACACCGCTGCAACGGCAGCGGCCTCTGTCCCGAAGCCAAGCAGCATGGTCAGAAGACCAAGATGGCTGACGGTGGAGAAGGCAAGGAGCGCCTTGAGGTCATCTTTGAAGAGCGCGATCAGCGCGCCCAGCACCATGGTAATTAGGCCGATGGTGGCAACGATGTAGAACCATGCGTCCGTACCAGAGAGCACCGGCCACATGCGCGCCATCAGGAACACACCGGCTTTCACCATCGTGGCCGAGTGCAGATAGGCCGACACTGGCGTCGGGGCGGCCATCGCGTGTGGTAGCCAGAAGTGGAACGGGAACTGTGCGGATTTGGTGAACGCGCCCAGCAGGATCAGGATCAGCGCGGGCAGATACCATTCTGATGCGCGGATCGCATCGCCAGCTTGCAGGATGTCGGTCAGGTTGTAGCTGCCCGCGATATTCCCGAGGATCAGCATCCCGCCGATCATCGCAAGCCCGCCTGCCCCGGTGACGGTCAGCGCCATGCGGGCACCCTGACGGCCTTCGGGCAGGTGCTTCCAGTAACCGATCAACAGGAAGGACGAGAGCGAGGTCAGTTCCCAGAACACCAGCAAAAGCAGGATGTTGTCGGACAGCACAATTCCCAGCATCGCACCCTGGAAGAGCAGGAGGTAGGTGTAGAACTGGCCCACTGGATCTTCGCCCGAAAGGTAGAACCGGGCGTAAAGTGTGATGAGCAAGCCGACCCCGAGGATCATGCAGCCAAAAAGCAACCCCAACCCATCAAGGAAGAAGGACGCGGACAGGCCCAATTGCGGGAGCCAGTTCACTTCGGCCTGAATGACCTCGCCGTCCATGACGGCAGGCGCAAAGGTCAGCAGAAGAATTAGAGCGATGGCTGTCGGCACAGCGGTGAAGCTTGCACAGGCGTTGCGCCCTGCACGAATCATCAGTCCGGGAACAAGCGCGCCGATGAACGGCAGCAAAGCTATGAGAATGAGAACGTTGCCCGATGTGTTCATGTCACCCGTCAGTCCAACCCGATTTGCTTCGAAGCGCAATATCGTTAAACGCGGGCGATGTAAAAGCCTCGGTGCGGCAATCATGCATCAAGCCGGTGGGTTGCGCTTCATGAGCACCGGTGCGTCCTACTCTTTTCGACTGGTTTTGTCGAAATTTTAGGCAGTCTCATGTTTTTGAAGAATTGAGGGCACTGGCACTGATGGAGCTTGCCTTGGTCAGAGACAGGTCATTGCCCGATAGAGTTGGACCAAACAGAAGATCGTGTCGGGATAGTAAGTAAGCGGTTAATGTTCCGCGTTGCTCCGCTTCCTGGCAGAACAAGACGGAGTGTTGCCACTATCGCTCTTGGTGACGGTGTTCAGCCTTTCGAATAGTGGTCTCTCGTAAGTGAGCAACGGTCCTTAAAAATGTAATTGCGTTTGTGATATACATGTTTCCGAAAAACCTATGCTCTCCTTTAAGTTGTTACACGTGAAGAAAACTACTATACGTTGATTCGCGGTGACGTGCTTCGGGTCACGTCTGGTGCGCAGAAGGACATGTCGCCAGTAACTTACGGTTATCACTGCGCTTAAAATGAGCGACGTAATCAGTTGGCGTGGTTTGCGCGTTTGGTATGATTACTGCCAATGGGTTCAACTTGGTTGAAGCCTTCAGTTCCGGCAATAAATTTTTTTCGAGAGGTTTCGGTCGAATTCGTATGACCGCCATCAATCGAATTCGGCTTCGAGGATTGCAGGGAGCAGAATGAAAAAACGTCTGAAGTTCAGGCCAAAGGTGTTCGGCCTGGCGGCTTTGTTGCTGATTGGCCTGATCGCGATTCAGGCCCTATTAGCCAGCTACGTGAACGAACAAGTACGCCAAAAAGAATATGTTGGCCTTTTGTTCGAGGAGCTTGAAGCTTCAATTGGGTATCGCGGGCTGATCCACCACTTTAAAAACGCGGCGCTTAGACCTGACTCACCTTCGTACATCGGGTTGGCCGAAGAGCGCGGAACACGGGCGCTGGACCTTATCGCATTACTCGAACGCGAGGCCATGACACTTGGCGTTGCCTTACAGGACAATGCACTGCAAGAGACAAAAACCACCATAATCGCCTATCTGGATCGCTTGCCGATCGTGCGCGACGGCCACGCAACCCATCGAACGATTTTGGAAATTGACCGACTTGTGGCGGTTGATGATGTTCCTGCGACGCAGGAACTGTCCGGGGTTCGGTCTGCCTTCTTTGATACATTGGATTCGAAGAAAACCCAGGCAATCTATCTTGCCGGTGCCTTGCAAATCCTTTTGGCAAGTATGATCACTCTCGGCTTTATTTATGTGAGTACTCAGCGGATCGAAATGAGCAGACAACAGGTCGAACTTCTTAACGACAAAGTCTTGCTCCTGAATCAAAATCTCGAATTGAAACGTATTGCTGAAGACGCAGGCACGTATCTCCGCGACCCAATCACGCAAGCTGTCACGGTTTCGGACATGCTGACAGATGAAACCGAATCAAATGCCGTCGCCAATCGCAAGCTTCTCGGTCTTCTTAAGGAGATCTCGGAAGACATGCTGAAGCGCGTGACCACGATCCTTGAGTGTGTGCGAACAGAAGAAGTTACTCACGCGATCAAGACGCAGATTGATATGAAAGAACTTGTATCATCTGCGCGGCATGAAGTTCTGCGGCTATACGGAAAAAAGCACACAATTATCATCGGCAACATGCCAGACGCGACAGCCAATCGAGATCTGCTCAGGCTTATGTGGGAAAGCTTGATCGAAAGCGCCGTCCGTTTCACCAAGGCCGGCGCCGCTGCTGACATCCTGATCCATGGATGGCTTCAGGACGACATGGTCATCTATACGATCAAGGATCGAGGTGTCTGGATGGACAAAGAAAAGATTATGTCGCTCGTCAACCTGACGCCCACACCAGATGGCGCCCCCAGCGGGCTGGGATGGCGCGATGGCAGCGATAATGGCAACGGGATTGGCTTGGCCTTGGCAAAATCCGTGGTCAATCGGCATGGCGGCGACATCACGCTGGACAACGACTACAAGGAAGGCCTGTGTTTCAGGATCAGCCTGCCTCATATCAAAGCTTGATCAGCACACACTAGCAGAAGAACGGGCATCGGATTGCACAATCCGACCTGCCCCAGGGCATGGTCCCTTGGGCGACTGTTGTCGCCCAAGGGGTGATCGTGTGGGTTACGCGATCAGATCGAAGCGATCTGCGTTCATCACCTTGGTCCAGGCTTCGACGAAATCACGCGCGAATTTCTCGGCGTTGTCGTCCTGGGCATAGACCTCGGCATAAGCGCGCAGGATGGAGTTCGAGCCCAGCACCAGATCAACGCTGGTTGCCGTCCACTTGACCTCATCCGTCTTGCGGTTGCGGATTTCGTAGGTGCCGTTTTCCAACGGTACCCATTTGTAGGTCATGTCGGTCAGGTTGACGAAGAAGTCGTTGGTCAACTGACCTTCACGATCCGTGAACACGCCATGTTTGGTACCACCGTAGTTGGTACCAAGCACACGCATACCACCGATCAGAACGGTCATTTCCCGTGCAGTCAGGCCAAGCAGCTGTGTCTTGTCGAGCGTCAGCTCTTCCATCGACACGGCGTACTTTTCCTTCTGGAAGTTGCGGAAACCATCGACCAGCGGTTCGAGCACATTGAAGCTGTCGGCGTCAGTCTGCTCGGCTGTGGCATCGCCACGACCCGGTGCGAAAGGCACGTCTATGTTGTGACCTGCGGCCTTGAGCGACTGCTCCAGACCCACGTTGCCCGCCAGAACGATCACGTCCGCGACGGATGCACCGGTTTCGGCTGCGATCGGTTCGAGGATGCCCAGCACCTTGGCCAGACGCTCGGGTTCGTTCGCGACCCAGTCTTTTTGCGGCGCAAGGCGGATGCGGGCACCGTTGGCGCCACCACGCTTGTCCGACTGGCGGAACGTGCGAGCGCTGTCCCATGCGGTTGCGATCATTTCGGCAGCCGACAGACCGCTGTCTGCAATCTTGGCTTTCACTGCCGCCACATCATAGGACGTGCTGCCTGCCGGGATCGGATCCTGCCAGATCAGGTCTTCGGCGGGAACATCGGGACCATAGTAGTTGTCTTTCGGGCCCATGTCGCGGTGGGTCAGCTTGAACCATGCACGCGCGAAGGTGTCGGCGAAATACTCGGGGTCTGCGCGGAACTTCTGGCAGATCTCGTTGTAGATCGGGTCAACCTTCATCGCCATGTCGGCATCGGTCATCATCGGCATGTCACGCTTGGACGGGTCCGACGCGTTCAACGGCTTATGGTCTTCCGGCATGTCCACCGGTTCCCACTGGTTTGCACCTGCGGGCGATTTGGTCAGACGCCATTCGTAGTTGAACAGGTAGTCGAAATACCCCATGTCCCACTGCGTCGGATGCTGTGTCCATGCGCCTTCGATACCAGAGGTGAATGCGTTTGCAGCTTTGCCCTTCATGCCTGGGTTGTCCCAGCCGAAGCCCTGGCTGTGGACTGGGCATCCTTCGGGCGCGTCACCAATCTGGTCGGCCATGCCGCCGCCGCCATGTGCCTTGCCGACGGTGTGACCGCCGCAAGTCAGTGCTGCGGTTTCTTCGTCGTTCATCGCCATACGTGCGAAGGTTTCGCGGACATGCAACGCGGTCCGTGCCGGGTCGGGCTGGCCGTTCACACCTTCCGGGTTCACGTAGATCAGGCCCATATGTACAGCCGCGAGCGGATTATACATGGTCGCCGGCTCGTCAAGATCGCCGTAGCGGTTCTCGGACGGGGCAAGCCATTCATCTTCAGCACCCCAGTTCACGTCTTCTTCGGGCGCCCAGATATCTTCGCGGCCGAAACCGAAACCAAAGGTCTTCAGACCCATCGACTCGTAGGCCATGTTGCCCGCGAGGATGATAAGGTCCGCCCAGCTCAGCGCATTGCCGTACTTTTTCTTGACCGGCCACAGCAGACGGCGGGCTTTGTCGAGGCTGGCGTTGTCCGGCCACGAGTTCAGCGGCGCAAAACGGATGTTGCCGGAGCCGGCGCCGCCACGGCCATCGCCCATGCGGTAGGACCCGGCCGAGTGCCAAGCAAGACGGATCATAAGACCACCGTAGTGACCCCAGTCCGCCGGCCACCAGTCCTGGCTTTCGGTCATCAGCGCTTGCACGTCCGCCTTGACGGCGTCGTAGTCCAGCGCTTTTACCGCGTCTCGGTGGTTGTAATCCGGGTCCATCGGATTGGTCCGTGCGCCGTGCTGGTGCAGGATGCCGAGGTTGAGTGCGCTCGGCCACCATTTGGTGACGCTGTTGCCGGTGCCGGTGTTGCCACCGTGCATGATGGGGCAGGCCCCTTTCGGGTCGAGATTGTTCCCGTCCATGATCTTTCTCCCTCGCAGTGAATCGCATGAGCCAGATAGCTCATTTCCAGAATGAGCCACCCAGCTCATATCTAGAATGATTCTAATCAACTCATTCAATAAATTCCAATTGGATATTCAAAACGAAATGATAAGTTATTCAAATGATAGGATTGACCATCAAACAACTCAGATACTTCGACGCGCTTGCCCGGCATCAGCATTTTGGCCGCGCGGCCGAAGCCTGTTCGATCTCGCAACCCGCACTGTCGTTGCAGATCAAGGAGTTGGAGAACATTGCGGGCGCCACGCTGGTCGAACGCAGTGCTCGGACCGTAAGACTGACGCCCATCGGGGAAGATTTCATCGCCAAGGCGCGACAGGCCCTTCTCGCCATTGATGAGTTGGAAGATTTGATGCGTGCGTCAAAGGGCCCTTTTGCCGGACGGTTTCGCCTTGGCGTGATTCCAACGGTCGCGCCTTACCTGCTGCCCGACACGATCACCGCCCTTACGGGGCGCTTTCCCGACATTGATCTTGAGGTCCGGGAATCCGTAACCAAGTCGCTGGTCAGTGACCTGCTCGAGTCACGCCTGGATGCGGCTATCGTTGCACTGCCTATTTCAGAACCGTCGCTGCGGGAGTTTGCTCTGTTTCAAGAAAACTTCGTGCTGGTGCGCCCTCAAAAGGATGAGGGCAAACCCGTGCCAAGCCCCGACATGCTCAAGACCATGCGGCTCTTGCTGCTGGAGGAAGGGCATTGCTTCCGCGATCAGGCATTGTCGTTCTGCGAGATTACCAAGACGCAGCCGCGACAGTTGATGGAGGGCAGCTCACTGTCGACACTGGTGCAGATGGTTGGCGCCGGAATGGGCGTGACCCTGATCCCCGACATGGCGGTTGGTCTGGAAACCCGCAACGCGAAGGTTTCGGTCGCCTCTTTCAAACCGCCAAAGCCGAACCGCACCATTGGGATGGTCTGGCGAAAATCCAATCCGTTGGCGGATCGGTTGATGGAGGTTGGGGCCATTCTGCGCGGTGTCGGGCCACGGAGGAGCGGCTGACAGCGCCCTGCTGCAATTTTGGCTCACAAGCGAAAAAAGAACATCCGCGCAACATGTTAACTTGCGAGATGGATTTTCGTGCTACACGCTCATTTAATGGGCGTTTTGAAAACTTTTGGATTTGCCTCTCTCTGCACCCTCTTCGCAGCCACTGCGGCGAAGCCTGAGGAAGACCTATTGCGCCGCGTGACGGATTGCGTTGGTCGGCTGTCCGCTCAGATCGAACATCACTGGCTTTTGTCCGACCAGCCGACAGATGGCATCGAAACGCAGCGCGCGCATCTGGTGGACATTCTGGATGCGCTGGTCACGCCGGAAACGGCAAGGCAAGTTTTGTCGAACCGCATCGACGCGAAGATGGCACATGCCTCCCTTTTGTCCCAAGCTGCGTTTTCCCAAGATGACCGCAGGGCGCGATGGGCTGAAAAACGGGCGAAACAGGAATTCGTCCAATGCGGGACAATCCTGTTGCAGCCTACACCGAATACCGTTGCTTTAGCGGACCCGGAGCATGTTTCCGGCAACGAAGCCGTGAATCAGGGGGCCTGGCAGGCGTCGCAATAGCCTCGCGCCACACGCCTTCTTGCTCAAAAAATGGACGCGCACCCAAATAGCGCGCAAAACTTGTGCATTTATTCCGCAGATCGCGATCCGGAGCGACGGCGCAATTCCCGCGATGAAAATCTGCCGCCTAGATACCGACGGCTGGTGGCGATCATCAGCCGATAGCGTGCGATGGAACCGGCCGTTCAACTCCAAGTCCCACCGCACTCCGCAATTGACTTGCGTCTGCGGTATTTGGGGGCCTGAGCTGCTCTTGGCAACCTCCGTGGCGCAAAACGTACAAAGGACGTTTGCACAATGTCGATGAAATTCCTCAGCACAACGGCTGCAGCCGCGCTTCTGGTTTCCACACTGCCTGCGCTTGCGCAGGACGTAAGCTGCCCGATCAAAGTGGGTGTTCTGCACTCTCTGTCGGGCACGATGGCGATCTCCGAGACGACCCTGAAAGACACCATGGAAATGCTGGTGGACATCCAGAACGAGAAGGGTGGTCTGCTGGGCTGTGAGCTTGAAGCCGTTGTTGTGGACCCCGCATCCGACTGGCCGCTCTTTGCGGAAAAGGCACGCGAGCTTCTGACAGTTCAGGAAGTCGACGTGATCTTCGGCTCCTGGACCTCAGTGTCACGCAAGTCTGCGCTGCCGGTTCTGGAAGAGCTCAATGGCCTGATGTTCTATCCGGTCCAGTATGAAGGTGAAGAAAGCTCCAAGAACGTATTCTACACCGGTGCTGCCCCGAACCAGCAGGCGATCCCCGCCACCGATTACTTCCTCGACGAACTGGGTGTCGAGAAATTTGCGCTGCTGGGCACCGACTATGTCTATCCGCGCACCACGAACAACATTCTCGAAGCCTACCTGAAGGATAAGGGCATAGCGGAAGAAGATATCTTCGTGAACTACACGCCCTTCGGTCACTCTGACTGGTCTAAGATCGTGGCCGACGTTGTGGCACTTGGCGCGGACGGCAAGAAGGTTGGCGTGATCTCCACCATCAACGGCGACGCGAATATCGGCTTCTATAAAGAACTGGCGGCGGCTGGTATTTCTGCCGACGACATTCCTGTTGTGGCCTTCTCGGTGGGTGAAGAGGAGCTGTCGGGTCTCGACACCACGAACCTTGTCGGCCACCTCGCAGCTTGGAACTACTTCCAGTCCGCCGACACACCGGCCAACGAAGAGTGGGTTGCGGCATGGAAAGCCCGCATGGGTGACGAGCGTGTGACCAACGACCCGATGGAAGCGCATTACATCGGCTTCAATATGTGGGTGAACGCGGCGACGGCTGCAGGAACCACCGACGTCGATGCCGTTCGTACGGCGATGTACGGACAGGAATTCCCGAACCTGACCGGCGGTACGGCCGTGATGCTGCCGAACCACCACCTGTCCAAGCCGGTTCTGATCGGCGAAATTCAGGCCGATGGTCAATTCGACATCATCAGCGCAACCGATCCGGTACCGGGTGATGCGTGGACCGACTTCCTGCCGGAATCCGCGGTTCTCACATCGGATTGGAAGGACCTTGGCTGCGGTATGTACAACACCGCAACATCGACCTGCGTTCAGATCAAGTCGAACTACTAAGCCACAGAGCGGTGCGTGGGAGACCACGCACCCTACCCCTCCTGTAGGGTGTGTGCCCTCACGCACCGATCAGCACGGATATCCCAATGCTGCGCTTTGCCGCCCTTCTTTCTGCTTGCCTGACGTTTGCGCTTCCGGCCTCATCCCAACAGGCAGACGCCCCCATCCAACAGCTTCTTCAGAGCCAAAGCGACCTGATCCTCGAGAGCTCACGCCGCACAATTGGACCCGCCATTGATGCACTGGCCAATAGTGGCCTAGTTGCCGCGCAGGTCGTGCTGGACAAGTGGCAGACCCGCGAGATGTGGGTAAACGAGGAAACGGGGCTTTTTGTCTTTGCCGAGGAAGTTGATCGCGACACGCTGCGCATCTTCGATTTTGCCAACGGGAGCGAGATCGGAGTCGTGCCTGACGACCGGTTCGACCAATTAAAACCGAACTCGGGCATCCGCGGGTTGATCGGCACCGCGCTTGTTCAGTTTCAACTGAGTGATCCTGATCCGGATACACGGCGGCGCGCCTTGGATGCGATTGAACGCGGTGCCGAAGAAAGCCATCTGGCTGCGCTGCGCGCCAGTCTTCCGACGGAAACAGATGCGCAAATCCTTGCGCGGAAAGAGCGTCTGGAACGGCTGCTGACCATCGCTTATGGCGCAACCGATGCCGAGCGGATCGAGGCGATCCAGACTTTTGACGGCGATCTGAGCGTGGATGTGCGCGCGGCCTTGAACCCGCTCTTGGCAGTGCGCATCGACGTCGCTGAGGCGTTGCCTTCTGACCCGGAAGTCGGCCGGGTTCTCAAACCCGGTTCCGAGGCCCTGAACCGCGAAGACGCCTATGCTCTGCTGGTCTCGGCAAATCTGGCGAAACCGCGCATCAGTTTGGCGGACCAGCGCAATGCTCTTATTGCCAATATTGCCGATGGTCAGGTGGCGGGAATTCAGGTCGCCACGTTGAATACCCAAGAGGCGCGCGACATGGCCTATGCCGCATTGGCCGACCTTGGCACGGTAACGGCGGTAGCGACCGAAACAGAGGTCGATCAGCTCTTGGCCAATCACGTCTTCTACGAACGATATGTCGGCGCGCCACCCGAAGTGGTGTTTGCCGCGCAGGCTGCGCTGAACGCCATTGAGAACAAGGTGGCAATCAACCAGATGTTCGATCTGTCGCTCGATGCGTTGTCACTGGCGTCGATCTATTTTCTCGCCGCAATCGGCCTAGCGATCACCTTTGGCGTGATGGGCGTCATCAATATGGCACATGGCGAGTTCATCATGATGGGTGCCTATACAGGCTATGTCGTGCAACTTTTCATTCCCGACTACACCCTGTCGATCCTTGTCGCGATCCCGCTGGCCTTTGCGGTGACCTTCGGGACAGGCGTGGCGATGGAAAGGCTGGTGATCCGCTGGCTCTACCATCGCCCGCTGGAGACGCTGCTGGCCACGTTCGGTATCTCCATCGCGTTGCAACAGATCGCCAAGAACATCTTTGGGACACAGGCCCGGCCTCTGACAGCGCCTGGTTGGCTGGACGGGTCACTGGTGATCAACGATATCGTGTCGATCAGCTACATCCGCATCGCGATCTTCGTGCTGGCGCTGCTGTTCCTCGCGCTGTTCCTCTTCGTCATGAACCGGACACGGCTCGGCCTGGAAGTGCGGGCAGTCACGCAAAACCCGCGCATGGCGGCGTCGATGGGGATCAATCCCGACAAGATCAACATGCTGACCTTTGGCTTCGGCTCGGGCATCGCGGGCATCGCCGGGGTCGCCATCGGGCTCTATGCCAAGGTCACGTCCGAGATGGGCAGCGACTACATCGTGCAGAGCTTCATGACGGTCGTTGTGGGCGGTGTTGGCAACATCTGGGGCACTCTGCTGGGCGCTACGATGGTGGGCTTCCTGCAAAAAGGCATCGAATGGTTCAACCCGTCCAACACGCTGGCGGCGCAGACCTACATGATCCTCTTCATCATCCTCTTCATCCAGTTCCGGCCAAAGGGCATTATCGCCCTCAAGGGCCGCGCGGCGGAGGCGTAACACATGACCGATGCTGCCCTCCCCCGCCGCCAGCCTATCGCGCTGCGGTTTCCGTCGGTGATGATTTTCCTCGCAGTTCTCGCTCTCTTTACGGTTGGCGTCACGATCCTTTCCGAAGGTTTCGGTATCGGTGTGATTTCCACGAGCTTCATCAAGACTCTGGGCAAGACGCTGTGCCTCTGCCTTGTCGCGCTGGCGATGGACCTGGTCTGGGGGTATTGCGGCATCCTTTCTCTGGGTCACATGGCATTCTTCGGGATCGGCGGTTACGCAATCGGCATGTGGCTGATGTATGCCCGGACCGAGATCATTGTTCTGGAAAGCCTTGCCGCTGCCGAACTGCCGCCAACTGCGCAGGAGGTGTCCGACGGGATTGCCACACAGATCTTCGGCGTTGTCGGATCGTCCGAGTTTCCACCGATCTGGGCCTTTGCCCATTCCCTGCCGCTGCAACTGGCGGCCGTGGTCATAGTTCCGGGTCTGTTGGCACTGGTCTTTGGCTGGCTAGCCTTTCGCAGCCGTGTGACGGGTGTGTACCTGTCCATCCTGACCCAGGCGATGACATTGGCGTTGTCGCTGCACCTTTTCCAGAACGACAGCGGGTTGCGTGGGAACAACGGCTTGTCCGGATTGCAGAACCTGCCCGGGCTGGATGAAGTGCCTCAGGCAACCGTGTCTTTGTGGTTCTTCTGGGCGTCGGCGCTGGCCTTAGGTCTGGGCTATGTGCTCTGCACGTGGATCGTTGCGGGCAAGTTCGGGTCAGTGATCCGTGCCATCCGCGACGACGAGGCGCGCGTGCGCTTCCTCGGCTATCCGGTCGAATCCTTCAAGCTGGTGGTCTTCACCCTGACTGCCGTGATCGCGGGCATTGCCGGGGCGCTCTATTACCCGCAGGCAGGCATCATCAACCCGGCCGAGATCGCGCCGATTGCGTCGATCTATCTGGCCGTCTGGGTCGCCATTGGCGGGCGCGGTCGACTCTATGGCGCGGTGATCGGGGCAGCTTTCGTGTCACTGCTGTCGACATGGTTCACAGGTGGACAAGCGCCCGACATCAACCTCGGTTTCTACACGATCAGCTGGGTCGATTGGTGGACGGTCCTGCTGGGCCTGTCCTTTGTCGCGGTCACGCTTTTTGCGCCCAAGGGGATCGGCGGGCTGGTGGATTTGGTCACCGACCGCAAGAGCCCGAACCGTCATGGCGCGGACCTTGGCCCTGACCAAGGCGCGTTGCGGGAGCAGGAGGCAGAGAAATGAGCACCCTTCTCGAAGTGTCTGGCGTGTCTGTTTCGTTCGATGGGTTCAAGGCCATCAACAACCTGTCCTTCCAGATCGCGGACGCGGAACTGCGCGCGGTGATCGGGCCGAACGGCGCAGGCAAGACCACATTCATGGATATCATCACCGGCAAGACGAAACCCGATGAAGGCCGGGTGATCTATGGCGACAAGAGCGTGTCACTGCTGAAGATGTCCGAAAGCCGCATCGCGCAGGCCGGGATCGGACGGAAATTCCAGCGCCCCACGGTGTTCGAGGACCAAAGCGTGTTCGACAACCTGATGATGGCGCTGAAGAAAACGCGCGGGCCGATGGCAGTGTTGTTCTTCAAACCGTCGAAGACAGACACCGACAAGGTTGCAGAACTGGCCGAGCAGATAGGACTGTCGGGCGCCCTGAACCGCAAGTCGGGCGAGTTGAGCCACGGGCAGAAACAATGGCTTGAGATCGGGATGCTGCTGGCGCAGGACCCGCGTCTGTTGCTGGTCGATGAACCCGCTGCAGGCATGACCCCGGCGGAACGCGAACACACCACGGATATTCTGCGGGAAGCGGCAAAGACCCGCGCCGTGGTCGTGGTGGAACATGACATGGAATTCGTGCGCCGGCTCGAGTGCAAGGTCACTGTGCTGCACGAAGGATCGGTGCTTGCGGAAGGCTCGCTTGACCATGTGACGAAGAACGAACAGGTGATCGAGGTGTACCTTGGCCGATGAAGTCCTGAAAACCGAAAGGCTGACGCTGCATTACGGCGGCAGCCAGATCCTGAACGGAATCGACATGGCCGCGCGAAAGGGCGAGATCACCTGCGTCATGGGCACCAATGGCGTCGGCAAGACCAGCCTGCTCAAGGCGATTTCAGGGACACATGCCTATTCCGGCGGAACGCTGTCGCTGAACGGCGAAACGATTTCGCACGCTTCGGCGCATTTGCTGGCGCAGAAGGGTGTCGCCTATGTTCCGCAGGGGCGGGATATTTTCCCACTGCTCACCGTACGCGAGAATCTGGAGACTGGGTTTGCCTGCCTTCCCAAATCCGAGCATCAGATTCCCGAGCACATCTTTGAGCTGTTCCCGATCCTCAAGGATTTCCTGAACCGGCGGGGCGGCGACCTCTCTGGCGGTCAGCAACAGCAACTGGCGATTGCGCGGGCGTTGATCACCAAGCCGAAGCTCCTTTTGCTGGATGAACCGACAGAAGGCATCCAGCCCAACATCATACAACAGATTGGCCGGGTGATATCGCTGCTGCGTGAACAGGCGGATATGGCGATCGTACTGGTTGAGCAGTATTTCAGCTTTGCCTACGACCTTGGGGATCGCTTTTACGTACTGGAACGCGGCGCTGTGACGATGAATGGGCCGAAAGCGGATCTGGATCGCGACGCATTGCTGGCGGGCGTGTCGGTGTAACCTTTGAAACGCGGGCCGGTTCTTACCCGGATCTTATTCCTCGTTCAGTGGGCTCACCACGCGCTGGTAGAGGTGCCAGGTGGTGTGGCCGAGAATGGGCAGTGTAAAGACCAACCCCAAGAACGCCGGGACCAGCGACAGGAGCATGGTGACCGTGATGATCGCAGCCCATCCCAGCATGACAGCGGGGTTTTCGGTGACGACACGGAAAGAGGTTATCATCGCGGTGATGAAATCGATGTCGCGGTCCAGCAGCATGGGCATGGATACGACGGTGACCGAAAACAGAACAGCCGACAGAAACGCGCCGACGCAGGTGCCGATGGCGAGAAAGGTCCATCCTTCGGACGTGAAGAAGACGGTTTGGAAGAAACCGTCGAGATCCGAAAAGGAGGAATCCTGCAGAACGATCACAAGGACGGTGCGGAATTGGTAGAACCAGATCCAAAGAATAAACAGCGTGACGAAGGCCATCCATCCCATCTCACGTTTGCGCTGGTTGGCCATGACGGTGAGGATGTCCGACCAGCCGAAGTTTTCTCCTCGCTGCAATCGGCGAGACATTTCGTAAAGCCCGGCAGCTGCGAAGGGTGCGATCAGGGGAAAGGCGATGGCGGCGGGTATGACCATCCAGATTTTGCCAAGCCAGACCAAGCACCAGACAAACAGAATGCCGAACGCCGCATAGAAAAGACCGAAGAATCCACTCATCACCGGACGGGCGAGGAAATCGGAGAAGCCAGCCTTCAGAGATGCCTTGATATCGTCTGGCGTGACAGTGTTGACGCTGTGCGTGCTACTCTTCTGCGATGCGGTTGTGTCGGGTGGTTTTGAACCTGCGGTCTCGGATGCCATAATACGTCCCCCCTAAGGGAAACTTGCCCGAGGTCGCTCAACAGAGCAAGTCACGCGTGGCACGCTTTGCTCGACCATGTCTTGTCGGGCGGGGGTTTATTTGCTCCGCTCGATTGAATGTGACCGTACAAATACGGCCTATGAACATGGTGGGGAAAGGGTGGTTCAGGAGAATGCGGAAAGGGTCCGCGCCATGTCGTCTTCGTGTCCGTCGGGTGAGGTCACACCCGATCGTGAATACTCGACTGCCGCGTTGACCAGCACCTGAAGCGCGTCGAACATCGGCACTTTTGCCGTTATGTCCGAAGCCAATAGCGAAAACTCGGTGCAGCAGATGCAGATCACGTCTGCACCATCTTCGACCATCTGGGCACAGATGTCGGACAATGTGTGTGCCGCAAATTCGGACGGACCCTGCGCCTTGATTGACCGGATGGTCGCCAGCGCGCGTCCCTGTTCTGTGGCATAGACTGGGGCAAGGCCGGCCTGTTCCAAGGCCGCCTCGAACACGCCCACCTGTTGGAGCGCCGGCGATCCAAGCAATCCGACCTTTCCACCCGGCGCAATGCGGGCGGCTTCAGCGCAGGACATTTCGACCATGTTCAGAAACGGCCTGTCTGTCGCAGCGGCCACTTGACCGGCGTAGTAATGCGCCGTGTTGCACGGCATGACGAGCGCCTCGGCCCCACCGGCCACCAACCCTTTGGCCATGTCCACCAGAACCGGTCCGGGGTCTTCACCCGTGCCTTCGAGGATAGCTTTGATGCGCGATGGCACCTGTGTGTTGTTGTCCACCAACAGCGGGATGTGATCGGCATCGTCGCGCGCCTGAACGGCATCCACGACCTGCTGCATGAAGTAGATTGTCGCCTCCGGCCCCATGCCACCCAGCACACCGATTTTCCGCATCAGGCCGCTCCTTTACGCAGGGCTTGTCCCACAACATGTACAAGGATGTCCGCCACGTGAGCGCAATCCTCAAGGCTGAACGTCAGTGGGATGCGCATATCCAGCAGCCCGGCGAGTATTGCATCCGTTTTTGGCAAATGCTGCGCGGTCACGTAGCGCCAGCTTTGATGGTTCGAAGTGAACCCGACCGGCATGTCAGCACCGAACCACTTGAGTTCCACGCCAAGCTTCTTTGCCGCCGCAACCACCTGACGCATCGTATCGGCATCGGCGTCGGGCATCAGGAACTGGAACGATGAGCCGACATAGCTCTCTTCGGCTGGTCGGTGAGGTACATAGACATCTGCGACTCCGCGCAGGCGATCCGCGACCAGATCGTGTCGCTCGTTCCACCTTTCAATATTGGTTTCCAACTGCTCCAACTGGGGGAGCAGGATCGACGCCCGGAGGTTGTCCATCCGACCCGACATGTTCGGCGTATCAAGGCGAATATCTTTGAACACTTCAGGCGACGGGGCCGCGCCGTGACGGTCGTAGAGCATGTATGACCCGGACATCATGATGGCCCGCGCCATGAATTCGGGATCGTTTGAGGTGAGGAACCCACCTTCGCCGCTGTTCAAATGCTTGTAGGTCTGTGTCGAGAAACACCCTGCGACCCCGAAGCTACCGGATTTGCGACCGTTCCAGGATGCCCCCATCGTATGAGCGCAATCCTCGATCAGAGGAATGTCATGACGGTCGAGCAACGCCGTGAGCGCATCCATATCGCACAGGTGTCCACGCATATTGGACAGCAGCACGGCCTTCGGGTTGGCCGACGCGATCTTGGTTTCGAGATCGGCCAAGTCCAGAACGAGGTCCGGCGTGATCTCGACCAATACCGCCTCGGCTCCGACACCAGCGATCGCCCCCGGCACAGGGGCCAACGTGAAGGCGTTGGTGAGCACATTGTCGCCCGGACCGACCCCTAGGGCACGCATGGCTGTTGCCATGGCATAACCACCCGAGGTGCAGGCCAAACAGTACTCCGCCCCCTGATAAGCGGCATAAGCTTTTTCGAGCTCGGCTACGGGGCCAAGCTCGTCACCGACGGTGTTGTAGCGATGCAGCCTTCCGCTCCTGAGCACTTCAACAGCGGCGTCGATCGCATCTTCTGCGATCGTTTCCTGCTGCGTGAAGCTACCGGTGAAAGGCCGCATCTAGACTTACTCAGCCGCCATGGTCGGCGCGTCGTAATCGAACGCAGCCGTATAGCCGAAGAGCGCGACGCCACCACCGGTGTGGACGAAGACGATATTCTCGTCGTCTGCAAATGCGCCTTTGCGCACGAGGTCGATCAGACCCGCCGCGCCCTTTCCGGAGTAGACCGGATCCAGCAGGATGCCTTCAAGACGGGCGAACATTTCGATGGCCGCCAGACCCTCTTTGGTCGGGATGCCGTAACCTTCGCCAACGTAATCGGTGTTCGCCTCGACATCTTCACGGGCGACGACACCGGGGCAGCCCAGTTTCTCGGCTGTCTTGACGGCGAGGTTGTAGACATTCTCTTCCTGCTTTGGCTTAGGCGCGCGAACGCCAATGCCCAAGAGCGGGATGTTCGCGTTGATGGCTTTGAGGCCGACGATCAAACCTGCCTGAGTCCCAGCGCTACCGGTCGCATGCACGATACGGTCGATCTTGAGACCCATATTGTTCGCCTGAGTTACAAGCTCCATCGCGGCATTGGCATAGCCCAGCGCGCCGGTCGCGTTCGAGCCGCCACCGGGAATGGTGTAGACGTTGCGGCCTTCGGCGCGGAACTTCTCGGCCACTGCTTCCATCTCGGCATTCATGTCGAGCCCGGAACCGGGGCGCTTTTCGGCGGTCGCACCGTGCAGGAAATCAAGAAAGACGTTGCCGTTCAGATTGTAGTTCGGATCGTTCGACCCGGTGCGATCCTCAAGCAGGATATGACAGTCCATACCGAGCTTGGCAGCGCAAGCAGCGGTCTGGCGCGCGTGGTTGGATTGCGTAGCACCCTGCGTGATGACCAGATCAGCGCCTTGCGCCTGCGCTTCTGCCATCAGGAATTCCAGTTTGCGGGTCTTGTTGCCGCCAGTGGACATGCCTGTGCAGTCGTCCCGCTTGATCCAGATACGGGGTCCGCCAAGCTCTTTGGACAGACGGTCCATCGGCTCAAGCGCGGTCGGCAGATGAGCGAGGTTGACGCGAGGGAATCGGGAAAAGTGCATGGCCGCATCCTTTGATTGGTTTGGCGTATCAATTCTGCATGTAACCAGCCTCGTCAAATAGAAAAACTGGCGTTATTATGCACATTACGCATAAAGAGGCCCCCAATGCGCATTGACTGGATCGAAGACCTCGTGGCGCTTCTGGACAGCGGCGGCGTGGCAGATGCCGCCCGCCTCAGGAACGTAACACAACCTGCCTTTTCGCGCCGCATCAAAACCCTCGAGGATGTGCTGGGAATCGAGTTGATCGACCGCAGTGTCAAACCCAGCGGGCCATCGACCGTCCTGCGGGACCGCGAGGCGGAGTTGCGCAAGCTTGCCGCTGAGCAGCGCTTGCTTCTGTCTGACATGCGGCAAGAACAAAGCACGGGTCTGCGTCAGCTCGTGATCGCCAGTCAGCATGCGATCACCACGTCTATGGGCACGCATATCATCAATTCTGTCGCAGAACCCAGCCGCACGCATATCCGCCTGCGATCCGCGAACCGTGACGAATGCGAAACGCTCTTGATCCGCAGACAGGTTGCTATTTCGCTGACCTATCGCATCAAGTCTGAGCCAGTCACCGAATTGCCGTCGTTCCTGCTCGAAGCGGTCATCGGAGCCGACACACTGATCCCCGTCTATGGCAGGGCATTTGAAAACGATCTGAGATCAAGGCTCGATCAAGGCGACCTACGCATCATTGGCTACCCGGCAGATGTGTTCCTTGGTGCTGCTTTGAACAGGCACATCCTTCCGGCGTTGGACGGGCGTTACGCTGTGAGCGTGGTGACCGAGACCGGTCTTTCCACAGCAGCACTCCAACTGGCGCAATCCGGGCTCGGCGTCGCTTGGGTGCCTGAGGCTTTGGCGCAACCGGATCTCAACCGGGGTGACCTCATCAACATCGAAGCGGAGTTGGGCAGTATCGCAATGGATATTGTCGCACAACGCTGGACGACAACGTCAAACCTTGCAACTCTTGATGCTTGGACGAGGCTGATCACGCCCAACTAAAGTTATTCACCGAGGAAAAACGTATGGGTCAATATGATCTTTTTATAGGGCCTCTCGCCAAAAGCGCCCATCACTAAACCAACCTTCGGTAGCGTCGTTTCTCTGTCCAGCCACGAAGGAATGCACGATGCTAGACACGAGATCAGATGTAGAAATCGACGAAGGACAAACCGCTCTACTGTCGATGGTAGAGCGTACACAAGCTGTGATCCACTTCACTGTGGAAGGGATCATTTTGCATGCGAACGCGAACTTCTTGGCAGCATTGGACTACTCGTCCGAAGAGGTTGTTGGGAAACATCATCGCATGTTCATCGATCCGAATTATGCGCGCACCGAAGAATACGCCCAATTCTGGCGAGACCTGAAATCGGGCAAAACCTTTCAAGACCGATTTCCCCGCCGCACACGGAAGGGTCGTACGATCTGGATCCAGGCCACTTATGCCCCGGTTTTCGATGACGACGGCAGGGTTAAGCGTGTGGTCAAAGTTGCGACTGACATCACTGCGCGCCAAGAGGCAATTGAGGCAGTCGCCGAAGGACTTGAGCAACTGCGTCAAGGCAATCTGACCCATCGCATTCCTGTCAGCGACCTGCCCGATTTGGCCGTTCTGGGAGAAGCCTTCAATGTTACCATGGAAGACTGGAGCGAGCTACTTGGGCGGGTTTCTGCGGTGACCGACGTGGTTCAGACCATTGAGCAGACGTTGACTGCATCCTCTGCCGAGCTTTCGGACCGGAGCGCGGCGCAGGCGTCTGCACTGAGCCAGACAGCCCAAGCGTTGAACCAACTGAACGAAACGGTGGGCAAAGCGGCGAAAGAGGCCCAGTCTGCCGACACCGTCGCCAAAGAGACGCGCGACAAAGCCGAGGGCAACGCGAAGCTTGTCGAAGACATGATGGAAGCGATGGTTCTTATCCAGACATCGTCCGGAAGGATTTCGAAAATCGTGAACACGATTGAATCTATCGCTGTTCAGACCAACCTTCTCGCGTTGAATGCCGCGATCGAAGCTGCGCGCGCGGGCGCTGCCGGACGCGGTTTTGCTGTCGTTGCGACCGAGGTTCGACAGCTTGCGCAACGCAGTTCCGAATCTGCACGTGAGATCACGTCTCTTGTCGAAGCAAGTGAAAGCCACGTTGCGAACGGGGTGTCCTTGGTCAATCGCGCCGGGGCAGACTTCAACAGTCTATTCGAGGGTTTTGCCAATGTGAGCACCAGAATCGGGCGGATCGCAGACGGCATCACCAGCCAGTCGGTTGCATTGTCTCAAATCAACGAGTCCGTGAGCCACATGGAGAGCATGACTCAGGAAAACGCCCAGATGGCGACGGAAACCACGTTCTCGTGCAGCCAACTTGCAAACGCCTCCAAGGTTTTGACCTCCGAAGTCTCGTCATTCCGAACTGCGGTCTGAACAGAAACGTTTGCAACTGACACAACCCCGTCCGTGACATCCATCGCGGTCGGGGCGGTTACTCCGAGTACCGCCGCATCCAGCCAAGCCCTGCGTCGGTAGCGCCATCGCTCTTGTACTCTGCTCCCAAGGGGCGGATCCAACCGCTCTTGGCGATGTGGTCAAAGACAAATTCGTAATTCACCTCACCCCGATCCGGTGGACCCCGATCCGGGACGGATGCGAATTGCACATGGCCAATTATCGGCTGCAATGCCGAAAACCGGGTGACTATATCCCCCTCGGTTCGCCCCACATGGTAACAGTCGAACATCAATTTGACCCCGGGCAGATTGAGGCGGCGCAGGATATCCGCGGCTTGATCCGTCGAATTCAGAAAATACCCCGGTGCGTCATGCCGGTTTAACGGCTCGATGAGCACCACGATGCCCGACGGGCAGCGTTGCCTTGCATACGACAGGTTCGCCAGAAAGGTCGCGTCGGCCTCTGGTCCTTTGGCAAAACCAGCCATTACGTGGATCGCCTTGGCATCAATGGCCTGCGCGTAGTCGATGGCCTGATCAATAACCGCCCGCGCTTCAGATTCCCGCCCCGGCAGCGCCGCGAGACCGAATTCGCCTGGCTTCCCGCGCAGGGTGTTCAAACCCAACATGGTCAACCCTGTTTCCGCCAATGCTGCGTTCACTTCGGATGCGGGAGTATCATACGGGCAATGGCATTCAACGGCAGCAAACCCCGCTGCCGCTGCAGCCCGGATCGCGTCGGGCAAAGGGCGGTCCGTCCATAGATAACCAAGGTTTGCAGAAAATTTCACGCGGGCCTCTTTTTGAACGGAACTCTGTTGACGGTTTGTGTGGCGGAATACTGGGTAAACCTCCAGCGACCATCACATTTTTTCAACCCGGTGGGGCTTCGTTCTATGATGCCCAAGCCGGCCAACCGGATGTTGCAGCGGGCAGCTGTAATCCACGTCAAGTGGCCAAGGCAGCGCGGGTCAACGCATCCGGAGTGAAAGGCATCCGGCGCAGCCTCAGCCCGGTGCAGTGGAAGATGGCGTTTGCAATTGCAGCGACCGTTGGCCCCGGCGATGCTTCGCCTGCACCAACGGACGGGCTTTGCGGCGCGTCGAGCAGTGTGATGTCAAATGCAGGCACATTGTCGAAGCGGATCACCGGGTAGCTGTCCCAATCACGCGAGGTAATGCCGTCCCGATCCCAGGTTACCTCTTCGTAGAGCGCCCAACTCGCGGCCTGCATGACACCGCCTTCCAGTTGAGCCGTCAGGCCATCCGGGTCGATCACCCGACCTGCGTCGGCAACAAGCGTCACGCGTTCAAGGACGACTGCGGCGGCGTCTGTTACAGTCAGGTCCACAGCGATGCCAACACGAGTCATGGCGTTCTTGTATTGCGCGTAGGCGATACCGCGTCCGACGCCTTCACCAGGTGAGGGCAACCGGCGCTCGAGTTCGTCCAGCACGGCAATTGCGCGGGTGTCGCTTAGTTGCCTCCGGCGAAAGGTGATCGGCTCGACCCCCGCGCTGTCCGCGGCCTCGTCCATCAGGCTTTCCAGCGCAAAGATATTGGCAACAGCCCCGAGGCAGCGCATTGCGGACGTCCGGTGAGGCAGCCCTTGGACCAGGTTCTTAACCAGACGGGTTTCCGGAAAATCGTAGATTGGATCAAGGTTGCGGTGCATCCCCCCATGCGTGCCCATATTTGGAGGCGCAACATAGGGATCCATCGCGTACTCGTGGAAACGGTTGGCCAGCAGTTTGGCGGGTCCCGCACGGTTCGGACCGGGACGGGGGCGACCGCGATGGGTGTCGCTGAAGGCTTCGGCAGACAGGGTCGTGATGCGACCGTCTGACAAGGTTGCATCGACCTGAACCGCCATTGCCGGAGCGTAGGGCTCCCACGCGTGTTCATCCTCGCGCGTCCACTTGAGCAGGATCGGCGTGTCGGGAAGCGCCACCGCGATCAGCGCGGCCTCATAGGCCGCATCGTCGGCACCGTTATGGCCGTAACAGCCGGAGCCGGGGACATGAGTGATCTCGATCTGCTCCAGCGGCAGATCAAGACTGTCGGCAATCGCTTGACGCAACGGATAGATGCCTTGGCTATGACTCTTCAGAATAAGGCGATCCCCTGTCCATTCGGCCAGAGCAGCCGACGGAGCCAGTGCCCCGTGCATTTGGTACGGGCGCTCAAACCGAGCACTGAGGTCGGGCGCGGGAACCGGATCGGGTACAGGAGCTTTTTGCGGCGTTCCTTTTATTACTGGGAAGCGCTGGGCGTTTTCTGGAACGAGTTGCGCGAACACGTCGGTTTCAGGAAAGCCGTCGCCTACGTCCCAGCTACAGGCAAGTCCAAGAGTGGTGGCCGCTTTGACAACGTCCCATTCGCGCGGGCCGGCCACGGCAAGAAAGCTGCCGTCACGAACGATCCTCAGCCTCTTGGCCGTGACCCGCTCGATTGCGGTCTGTTCGATCTCACGCAGCTTCGCTCGCGCGTGCGGAGGACTGACACGGCGGGCGTGCCACATGCCCGGCAGGTCCAAGTCATGCAGAAAGGTAAAACGCCCCTCTACCATCTCGGCAATACCCCGCATCGCTGCGGTTGGAGCACTGCTTCCAATATGTCTCGGCAAGCTGGGATCGACGCGCAGATCCGGCGGAAGGTCGCGGGCAATTTCGGTCAAAGCGATGCGAAGGTTCGTCCCGCCTCTTTGAATGTAGCCATCCAGCAGCGACCAGTCAGCGAGCATGCCACCATGCTGGGCCACCGCCGCGTCCATCAGATGCTTCCGAAGAGTGGCGGCGGCAGATGCCACGGCGCGACCAGATTGTTCGATGGAGTTGCTTCCAGACGTGATCCCTTCGTCTGGAGCGGTGCCAGTACGCACCGGTGCGATGTCGACGAAAGACAGCGGCAGGGCAAGTTCTTCCTGAACAATCCGAAGAAGCGCGGTCGAGATACGCTGCCCAATATCCACCTTACCTGTGTGGACTAGAAACTGGCTATCCTCGACCGTGATCCAGTCCGACACCTTCGGATACGCATCAAGGCTCATGTCGACGCCGCCTCTTTGATCGCCTTGAGCACACGTGGGTGCGAACCGCAGCGACAAAGATGCGGGGTCAGCGCTGTCTTTGTCGTTTCCTCATCCGGCGCAGCATCTTCCGACAACAGAGCCGTTGCGGCGATCACGAGACCGGAGGTGCAGTAACCACACTGCGCTGCGGTCTCTTTGACAAAAGCTTGCTGCACGCGCTGCCCGACCTCGGTGTCAGCGATGCCTTCAATAGTGGTGATCGCCTGACCGTCGAAAACCTCAACTGGCGTCACGCAGGACAGCACAACCTTGCCATCGACCAACACCGCACAAGCGCCGCATTGTTCGAGCCCACAGCCGAGCTTCGTGCCTTTCATCTTCAGTTCATCCCGCAGGACGTAGACCAGCGGTGTATCCGGGTCGGACGTGATGTCGTGGCGGGTTCCGTTGATCGTTAATCTCAGACTCAAGGCGTGACGCGCTCCCATTTGATCTCAACGTCCACATCTGCCGATTTGAACAGGTTCATCACTGGGCAGCGGTATTCGACATTTCGGGTCAACCGATCAAACCGATCCTGCGGTTCGTCGGTGTGTACGCGAATGCAGAGTTTGACCCAATTGAAGTAAGGCCGCACCCCCTGTACGCCGCGACTGCCACGCTGATCGACCTCGCCATCGGCTTCCATATCGACGGCAGTGTAGGAAAACTGCATCGCCTCGGCGCAGCGATTGATGATGACGCCTTCGCACCCGAGAAGCGACGACAGCGTCATTTCAAGCGGGGTCGGCCCGGTGTTCGATTCCTTCTCGTCCGTGATGACGATGTGATCGCGCACCATCATCACCGACCGGGTTGACGCCTCGTTCCGCGCACTGACGCGACGGATGCCCAGCGCTTTGGTGTTTGGATCAACGCTTGGTGGTAAAAGGTCGGGGTCGCTCACAGGGTCATCTCCAGAATATCGAGGCCACGGTTGCGGTCGAGCACGTAGATCAGCCCTTTGTCATCGACATCCACATCGTTCGATTGCGGCGGAGCACCCGAGGGACCGGGTTCCATGAAATGCGCCACCTCTACCGGCAGGTGCGGGTCGGCCACGTCGAGCACACGCAACCCGCCCGCGAACCAGGTTGCGTAGATCAATGTGCTGTCCAGTTTCTCTTGGTATTGGTGCCCGCCAAAACGCACACCCTCTTCGCCAACCCACGGGCAGAAGCGTTCCGAAAGATCCCATGCCGCGACAGGTTCCATGTTGTTCAGGTCGGTGACGTCAATGACCCAAATGAATCCATGCAAGCGGCCCGGCATGTGGTCATGCTCTTCATCGATGGCGATGGCGTAGCGCCTGCCGTTGATGGTCTGTTCCAGCGGCATAACGGTATGCGTCGGCTCGGGAATGGCTTTTGGAAAGCGGTAGCTGCCCTTGAGCGTCGGTTTTGTGATGTCACTGGCATCCAACACCCGAATACCAGTGTGCCAGACCGCGGCCCAAAGCTCATCTCCGCAGCGCATAGCGTGGTGCAAGCGGTGACTGTAGCCGACACCTGTGGGCGTTTCACCATTCGCCACATGCTGCCCCGTCATATGCCAGCGCGACACTTCGGTTGGATTGGTCGGATCGGCGAGATCGTAGATGACAAGGATATTGCCGACATAGCCCTCCATCTCGGTCGAGATGTAGGCGTAGTTCGCATCCATATCGAAGCGGTGCACGCCGAACCCGTAGGTCTTGACGTAGGACAGCAGCTTTGGCGCGGTCTTGTCCGATACGTCCCAGACGCGGAATCCGCCGCTGTGATAGCCGCGCTCCACTGCCTCTTCGAGAACCGGGATGTCGGAAGGCTTTACTGCAAGGCGCTCTGCGATCTGGTCGTCGGATAGCCCTTCTGCCCGCAACCCGGCAATCTTGTCGCCCTTGCGCAGGAAATGCCGCCGGTCCATTTCGACATTGGTGATCATGAGATTACCAACCACTTTTACCTTGTGGGTGTGCGACCACTCATCCGGCGGGGCAACATGGGACACCACTTTGGGACTGGTGGGGTCCGATACGTCGATGATCGACGTGCCCATCGGCGGTTTCATGTGGCCGACATAGGCGTAACCGTCCCGCACCACCACTTCGCCACCGCCTTGGGTGTCCAGATGTCCCACACGACGGATATTGCGTGACAGCTCGTATTCGACTTCGCGTTTCATTCCGCAGGCACCTCGAGTTTGCGTTTGCGCCTCATGCCAAAGACGATGGGCAGGATGATTGACAGAGCAAAAGCCACCCAAAGGATGTTGCCCAGCGTGGACGAGAACAGCACCATGATGTCGCCGTCCGATTTCTTGAGTGACCAGAGGAAGTACTTTTCCAGAAGCGGCCCAAGAATGACCCCGATCAGGATCGCCGCGACGTGGTATCCTGTGCGTCTTGCGATGTAGCCCAAGATGCCAAAGGCCAAGGCAAGGTACATGTCGAACATGTACTCACGCGGAACGAAACCACCCACCAACGTGAAGCTGATGATCATCGGCGCGAGGTAGATCGTCGGGATTGTCGTCACATGACTCATGTACCGGCTGAGTGGCAGAATCGTCAGGAACATGAAGACGTAGCTGATCGCCATCGCCATGAACATGCCGTAACCCACCTTGGGCTGGTTCTCAAAAAGAGACGGGCCAAAGCTGACACCGTGAAACTGCATCACCACGAGCATGATCGCCGCCGTTGCACCACCGGGGATGCCAAGCACGAGAAGCGGAACTAGTGTCCCAGAAGTCACGCCATTGTTGGCAGATTCCGGAGCGATCAGGCCTTCCGGGTGACCAGTGCCGTATTTCTCAGGGGTATTCGAAAAACTCCGCGACTGTTGATAAGCCACAAAGCTGGCAATCGACGCGCCTGCGCCGGGGATGACACCAATCACAAGGCCGATCAAAGAGGTCCAGACAATGTGAACCCAGCGTTTGAGCGCGATCTGCACGCCTTCTAACGTGTCATGCCAGTTCGGCGCTTTCGGTTCACCATCATGGTTCACGATCACACGTTTCTCTATGATGACGAAGGCTTCGGACACCGCGAACAGACCGACCAGAGCCGGGATCAACGGTACGCCGTCATAAAGTTCTAAGAACCCGAAGGTTCCGCGCGGTGTCGCATAGACCACATCGGTGCCGATGGAGCCGATCATCAGACCGAGAAACCCCGCTATCAGGCCTTTGATCATGTCCTGTGCCGCGATCGACGCAATCAGCGAGATGCCGAAGAGCATGACAACGATCATCTCAACCGAGTGCATGTAGAACCCGACTCGCGCGAGGATCGGCATGGTCGCCAGCGCTAGCATCGTTGTGAGCAGACCGCCGATGCAGGAGGCGACAAAGGAAATCGCAAGCGCCTGCTGTCCTTTGCCCTGCTTCGCCATCGGATAGCCATCCAGCGGCGTGGCCGCAGCACCCGCTGTACCCGGGATATTAACAAGAATCGCCGGAATACCCGCACCCATGCGTGCCGCGCAGTAGAGCGAGATCATGAAGATCAGGCCGGATTGCAGATCGAGCGCGAGGGTCAGGGGCATCAGGATGATGATGGTGTTTGCAGCGGAAAAACCGGGAATGCCGCCAACGATCAGTCCGAGGAAAATCGTCGGGATGATAATGTACCAATAGCCAAGTGTTTCGAAGAACACTTCGACCAGGATCGAAGCCGTACCGCTATCCATTGGCCAACACCACTTTCATAGTGGTTTCGAACCAACCGCGCGGAAAGCGCGTGTCGAAAGCCCAGATGAAGACCGCCCATCCGGTCAGCGCCATCGCGCCAGAGATTACCGTGATGAAGGCCGCATTCCTGCCTTTGGACAGGATCATCATACTGATCGCCAGAAACAGAAACGTCGTCAGGGTGAACCCCAGCCTGTCGATGAACAACACATAACCAACCGTACTGGCCAACAGGCCGATCCGACCGGACCGGATATCGTCCATGGTGAACAGATTGCCAAAACTCAGGGTTCCTTCACCCCGGTTGAGCCAGAACACGCAGCGCACGAAGAAAATCGTGCAGACCAGAAGAAGAACACCGCCTACCATGAACGCGCTGACCTTCGCAGTCCAAGGCGAGTTCCAAATCGTCGAGAAGAAGTAAATCGTGAAACCCACCGCAAGGATGGGGATCACAAGCTCACCGCCAAGTTGGCGTGGCGGTTTATGGTGCTCCGATGACATGATGTCTGCGTCCCTGTATGCGAAATGGAAGAGTTGGCCCGGTAGGTGCCTCTTTGCTGCCGGGCCGATGCGCTTTACGCGCCGCTGAGCAGCGACTTGTAGCGCGCACCCATTTCAAGCATGGCTTGTTTGAAGGCTTCGCATTCCTCGACACCCGCATATTGCAGGTATTCCGGCTGGCCCTTGCTGGCGATGTAGGCGTCCATCAGTGCCGGATCGTCGAAGGTTTCCTTGAACGTGCTTGTCAGTACTTCGAATCGATCCGGATGGTCGTCTGCGGCTTTTTTGTGGATGCCAAATGCGCGCGCCGACAGCATTTCGGGCAAGTCCATGTCGTAGGCGTCATTGATGCTAGGCGCATTGTCGAGCGCTTCGCCGACGATGTTGTTGCCAAATACCAGCAGCGTTTTCACGCTGTCGCCCGCAGCGATCACGGAGCCGGATGTCAGAACCGAGAAGTCGACCTCGCCCGTGACAGCACCGGCGACGGTGCCCTTGCCGCCCTGAAGTGGGATCAGATTGAAGTCGATGCCAAGCTTGTCGCCCAGAGCCAACAAACCAATGGATGCCGGGTGCGCCATGCGGCTCGTGCCGACATTCAGGCGGCGTGTCTTGGCCGCTGCAATGATGTCATCCATCGTCTTCAGCGGGCTTTCAGCGCCAACGAACAGACAGCAGGGGTCTTTGTCGACCTGACCGAAGTAGAAGTAATCGTTCACGTCAAAGCTGGGCGCCTGCATGGCCCAGTTCAGGACCTCGGGGCCCATGTTGCCGAAGATGAGGTTGTAGCAGTCGGCGTCGGCTTTCCCCATGTAGATCT
The DNA here is from genome assembly GCA_030425145.1 of Alphaproteobacteria bacterium. GTDB lineage: Bacteria > Pseudomonadota > Alphaproteobacteria > Rhodobacterales > Rhodobacteraceae > Marivita. The sequence continues at coordinate 192,281 of JAUHVK010000001.1, read as the reverse complement.
CATAGCCCACACGGCCCGACGCGCCCGGATAGAAGCCAGGTTCGAAGTCAGTGCCCAGCTTACCTTTCCAAACGCTTGAGAACGCACGGAAATTGCGGTCAGCACCGCCACCTTCCGCGGTCGGAACGTATACGTTGATATTCCGCTCGGGGAAGGTGCTGGCGTGGAGCAAGCCGGGTGAGGCAAGCGTGAGCGACGCAGCAGCGGCACCTGTACCAAGCAGGGTCCGGCGGGTGATCATCGGTTTCATGGACATGGTTTCCTCCCGTTTTCATGTTCCAGTTCGCACGCGCTGTTGATGGTCTTCCGCAAAGATCGCGCAGTTTCTCTGCGGGTTAGTCACGTCCTCCTGTCGCCAGTGGGGCCGCTTCGGCGAAGAAAATGTCGACAACCCCGGCGTAGATGAGCCGCGCGGCAAGCAGGCTAAGAATGACATTCAGCACAATCCTGAAGCGGCGATCGTCAATCCGTGCCAGCATCACGCGCCCGGCGAAGGTTCCCAGAACGCCTGCAGCAATCAGCAGCACGATGAGGCCCGCCCAGGCGCTGAAGGCAAACCCGAGAACGCCAAAGGCCACGGTCTTGAGCAGGTGCTGCAAGGTCATGAACATTGCATGGGTGGCAACATGGGCGTGGCGTTCAAGGTCTTGCGCCTTGACGTAGGTCGCCACAAACGGCCCTGTTCCACCGAAAAACATGGTCAGGAAGCTGGAAAACACGCCGGTGATCATGCCGGACCTGCGCAAGAATGCAGGTGGGCTGGCAACCACGGACCACAGGATGAACAGCCCCACGCCGATCTGTATCCAGCCGGGCTCAAGCTGCACAACGACCGAGCCTCCAAGAAGAATGCCGATGACTGCGCCAAGGGCAAACGGGCCGAGCAGGTCGAACCGCATGTAGCGTGTCATGATCGCTGCGCGCCCGGCATTCGATCCGAGTTGCACCAACCCATGCACCGGGACGATGGCGGCAGCCGGCAAAAGCGTCGCCAGAACGGCGAGCATCACCGCACCTCCTCCTATGCCGAACGCGATGGTGATGAACGAGCTGGCAAAGCTGATCGCCAGCAGCGTTGCTGCGGTTGGCCATCCCAGTCCTGCATGCCACATTTCCATCATCTCAGGTGTCCAGAACCGAGGGGTGAAACAACGTTTCGGGCGCGACGGGTCCAGCAGACAGATGCTGATCCAAGGAGTAGCGGCAGATCGCGTCGATCTCGGCCATGTTGGCCGCGCAGCCATAGCTCCAGTAATCCGGACCCATGCTCGAAAGAGTCCGCTCCATCGCGGAATTGAGCCAAGGCAGGCTCAGCCGGTTTGCATTGCCGAGCCAAACCGCCCGCAGACGCGCCATGGCCAGATCACGTGCCTCGACGAAGCCGTCATACAACGCGCGGGGCAATTCGGGGTATTGCTCTGCAATGGTTTTACGGATGCCGATCAAATGCATGATCGGAAAGAAGCCGGTCTTGGCGTGATAGGCCTGCTCAGCCGCTTCGAAATCCGGGATCAGGCGCACCAGATCAGGATTGCCGTCAAGGAATGCCTTGGGTGGTTTCGGGGCAAGCAGACCGTCGATTTCGCCGCGCAGAAGCATGTCCTGCAGGTTGTCACCTTCGGTGATCGGTTCGACCACCATTCCCTCTGGCAATGCCAGTTCCAGACGTTCGCGCCGCACGCCTTCATCCAAGGCACCCGTACGCCAATGGATGTCGTCGCAGGCCACGCCGTATTCATCCGCCAGAATACCCCGCATCCAGAGCGCGGCGGTCATCTGGTACTCGGGCACACCGATCTTGCGACCCGCAAAATCGGCGGGGCTTTCGATACCCGACCCGGCACGGGCGAAGAATCCGCTATGCCGGAACGCGCGACTGACGAAGGCTGGAATGGCGGTGTAGTCCGACCCGCCGCGCGACAGTTGCAGCACGTAGCTGGACACAGACATCTCTGTAATGTCGAACCGCGCCTCCTGTACCGCCCACGGAAACAACTTGGAGGTGGGGTGGATGTGGCTTTCAAGCGTGACACCCGGCACTGTCACACGCCCGTCATGCAACGCCATGATGCGGTCGTGGTCCCAGGTGGCGAGTGTCAGCTTGAGATGCGTCACGCGCGTTGCGTCTCCATTCTGGTCATCGCTTGGCCGCGTAGTATGACACGCGCCTTTCCAGATAGGCGAGGAACTCCGAGATCGTGAACGCCAGCGCGAAGAGCACGATCAGAACGGCCCAGAAATGACCCATCAGGAAGTTGGCTGAGTACAGTTCGAACAGTGCGCCGAAACCCACAATGGAGATCAGCAACTGCCCGATGATTACCCCTTTGACCGCCCGGATGATGCCGATCCGAACACCGCCAAGGATTTCGGGCAGCGCAGCCCAGAAGTAGATCTTGAAGAACGCGTCCGTGGACGATGCGCCAAAACTGTGAGCCATCTCCACGAGAGAACGGTTGATCTGCCGCACACCTGCACGGGAATTGAGGATGATGATCCAGATCGCGAAGAGCGTTGTCGTGATGATGATGGACTTCATGCCAAAGCCGAAGAGAACCATCAGTACGGGGACCAGTGCAGTCAAAGGCGCGCTCAGGAACACATTGACCCACGGTAAAAGCATCTCGTCAAGAAGGCGGCTTTTGCCCATGAGAATGCCCACAGGAATCCCGATCACGATTGCAAAGAACACACCCGCCAGAAAGGCATAGGCCGTCTCGAACAGTGCTTTCTGAAAGGCGCTTGTGCCGAGGATTTCAAAGAGGGTGCCAAGCACTTCGCTGAGCGGGGGAACAAAGAACGTCAAGCTCATCTGGCCGACGATCTCCCACAAGAGACCCCAAAGCAGCAGCGATGACATTCCGGGAAGGCGGTATCCAAACAGTGTCATGGCCGTCCCCTACTCCACATAGCTTCTGAGCGAGGCCCAGATTTCGTCGACGATATCGAGGTACTCCGGGTCGCGGCGAATGTTGTCGACGCCCTTGTTGCGGAAACTCGAAGGACGGATGATCTCGGACACGCGGCTTGGGCGCGGAAGCAGAATGGCGATCTGGTCGGACACGTAGACCGCTTCCTCGATCGAGTGTGTGACGAAAATGAAGGTCTTGTTCTCGTTCTGCACCAGTTGAAGCAGGTCTTCCTGGAACTTCCGACGGGTCTGTTCGTCGACGGCCGAAAACGGTTCGTCCATCAAGAGCACCTGGGCATCCACAGCCAGAGCACGGGCTAGACCCACACGTTGCCGCATCCCACCGGACAGCTCGTGCGGATAGCTGTTTTCGAACCCAGCCAGACCGACTTCCTTGATGTACTTCTCTGCTCGCGCTTCACGCTCGGAAGCAGCGACGCCTCGCATCTCAAGGCCGAACGCGACGTTGCGCAGGACAGTGGCCCAAGGCAGCAATGCGAAATCCTGAAATACGAAGGCGCGGTCGGGACCGGGTCCGGTAACCCGTTTTCCATTGACTTCGATCTCACCCGAAGAGGGCTCAAGCAAACCCGCAATGATCTTGAGCAACGTCGTCTTGCCGCAACCCGACGGCCCCAGCAGCGAGGTCAATTGACCACGCGGGAACTCGAGCGACATGTCGCGCAGAGCCTCGACTTCTCCGTAGTTCTTGGAGATGTTCCGGGCAGAAACCGCACTTTCGAACTCGGCTGCACCCGCCGCCGTGAGTGTTTCCTTAGTTTGAGACATAGTCACGTTGATTTCCTTTGAAGAGAGTGACCTCGATCTTTTCGAGCAGGTTCAGAAACAGCACGGCAAGCAGGATGATCGAGAAGATGGCGGCATACATGCTGGGGTAATCTGCAATGGATCGACTGTAGGTGATGATATCGCCAACGCCGGTTGGCGTGATTTTCAGCTCGGACAGAATGGCACCGATAAAACCCGCCGAGATACCAAGGCGCAGACCGGCAAAAATCACCGGAGAGGCAGCGGGAATGATGATCCGAAGGATGATCGAGGTTTCTGAAGCGAGGAACGACCGGCCCATTTCTTTGAAGGACTCCGGCGTGTTGCGGACGGCACCACTTGTGTTCAGGACGATGACGGGCATTGCCATGATACACACGACAAGCACTTTTGACGTCAGTCCAATGCCGTAGGCCAAAACCAGAAGCGGGATCAGCGCGGCCAAGGGCGCAGCCTGCATGACGATGAAAATTGGCGAAAACAGCCAGTCAAACGTATTGCTCAATCCGACCCAGAGGCCGATGGCAATGCCCAGCACAGCCGAGATGGCCACGCCAATGGCGAGAGGCTTCAACGTTTCGGCATACGCCGTGAAGATGGTGCCATCCAGCGTCATCGCAAACAGCGCCCGCATGGATTCCAGAAAGGTCGGAAACGCGAAGCTGACTGGAATGCGACCTGCGACCTCCCACGCGCCAAAAAGAATTGCGGCGGAAAGCAGCTTTAGAAACAAGGCACGGTTGGGCATTTGACGGTGTCTTTCGGACTGCAATTAGAAAAGGAACCGCTGCGCGAATGACCCGCGCAGCGGTTTGGAGCAGATTTACTTCATCGCCGCGTCAAGCGGAGCGAGGTACCAGAAGTCTTCGATGTTCAGCTCGTCCGGCGACCCTTCGAGCTGACCCGCTGCCGAGTACCATTCCATGTCGGCCATCGCAGCCTTGCGACCGCCGCCATTGGGATCGTAAAGACCACCTTCGACCGCGTCGGAATAGAACCCGTCGAGCTCAGCAAGGATTTCAGCAGGCAATTGGCCGATGGGACCATCCGGATTGGTTTCACGACGGATGATTGTCGGATCCTTGGCCATATCCTGCCACACGCTGACCAACGCGTTTACGAAGATCGAAACATCCTCTTCGTTTTCCTGAATCCAGTTCAGGTTGCCAAACAGCGCTTCGTCACTGGCTTCGACGTCAAACATCTCAAGCACGTTGAAGTTCCCGCCTGCCTCGCTGCGCATCAGCTTGTTCTTGTTTGACAAGTCGATGATTGTCGCGTCCGCGCGTCCACCCAGAAGCGCCGCAACACGGTTGGAAGAACCGGGTACATAGGAGCGCTCACCAAAGGTTATGCCGACCCGCTCTTCAATCACGTTTGCGATGGAGTCCGTGCCGCCGCCGCGGGAATGCAGCAGGATCGGTTCACCGTTCAGATCTTCGAGGCTGCTATATTTCTTGGTGGTGACGGGAAAGAATTTGAGCTTTGACAGCTGGAAGATGATCCGCAGCGGTGCTTTGGAACGCTGCATGGCTGCGTAGGGCGTTCCGAACCCGATATCCATTTGTCCGCTGAGAACAGATTGGATCGCCAATTCTTCGTCAGAGAATGCCGTCCATTCATAGTCCAGACCATTGGCCTTGGCCCGGTCCAGCGCCACGAAGAATGCAGCAAGCTCATCCGATGGGGTTTCCGCGAGTGCGATGCGGATTGTCTCTGCCTGTGCCGGACCAGCGGTCAGACCGATGGTCGCTGGCAGAACCATTGCCGCAACGGCGGCTGCCTTCAAAAAACGAAACATGTGTCTCCTCCCTGAGATCGTGTTTTTCATCGTCGATGCGGGTGTTTTTGTTCTGTCTGTCCCGCGGGTTATGCTCTTTCCATCAAACCTCCCCGAACAGACGCGCGGATACGGACCCGAGATGCGCTCGCATCGCGTCCTGCGCTGCTTTGGGGTCGCGCGCCTCAACGGCAGCGACGATGGCGTCATGTTCTGAAAAACTGGAATGCGTGCGCGGCGGTCGGTCAGAGCTGCGCACAACCATGTTCCATGCCACGGCACGGCGAACGGCGTTCAGATGATCGAACAAAGAGAGCAAAAGCACGTTGTCCGTGGCTTCGGCCAACTCGCGGTGAAAATTGTCGTCCTGAGCTTCGTATTCGTCCCAGTCCGGCGCTTCCATTGCCAGATCACGCGAATGCTTCAATCGGCGCACAGCCTCTTCCGATGCATGCAGCGCCGCTTCGCGGGCAATGGCCGGCTCCAGCGACAGGCGGGCGCGCATCAATTGAACCGGGGTGACCTGCTCGCTCAGCAGTTTGAGATTGCTGGGGCCAGTGGCAACATTGGGCGAAGCGATGAATGTACCCTTGCCAACGTGCCGCCAAATTGCGCCTTCATGCTCCAGAGCATCCAACGCCTTGCGCAAGCGCGCCCGGGTCACATCAAGCCGCACAATCAGGTCGCGTTCTGATTCGAGCCTGTCGCCAGGCTTGTAGCCGCCCTCAGCGATATAGGAGCGCAGCTTTGCAACTACGTCATCCGCATCAACCGAGACAGAGTTCATCAGCATGAATTGGACCCTTTATTGGTCTACCAATTTGCGCCGTTTAGGCGGTTTTCGAGGAAATCTAAGCGCAGATTGGGCGATCAATCAATGATTTTTCTTGCAATCTGAGGTTTGGTCGAGAATTGATTTACGGATCAAGCTGAGATAATCCACGTCAAGCCATTACAAATTCCGGAGATCCGCATGACCCAATACGCAATCGAAACGCCGCCTGTCGTAGCTATCCCCGTGGCCGGACAGGATACGTTGTTTCCGGTCCGCCGGATCTACTGCATCGGACGCAACTACGCGGCGCATGCCATTGAAATGGGTCATGATCCGGATCGCGAAGATCCGTTTTTCTTTCAGAAAAACCCCAACAACCTGACCACTTCCGACACCTTTCCGTATCCGCCGCACACCTCGGATGTGCATCACGAGGCAGAGATGCTCGTGGCTCTCAAGACGGGCGGGACCAACATCCCCGTCGAATCGGCGCTGGATCACGTCTTCGGCTACGGACTCGCCCTCGACATGACCCGGCGCGACCTTCAGGGCATCGCCAAGAAGGCCGGTCGCCCTTGGGAAATCGGCAAGGCATTCGAACAATCGGCGCCTTGCGGACCCGTTCACCCTGTGTCTGAAGTGGGTCACCCCGATCAGGGACGTGTCGAACTCAAGGTAAACGGCGAGGTCCGCCAGGAAGGTGACCTCAACCAGATGATCTGGAAAGTCCCGGAAATGATTTCCTACCTGTCCGAATACTTCGAACTGGCGCCGGGCGACGTGATTCTGTCCGGCACTCCGTCCGGCGTTGGCCCTGTGGTCAAAGGCGATCAGATGGAGCTGAGCATCGACGGCTTGGGAACACTGAGCGTCGTCGTCGCTTGATCTAAAGCCCCTTCAACGCAGTTGCCGGTAGATTCAGTATCTACGAGTAGCCCTGTCGCGTCACACTGCGCGACGGGGCTTTTTTGATCCGGGAAGTGGTCTGTCAAAAATGCTGCGCGTAGTCGCTGACCAACAGGTGCTTGGGCGCAACGTCTTCTTCGATGTTCGAGAACCGGCCAATCTGTTCGCGGAAGATATTGTCGGTCTCGTCATCATTGACGGTTGAGACCTCGCCAATCAGGACGTCACCGCCCTCCCCCCAGAACGCGTGCCAATCCCCGGGACGGAGGGTCACGCTTTCCCCCGGTGCAAGGCGGAGCTTTTCGCCCGGTGCATAATCCAGCCGAATGCCATCGCACCAAACCGTACCACCCCGGTCTTCGGCAAAGTTTCCCTGATCGTCTGATCCAAAAAGCTCGATAATCAAGGTGGCACCACCCCGGTTGATAATGTCTTCCGCCTTGATGACATGGGTGTGCATAGGCGAAAGCTGGTCTTTCTTCGAAATCAGCAGCTTCTCGGCATAACACATGCCGCCACCCCGTTGCAGGTCTGACAACAGGCCATTGCGCAGAGTGAAGAGGAACAAGCCCATTTCATCGTAACGCCCAGCGCCATAATCGGTGATGTCCCAACCGCATCGAGCGTCGATCACATGACGCGCCTCATTGGCCTTTGCCTTGAACTCATCAGGCGTCCAGTAGGCGAATGGAGGCAGAGTGAAACCGTACGACCGGATCATGTCGTCCGCTTCTGCCATGATGTCGTTGATGCGTGATCGTTTCATGGCTTTGTACTCCCCGGGTAATATCTGCACGCAAACAGCCTGTGGGTGTGTTTACGGCGTTTCCCGCAATCTACACCACAGCGTCATCCAGACACCAGACATCGCCCGGAGCCAAGTGCCGGTAGCGTTGAACCAGATCGCACAAGCGGTGCGTATTAGACTTAGACATCCTTCCGGCGGCGGGGAGTCATCAAACCAAACCGCTTGGCGTCACCCTAGCCCCAACGCTTTGCGGCGGCGCGTTGCCCAAGCGGTTATGAGGTGATCGACCATGAGCCCCATAAACGCGACAGCCAGGCCCAATACCAGTCCTTTGCCCGCATCGCTCGAAGACAGCGCACGCTGCATTTCCTGCCCAAGATCCTGCGTGCCGATAAAGGCAGCGATGATCACCATGAACAGCGAGAACATAACGGACTGGTTCACGCCCACCATGATTGTCGGCAAAGCTAGGGGAAGCCGCACAGACCACAACGTTTGCCGCCGTGTTGCGCCGGACATGTCAGCGGCCTCGATTTGGGCCCCGGGCACGCCACGCAATCCCTCGATCGTGTATCGGATCAGAGGCACGGCGGCGAACAGCACGACGGCCCCCACCACAGCCACATCATTCACGCCAAACAGCATGATCACCGGGATCAGATAGATGAAGCTCGGGAACGTCTGAAGCGTATCGCACACCAGAAGGACAGTCTTGGCCCGGCGCTCGCTGTAAGACCCCCAGATTCCCAAAGGAAAGCCGATCAGCGTGGCAAGGAACACAGAAAACGTCACTGTGTAGACGGTAATCATCGCGCGATCCCACCAGCCCGACAGGGCGATCAGACCAAAATAGGCGAGACAGATCAGTGCCGAACGCCGACCGCCAATGGACCAACCCACCGCCATCAGAAACACCAGCACTGCCGACACTGGCAGCCAGAGCATCCCGTCCCGCAGAGGGATCAGCACCCAGACGATCAGGAACCAGCGCAGCCATTGCGTCACCGGGTCGAGTGTCGCGATGACCCAATCCATGGCGAAATCCAGTGGACCGGCAAGACTCAGAGCGTCACGGCGACCGATCTCGTGCAGCACGGGAAAGACAAGCGACAGCAACCAGAGAACAACCGTTGCAAACGCCCAGATCAGTAGAAGCCGGTGTCTCACCGCCCAATGCGTGCCCTTCTCCATATGAACCGGCTGCTTCATTGCCCAGGCTTTGGAACAGCGGTCCAATACAATTGCCAGCAAGACGATTGTAATGCCGATCTCGAACGAACGCCCTATTTTGAGAGCCTGCAACAGCTGCAACAGTTTTTGGCCAAGACCTGGCATTCCGATGAAGCTGGCCAGTACCACCATGGCCAGACACTGCATGATGACCTGATTTACTCCCACGAGGATTTCTGTCCGCGCTGTGGGAAGGCGCACGTGACGCATCATTTGCCACTTGGTGGCCGCTGCCATGTGTCCGGCCTCGATCACTTCGGTCGGTACCTTCTGCAGACCCAACATCGTCATGCGGATCATCGGCGGCACCGAGAAGATGATAGTGACAATTGCGCCAGCTTTGGGGCCCACGCCGACAAACACCACAACCGGGATCATATAGGCGAAATGCGGAAGCGATTGCGCGACGTTCAACAGCGGGTTCAGCACCGCGCGAAATCTTGCGCTCTGCCATGCTAGAGTTCCCAGCACCAGTCCCAGCAGGACTGAAACCGGCGCCGCGATCAAGATCACAGAAAGCGTCTCCATCGCCCATTGCCATTGGCCCATGACGGAGATCCAGACAAACGTCAGCCCCGACAGCGCGGCCAGCCGCCAACCGTTCAAGGCGTAGCCCACGATCGCCGCCGTTGCAGCAATTACGGTCCAAGGGATCGGGCCAAGGCGCGGCCAGCGGTTCTTGCCGTAAAGCAGGTTAGCCGTCACATCCAAGAACCACTCAAGCCCATCGGCTAAAGCGCGGGTGACATGGATCAACCCCAGATCGTCGCGGATGAAATTGAATACCGCGTTGAACCAGTCGGCAAAGGGCAGCACCCACGCCTCTGGCAGTCGAATTAACGCGTCAGGCAGCAGGCCTTTGCCGAGCGCGAGGAAGACAGCCGCGGCAAAAAGGACCTGCGCTATGCGAAGGCGAGCCTGTCCGGGGGCAGAGATCGGCGCATCGGTCGCCACCGTGGTCATTGAGCTTCTCCCAACAACACATTCAGCGCGCGCTGTCGGTCCAGCGCCCCGACCAACGCTCCGTCCGGCCCTGCGACCGGCAAAATCGCACGGTCATCATTGACCAGAACGCGCGCCAACTGGGAGATCGTTTTCCTGCCATCTACTGGTTCGCCGCTTAGGCTGAGGCCATTCACTGGCATTGCCAAGGCACTGGCATGGACCACACGCGCCTTATCAATATCCTCGGTGAATTTCGCCACGTATGGCGTCGCTGGCTCCATCACAATTCGATCAGCACGGTCAATCTGTTCGACGGCACCGTCCTTCATGATGGCAATACGGTCGGCGAGCCGCAGCGCTTCGTCAAAGTCGTGGGTGATGAAGACGATAGTCTTGCCGAGCATCGCCTGCAACCGCAGAAACTCGTCCTGCATCTCGCGCCGGATCAGCGGATCGAGCGCCGAGAAGGGCTCGTCGAGGAACCAGATGTCCGGCTCAATGGCGAGGCTTCGTGCAATGCCCACCCGTTGCTGCTGTCCCCCAGAAAGCTCACGTGGAAAATAATCTTCGCGCCCGCCAAGACCGACCAGTTCGATCACCTCCATCGCTCGAGCGCGGCGGGTGTGAATGTCTTGCCCACGCATCTCTAAAGGAAACGCGACGTTGTCCAGCACCGTACGATGAGGCAGCAGGCCAAAGCTCTGAAAAACCATTCCCATCTTATTCCGGCGCAAATCGATCAATTCGCGCTCAGATAGGTCGCCGATTGCCTGACCTTCAACTTCGATCACACCACCGGTGATATCCAACAGCCGCGACATGCAACGTACGAGCGTCGATTTCCCGGACCCCGACAATCCCATGATTACCAGCATCTCGCCCTTGGCAATATCCAGCGAGACGTTGCGCACCGCAGGGACATAACCATCGGCGCGGATTGAATCGAAACTGGCCGCCGGGTCCAGTCCTGCAAGATAGGCGTCCGGCCGAGGGCCGAACAGTTTCCAGACATCGCGACATGAGATCACGGGTTTGGCGTCAGTCATCAGGTACCTCTGCTGGGACAAGGACCGCCCCGGCTTCGAAAACCGGGGCGGTGTATCATAGATGAAAGCGAGAGATTACGCGCCGCCGGCGATCCAAGGCTTCCAAACCGACTCGTTCTGCTCCAACCACTCGGCCGCAGCATCTTCGGGTTCCAGTTCGTCGATATCAACCAGCTTGGCCATTTCGGCGATCTGCGGGTTGGTAAAGCTGATGTTCTTCAGAGTGGCGTAAGCGGCGGGCCACTTTTCTTCCATACCGTCCCATGCGGCCTTCTTGAGATAGCCATTGGCGGGATTGCCGCAGTCATAGGTCATTTCCGGGTTGGGCCCGACTGCCGGATCATCTTTGCAACCCTCTTGGTACTCCGGGAACTCGACGAACTCGCCCGGATACAATGCTTCGACGAAATTCGGCGTCCAGTTGAAGATCACCACCGGCCGTTTATCCCGCTCGGCTGCACCAACCTCAGCCCACAGCGCCGAGGCAGAACCCGCGTTGACCACCACGAAATCCATGCCCAGCGCGTCGACACGTTCCTGATCGTGCTTGAGCCAGTCTACCGGACCACCGAGGAAGCGGCCTTTGTCACCGGTTTCGGGCGTGGCGAATAATGCGGAGCATTCGTTCAGAGCCTCCCAGGAGGGAAGTCCAGGGCAGGATTCCTTGGTCCACATCGGATACCACCAATCCTCGCGCGTGACGGCGTCATGGTCACCCACATCATGCAGACCGCCTTTCTCCTTAGCCGCTTCGAAGGCTGGGCCAAACGCACCTTCCCAAACTTCGAGTTCCAGCGTTACGTCGCCGAGACGCACGGATTCATAGACCGCCTGGCTGTCCGTCGAGACATATTCGACGCTATTGCCCATGGATTCGAACATCTGGCCGACGACGTGACTCATGACGATTTGGCTGGACCAGTTATGCGTCGGGATGACGATCGGGTCAGAGCTGTCCTGAGCCTGTGCCGCTGTGACCGAAGCCAGTGCTAGTGCGGATACAGACAAGAGTGATTTGATACGCATGATGTTTCCCTGTTAGTTGTTTTGTGTTCTTGGTCCCGCGTCGATCGGTCGAATGTGCCCAAAATGGCGGCGGTCCTTGAAAAAACGTAGGCGGGAAATGTGAACAGGTCAGGCCCGTGCCATGAATGGGCTATCCCAGTATGTGAAAATTTGTTAACAGGAAAGAAATTTTCCTAACGGTTTCCGCACAAACCTCCGATGCCTCAACCCCAAACACAAATCCTGATTGTTGAGGACGAGCCGGTTTCGCGGTCATCTCTGGTTATCTATCTTCAATCTCAAGGATTTGCGGTTTCCGAAGCCGAAAATGCAGAAGAGGCAGAAGCGATTTTGGCTCGAGGTGCCATCGACTTGATGCTTGTGGACGTGAATCTGCCCGGCAAAGACGGGCTGCGCTTAGTCAGAGAACAGCGCGCGATTTCGGATATCGGCATCATACTTGTCTCTGGACGGGATGACGATGTGGACCGGATCGTCGGTCTTGAGATCGGCGCCGACGATTATGTCTGCAAACCCTTCAACCGGCGAGAGCTTCTGGCCCGGATCAAAAACCTGCTTTATCGCACCGGACAGGCGAGCCATGCGCAGCGCCAAGTGTACCGCTTCGATCAGTTTACCTTTGATACCCGCGCGCGGCGATTGGAGGATCCTGATGGCAACACTGTGCCGCTGACACGTGCGGAATTCGAGGTGCTGTTCTGCCTCGTGACCCACGCCGGGCAGGTCGTAACCCGAGATGCGTTGATGGGTCGTGTGACGCATCGCCAATATGGGACCAACCCACGCACCGTCGACGTGCTGATCCGTCGCCTGCGCGCCAAGTTGGAAGCGGACCCTGCTCATCCGGTGATGATCTGCACCGTCCACGGCGAAGGCTACAGCTTCACCCCTCGTTTGACATGACCTCTACGACGGCGGCAGACGCAAACCCCTCCAACGCCTCATGCATCGCGGCGTGGATCTGCGGCACCAGCTTGGCCATCCGCTCTACCAGCTGAGTAGCATCCGCCTCTTGTTCTTCGATGCGCCGCAGGATTTCCATCGCTTCGGCCTGATCGTAGTTCCCTAGACTACCTTTCATCCGGTGCGCCACCTTGTGCAATTCGGCGTCATCGCCAGCCGCCAACGCAGCGGCAAGCGCCGCCTGTTCGGTGTCGATCTGGTCGAGAAAGAACCGTGCGACGCGTGCGGCTTGTTCGGCACCCAGATCAACGCTGTCACGGTCCAGAACGCGGCGCAGAACGGCAACACGGCTTTGCGCGTCCGGCTTCGGCATACGCGGCGAAAGAAAGACCGCGCCCTCGTATCCCTGCATCACACTGTCCAACGCCGACACCAAGCGTTCCGGTGCCACGGGTTTTGCGACAAAGCTGTTCATCCCTGCCGCCAAGAGCGTGTCGATATGCTCTTCCTGCACGTGGGCGGACAGGCCGATGATCGGAACCGCGGCCAGCTCTGGGTCCGGGTTGGCGCGGATGCGCCGTGTGGCTTCAACGCCATCGATACCCGGCAGCTTTACATCCATCAGTATCACGTCGAACCGTTCTGTTTGCAGTCGCTCCAGTGCCGTTTCAGCATCCGACAGGCAAACACAGTGATGCCCCATCCTTTCGAGATATGCGCGTGCCACCATCTGGTTGATGTCGTTATCTTCGACAACCAGCACATCAAGGGGAACTTCCGCCGGCGCGATGCGCGCGGGTCGCGACATCAGTTCGACCTCGGACGGATCGCCTTCGTCGAGTTCGACCATTAGCGAAAAGACCGATCCCACTCCCAACGTACTCTCAAGGTTTAGCCGCGCTCCCATCGCATCAGCGAACCGTTTGGAAATCGCAAGGCCAAGCCCGGTACCGCCATATTGCGCATTGATCCGCGTGTGCTCTTGCTCAAAAGCCTCGAAGATACGTGCTTTGGCCTCGTCCGAGACACCGCGTCCGGTATCACTGATCTCAAACACCACGCGATGCCTCTTTTGCCCTGCAGCGCTGACACGAACGCGCAGGATGACCTCTCCGGAATCGGTGAACTTCAGCGCATTCGACAGAAGGTTGAACAAAATTTGGCGCAGCTTGGCCACGTCCCCAACCAACACATCCACTAGGTCCGCCGGGTGGTCGAGAAGAACTGGCAGGCCACGCGCCTCTGCCCCGGGCCGTATCAATGCGACAATACTGTCGGTCAGCCTTCTGAGCGAGAAGGAAGAAGACACCACCGACACACCTGCATGCTCCATTTTCGAGTAGTCGAGAATGTCGTTCAGTATCTGCAAGAGGTTCTGACCAGAGGCCTGCGCCGCAAGAACCCTCTGAGCTTGTCTGGAAGAGAGCGACTCCTCTGAGAGACTACGCAATAGACCCAACATACCATTCATCGGTGTTCGGATCTCGTGGCTCATCATTGCGAGAAACTCAGACTTCGCGCGGTCGGCAGCTTCGGCTTTGTGGCGGGCTTCCTGGTGGGCGGTGGCCTCTTCCCGCAGCGCCTCGGTCTGGCGACTTACAAGTGTTTCGAGATTGTTACGGTGTGCCAGCAACTCGCGTTCGTTCGCGTCTCGCTGGAGTTCCAGTTCTCGTTTGGCAATTGCTTGCTGGCGAAACTGCTCAGTTGCGGCCTCCATTCTCGCAATCTCGTCATTGCCCCGAATGCGAATTTCGCGGTCGAGATTGCCGGTCGCCAGCGCTGTCATGTTCTCATAGAGCTGATCCAGAGGGCGTGTAATCCGGCCCCGGACGAGGAACCACAACACGGCCAACGCAAGACAAAGTGCAATCAGCGCCGCCATGCTGCTGCGGACCTGCGCGTGTTTCATCTGCTGCGCGACGGTGTCACCGGACCGGACGGCAAGCCCTTGCAACCCGTCCGCCACGGCAGCGGCCTCGTCCGCCAAAAGCAGCGCCTGCTCCTGCACTTCGCGTTTCAAGGTCTCGATCCCAGCGCGGGTTTCGAGGATCGAACGTTGTAGGTCAAAAAGGCTCGCGCCTGGTTCCGAAACGGCCTGCAAATGCGGAAGATATCCCTGCGCCTGCGTCAGCCGACCGGGGTCGCGGATCGCATCAATGCGTCGCGACACCACGGCAAGGCCCTGTTCGAACGCGGCCTCCATCGTGTCCAGATCAGCCATCTCGGTTGCTCCGTCGATCCGGCTGATCAGCAAGCCCAGTTCGGCCGCGCGAGAGCGTAGTCCGTACATCAAGCCAAGCTGGAACAGGTCGACTTCCAAAAGCTTGTCTAGGGTGTCGAGCAGGGCATCATCGACCTGCGGGCCAGACACCACGTCACCGTACAAGCTGGACACCACCGCTGTGGTGCCCATCTCGGCATTGGCAACTAGCGTATCCGCCATGTCGACCAGAGTGTTGGCCACATCCAGAGCAGCACGCGATCGGTCCTTGGCGAGCGAGTCAGCGGTGATGCGCTGTGCGACCAATCGGTCGAGCCGAACCAGGGCCGCTCCGACGCGCGCAACGGTGCCCTGAAGTCCCACGATATCGGTACCGCGTGTTTCCCGTAGGCGCCCCAAGCGCCGCGACAAGGATTCCACCTGCGCCAGCAAGTCACTGGACAGCGCCTCCCGATCCTTCTGGTTGGCAATATCCGCAAGCTGCGGAGCGATTGCGACGATGCTCGTGCTTTCTTCGGCGATGCCCCGCATATCGCCGATATCCGGGATGGTCTGGCTGATGACGTCCGATTGTCGGATTGCGAGGCTGCGCAGTTCGACCAACCCCAATAGCCCGGCCAACGTCGGAAGCCCTGCGATCAGAACGAAGGCGAACAGCAATTTTGCCCTCAATCCCATCCTAGTCACTCACTTGTCCGATCATCCATGACCATTGCCGTCAGCTTCCTTTGACGCGTATGTCTAAGCGATGCGATATCTCTGTGTCATTATTCTGTGTCTTACGACTGGAGCGGTTCACGCCGACACTTGGACCATTCAAGTGCCCGATAAACCCTATGACTATGCAGGCCCCAGCACGGTCCAGCAATACGCACCGTTGGCACGCGCGGCAGGACCTTGGAAAATGTGTGTCGCCTATCCCCATCTCAAGGATTCCTACTGGCTCAGCGTCAATCACGGCATGGTCGAGGAAGCCCGCCGTCTTGGCGTCGGCTTTCGGCTGATCGAAGCTGGCGGCTATCCAAATCTAGAACGTCAGCGACAGCAGGTGCGCGATTGCGTGGATGACGGAGTGGATGCGCTGATCGTAGGCACCGTGTCCTTCGACGGGCTGACCGACACGCTGCAAGAGATTTCCAGGCAAATACCTGTCATTGCAGCCGTCAACGATATTGCCGATGAGGGCATCACCGCCAAGATCGGTGTGTCATGGACGGAGATGGGTTTCGTCGCGGGGCGCACGATTGCAGATTTCCACCCTCTCGGCTCCACGCCGGTCAAGGTCGCCTGGTTCCCCGGCCCCGAAGGCGCGGGCTGGGTCAATTTCGTTGAAGACGGGTTTCGGCGCGCCGTCCAGGACAGCGCCGTCGAAATTGCCGTGACCAAATACGGCGACACAGGGCGCGAAATCCAGGTCCTTCTGGTTGAAGAGGCGCTCGAAGAGGTGCCCGACCTTGATTACATCGTCGGCGCCGCACCCGCGGCCGAGGCCGCAGTGTCGGTCTTGCGCAGCCGAGGGCAGGAAGGACGCACCAAAATCGTCTCGGATTATATGACGCACGCCGTCCATCGCGGCATCTTTCGCAAAAAGATCCTGTTCGCCCCTACGGATTTCCCGGTTCTACAGGGACGGATGGCAATCGAATTCGCTACGCGTGCCATTGAAGGCAACTTGGTTCACCGTCACGCGGGTCCGGTCATCACTCCGATCACATCGGAGAACATTCAGCTTGAGCAGACAGGAGAAACACTGGCCCCTGCCAGCTTCATTCCGGTCTTCAGCTTGGAGCCAAACCAAGACCGATAATCCAGCGCACCCGAAATGGGTGCAGTGGCCCCTTCGGACGATAGTACCGATTCCTGACAAAAGCGCGCTTGCAGCTGCCCTGATGTCCGATAAGACCACACCAAAAAGGCCAAAATCCCCAGCCGAACAACGCGTTTTCTGCAAAACATTTGGACCGATGTCCGATTTGCGCCCTAACTTGTCCGAAGCTGATATTCCCTCTGCAAGCGATCCAGGAATACTGGAGCAAAGGAGTCGGATCAGATGCGTTATTCTGGCTGGAAAGTCATCAAAGAGGCCCTGACGGGCCATCGCGGTTGGGGTCCGGCGTGGCGGGATGCCACCCCTCAAGCGCAGTATGATTATGTCATCATCGGCGGCGGAGGCCATGGCTTGGCAACCGCTTACTACTTGGCGAAGCAGTTCAAGCAGAGCCGCATCGCCGTGGTCGAAAAAGGATGGATCGGCGGCGGTAACGTCGGACGCAACACCACGATCATTCGATCCAACTATCTGCTGGACGGCAACGAGCCGTTCTACGAATTCTCGCTGAAACTCTGGGAAGGGTTGGAGCAGGAACTGAACTACAACGCGATGGTCAGCCAACGCGGTATTTTGAACCTGATCCATTCCGACGCGCAGCGCGATGCCTTTACCCGGCGCGGCAATGCGATGATCCTGAACGGAGCCGATGCAGAGCTCCTGAGCACACAACAGATTCTGGATCGGTACCCATTCCTAAACGTCAATGACGCTCGCTTTCCGATCAAGGGTGGTCTGGCACAGCATCGCGGTGGCACGGTCCGGCACGATGCGGTAGCATGGGGCTATGCGCGCGGTGCGGATCAATGCGGCGTAGACATCATACAGAATTGCGAAGTCACTGGCTTCCGGATTGAGAATGGGACCGTCAAAGGCGTCGAGACTTCACGCGGTTTTATCGGCGCCAAGAAAGTCGCGGCATGTGTCGCCGGGTCGTCGTCACGTCTCATGGAAAAAGCCGGGATGCGGCTTCCCATTGAAAGCCATGTGCTTCAGGCGTTCGTCTCCGAAGGCCTGAAGCCTGTGCTGCCGGGGGTCATCACCTTTGGCGCGGGGCATTTCTATTGCAGCCAATCCGACAAAGGCGGACTTGTCTTTGGTGGCGATATCGACGGCTACAATTCATATGCACAACGCGGCAATCTTCCCGTAGTTGAAGACGTGGCCGAAGGCGGAATGGCGATCTTCCCCATGCTGGGACGGGCGCGGCTGCTGCGGATGTGGGGCGGCATTATGGACATGTCGATGGACGGATCGCCGATCATCGACCGAACACATGTCGACGGACTCTATTTCAACGGTGGCTGGTGCTACGGCGGCTTCAAGGCCACGCCTGCCAGTGGGTATGCCTATGCCCATCTTCTGGCCACTGACCGCCCGCACGAAACTGCAACGGCCTATCGCTTTGATCGGTTCGCCAAGGGGCGGATGATCGACGAAAAAGGCATGGGCAATCAGCCTAATCTGCACTGAGGCCTGAACATGATTATTAACCATCCCCTTCTCGGCCCACGCGACGCAGCAGAATTCGTCTACAAGGGCGACGCAGCGCTGATCCATCGCCCCGACGGCATGGCACCGGACGCTTTGGAAAGCTTCATCGAATACGGCTACTTGCGCGACAACCCCGCAGGTGAACACCGCGAGTTGTGGTTTCACGAACAAGGCGACCGGTCTTGGCTTGTCGTCTCGCGCAATACGCTGACCCATGAAATCACGTCAGTCGAGCTGGCCCGCGACGTGGCCCGCCGGGAAGGACGTTCGAAATGACCCAGAAGAACCGTTTGCAAGGTGGTCTGATCGACCGCGGGCAAAGCTATACCTTCCGCTTTGACGGCAAGAAGATGACCGGCCATGCTGGCGACACTCTTGCCTCGGCGCTGTTGGCGAATGGCGTGCGGCTTATGGGCCGTTCATTCAAATATCACCGCCCGCGCGGCCCGTTGACCGCAGGCTCTGAAGAACCGAACGCCATCGTCGAGCTGCGCGAAGGCGCGCGGCAGGAACCTAACACCCGCGCCACCACCGCCGAGCTGTTCGACGGGCTGGTCGCGAAATCTCAGAACCGCTGGCCTTCCCTGGCTTTCGATGCGCTGTCGGTGAACGACCGCCTGTCCAGCTTTTTCGCCGCCGGGTTCTACTACAAGACGTTCATGTGGCCGGCCGCATTTTGGGAAAAGCTATACGAGCCGATGATCCGCCGCGCGGCAGGTCTTGGCAGCCTCAGCTTGCAGAATGACCCCGACAGCTACGACAAGGGGTTTCTGCATTGCGACCTCCTGATCACAGGCGCTGGTCCCTCCGGTCTGGCCGCCGCTTTGACTGCTGGTGAATCCGGTCTTCAGGTGATCCTTGCTGATGAGGATTTCGTCATAGGCGGAAGGCTGAATGCCGAGACGTTCTCGCTCGGCGACAGCCTTGGTTCCGACTGGGCTGCGCAAACAGTCGCAAGACTGCGCTCGATGCCCAATGTGCGGGTCATGCCCCGAACGACAGTTCTGGGTGCCTTCGATCACGGCATCTATGGCGCCGTGGAGCGGGTTAGCGATCATTTAGCTGTACCCGAGGCAGATAAACCCCGGCAGATCCTCTGGCGTATCTACTCGAAACGATCGCTGCTGACGGCGGGAGCTCTCGAGCGACCCATCGCCTTTGAAAACAATGACCGCCCCGGCATCATGTTGGCCAGCGCGATGCGTGCATACGCCAACCGATGGGCGGCAACGCCCGCGCAGCGCGTTGCCATCTTCACCAACAACGATGACGGCCACCGCACCGCCGCAGACCTGCACGCCAAAGGTGTAAAGATCGCCGCCGTAATCGACACGCGCCCCGGTCAACCAATTTCGATCGACTACGAGATCCTTCATGGCGAGATCATCGACACTGCAGGTCGGCTTGGCCTGAGACGGATCACTGTACGGCTGGCCAGCGGCGAGACGCGGGAAATCGAATGCGGCGCTTTGGGTGTGTCCGGCGGATGGAATCCAAATGTCAGCCTGACCTGCCACCAGCGCAGCCGCCCCGCGTGGGATGAGAATATTGCGGCTTTCATTCCCGGCGGCGATTTGCCCTCCGGCATGACAGTCGCGGGCGCTGCGCGCGGGGTTTTCTCGACCCACGGAGCACTGACCGACGGTGCCGAGGCGGCAGCCCGGATCGCAGCGGACCTGGGTCAAACTGCGACCAAGCCCGAATTGCCGAAGGCTGAGGATGCGCCGATCCAGATCACACCCTTCTGGCATGTCAAAGACGCCAAACGCGCTTGGGTCGATCAACAGAACGATGTGACGGCCAAGGATGTGAAACTCGCGCACCAGGAAAACTTCGTCTCGGTCGAGCACCTGAAACGCTACACCACTCTCGGCATGGCGACCGATCAGGGCAAAACCTCGAACATGGCAGGTTTGGCGATCATGGCCGAAATCGCGGGGAAATCCATTCCCGAGGTCGGCACAACGATGTATCGCCCGCCTTACACCCCCGCAGCGATGGGTGTGCTGGCAGGACGATCGCGCGGTAAAGATTTTCGCCCCGTGCGCAAGACCCCCAGCCATGTTTGGGCCGAGGAACAAGGTGCGGTTTTTGTTGAGGTCGGCAACTGGCTGCGCGCGCAATGGTTCCCCCGCAAGGGCGAAACGACCTGGCGCGAAAGCGTCGACCGCGAAGTCCTTCAAACTCGGAAGTCCGTGGGTATCTGCGACGTCACCACTCTCGGAAAGATTGACGTACAAGGGACCGACGCTGCAGCCTTCCTGAACCGCATCTATTGCAACGGCTTTGCCAAGCTGGCCGTCGGCCGCACCCGCTATGGTTTGATGCTGCGCGAAGACGGGATCGCCATGGATGACGGCACTGCCGCGCGTCTGGCCGACGATCATTTTGTTGTCACGACCACCACGGCCAACGCGGTCAGCGTCTATCGCCATATGGAATTCGTGCGGCAATGTCTGTTCCCCGACATGGACGTGCAACTGATTTCCACAACCGAAGCCTGGGCACAGTTCTCCGTTGCCGGTCCGAACGCCCGAAAGCTGCTGCAAAAGGTCGTTGACGCTGAATTCGACATTTCAAACGAGGGTTTTCCGTTTATGGCCTGTGGTGAGATCACAGTTTGCGGCGGGCTTCGCGCGCGACTGTTCCGGATCTCTTTCTCGGGCGAACTGGCCTACGAGATCGCCGTGCCGACACGTTATGGTGATGCGCTGATCAGACGCCTGATGCGTGAGGGTCAGGAGTTCGATGTTGTGGCCTACGGAACCGAAGCGCTTGGCGTCATGCGGATCGAAAAAGGTCACGCTGCGGGCAACGAACTAAACGGCACGACCACCGCTCTGAACCTCGGAATGGGGCGGATGGTGTCGCAGGCCAAAGACAGCATCGGTACTGTTCTGTCTCGACGTGAGGGGCTGAACGACGCGGATGCGCTGAAGCTGGTCGGGTTCAAACCGGTCGATCCGTCGAAAAAAGTCCCTGCCGGCGCGCATCTGATGACCATAGGTGATCCGGTGAATGCGGCACACGATCAGGGCTATGTCACGTCGGCGTGTTATTCGCCCAACCTTGGGCATCACATTGCCATTGGCTATCTCAAGTCTGGCGATCAACGGCTGGGCGAGGTTGTCCGGCTGATCTCCCCATTGACTGGGTTCGACCATGAGGTCGAAGTGGTCAGCGCCCATTTCGTCGACCCCGAAGGAGAACGGCTCCGTGCATGATCTGATCGCCTTAACGCCCCTCGGCGCGCACAAACCGCGCAGCGACCATCATGGTGGCGTGTCACTGATTGAAATCACAGATGTCGCTTTGGCCTCTGTCGCTGCAAGACTTGGCCGCGAGGCAGATGCGGCAGCACTGGTCGCCAAGATCACTGGGATCGAAGCGCCTGCTGCTGCGCGCGCATCGGATTGTGCCTTCTGGATGGGGCCGGACCAATGGATGATTGAGGCGTCTTTTGAGACGCAAGAGGATTTGGCCCAGCAATTGGCGGCACAAGTAAACGGTGCAGCCAGTGTGACCGAACAGACTGACGCCTGGTGCCGCTTCGACCTGAAAGGCGACCGTCTGGCGGACGTTTTCGAACGGTTATGTAATGCTGATCTAAAGCGCTTTACCGGAGGCGAGGCGGTACGTACGGCGATCGAGCATCTGGGCTGTTTCCTGATCTGTCGGTCGCCCGGCCACGTGTCGGTGATTGGCCCACGATCCTCTGCGGGATCGTTGCACCACGCCCTGCTGACCGCGATGAAATCGGCACTTTAAACGGACGGAACTGGTAGGTTTCCCCGGACGCGATTGAGGTTGATGCGGCGGCGGTCCTCTCTCGGGGGGACACCGAACGCCTCAAGGTAGTGGCGGTTAAAGCTTTTGACACTGGCATAGCCCACCGCTTCCGCGATCTCGGTGACGCTATCGTTGGAGTACATCACGATCTGCCGCGCGGCCTTCATCCGCATCTGGCGGAAGTACCCAGTCGGATTGAGCCCGGTTGTTTTCTTGAAGCTCCGTTCCAGATGGCGCGGCGTGATATCCAAAGCTTTGGCCACCGCGGCTACGGAGAGCGGGTGGGCAAGGTCGCGGGCGAACAGGTCGATGGCCTCTGTCACCAGAGGCGGCATATCTGAGTGTTGATCCCCACCCGTCACTGGCACGATCTGTTGCACACCCGCCTTGCGGACCATCGGGTGCTGAAACCAGCAAGCAACCTCGGTTGCAACCTCGGCACCCAACGCGGTTTCGACCAAGCCCAGCGCCAAATCAAACGCTGCAGCGGCACCAGAAGCTGTGACACAGCGCGGCGTCGTTTCGATAACCTTGCCCGAGGCTTCAACATCAGGGAATTCCGCGCGAAACGCTGCTTCGTAGCACCAATGCACGGATAGGGGTGTTTTTGGCACCGCTCCGCTGCGCATCAAGGGAAAGACACCGCCGCTGATCGCGCCCAATACAGTACCATGTCGCGCGGCATGTCGCAGATGGCTTGCAGAGCGTGGGTCGCGAAAGGCGCTGGTCGGCGCAGATAGGATCAAAAGGTAGTCGCATTCGGGCAGATCGGCCAATTCTTGCGTCGCTTCAAACGCGATACCGGCACTCGACATGACCTGCTTGTCGGCATCAGAGATCAGATCCCAAGCAAAGGCGGTATTTCCCGAGATTTCGTTCGCTGCACGAAGGGGCTCAATAACCGAGGTCAGGCAGGACATCGGAAAGCCAGGGAAAATCAGGAAACCGATCCTGAGCACGCTATCCGACATGGTCTTTCCCTTCTTCCATTTCGTGACAAAACTTCCACTAACAGGAAATTTTTTGCAATAACATGAAACTGACCTTACCTTTTGAGTACTCGCTCGATTCCGACGACTTTACTGAATACAATCCTAGGGCCCATTCGCATGACTCTACTAAAGGCTGAACACGTGACGAAGCTATCCCAGGATCCTCATAAGGTTGTCGAAGAGCGGGAGAAGGTACTCGAAGTTGCCATTGGTCGCGAGGTCCGAGCGTTCCGCAAGAAAAAGAACATCACGGTGGCGGAGCTGTCAGCACTGACAAACCTGTCAATCGGCATGCTCTCAAAGATCGAAAACGGGAATACTTCGCCGTCACTCACGACCCTGCAGGCTCTGGCAAATGCGCTTTCAGTGCCGTTGACTGCATTTTTTAAGACCTATGAAGAACGGCGAGAGGCTGTACATACCAAGTCCGGCGAGGGTGTTGAAATTGAGCGCGGGGGCACACGCTCGGGGCATCAATACAATCTGCTGGGCCATATCGGGGCAAACAACAGCGGTGTGATTGTCGAACCCTACCTGATTGTGCTCAGCAGCGAATCCGACACGTTCAAAACGTTTCAACATGACGGTATCGAAACGATTTACATGATTGAAGGCGTGGTAGGTTATCGCCACGGGACCGAAACCTATCGGCTTGAAGCGGGCGATACATTGTTCTTCGACGCCGACGCACCGCACGGCCCCGAAGAACTGATCCAGTTTCCCATCCGTTACTTGTCGATCATCAGCTACAAACAGGACAATTGAGTCCGGGGCCAGAATGGCCCCGGCTTGATCATTTTTCCAGCGGCGGCTCTGTCTCAAGATCCGGCCAGACACCAAGACTGGTCTCAAGTCCGTCGTCATACTTGCTGAGATAGTCAAGCATCATCGGGCGGTTCGCGATGAACCCTTTGTAGGTCGCGAGTTCCTCGGGCAGGTCGCGAATAACGCGGTGTAGTCGGCGGCCCCATTTCGGGACGGTCACTATGTCCTGAAATGCGATCAGGTAACACCGGATTGGGAACAGCAGAGCGTTCGAACGCGGCAGCCTGAAGAACGTCTGCAATTCTACCCGCAGGTGCTGTTTGGCGCCGATATTCTCGGGAGTGAGCGTAGTCTTTTGAATTCCCCACTTGTGGTAATTCTCGGGCGACGTATCCAGCAACGGGTTGACCGTCATCGTCCAGTTCAAGCGACGCGCGGGAGCGCCTTGCTGGACGTTGAGCAAGAATTTCAGCGCACGCTTGAAGATACCCATTTCATGCGCCAGTGGAACCGGAGCATGCCATTCAAAGAAATTCATACCGATGTCAAAATCCAGGCTCCAATCCGCCTGGGTCGTCACCATACCTGCATCCATCCACAGCATGTCGTCACGTTGATCGAGCACGGCGAAATCGCCCTGCGTCTGGCGCGTGATGTATTCCAGCGGTCCGCAGGGCAGCGTGGTGTCATCGAGGAAGGTGAAGGTGTGGTCGATCCCCATCGGCTTGTTCACCCAGCGCCAGCGATTGCCGTCGCGGTGCAACTCGAACAGGTCAGGATAGTCCTCGGACTTGGACACCATGATCAGTTCCAACGTGTCCCACCCGGCCAGCGTCATATGCGGTAGCGACTGACAGCGGAGCGGATCCTCGGCCAACACCATGGCGCGGTCCTGCATTTCTGACAGGTAGTGCTCGTCGACGTCAAAGCGCTTTTCGTAGACTGATCCCTCGGGACCGCCGCGGTGCTGCTCCATGTTCACCGAATACATGTAGCTGTCTTCGTGGAACGGGAAGGGAAAGCGTTTGATTGCCCAATCCGAGTTGCGGAAGGAATAATCGTCGCGGAAGGTTTCTTTGTTGAACTGAATGGTCATGTCGCGGCTCCTTACCGATCCAGAACCAGCGTCTTGCCGACAAAGCGGCTGACGCAGGGCATGATTTTCTTGCCAGAAGCATGTTCTTCATCATCCAGCCAATGGTCGCGGTGGATGAATTCACCATCGGCCTCGACCACATCCGTCTCGCACTGGCCACAGGCCCCGCCACGACACAGGAAGGGAGCGTCGACGCCACAACGCTCCATCGCCTCAAGCAGGCTTTCATGTTCACCGACCTGAATGGTGATGTCAGACTGGCAGAGGCGCACTTCAAACGGTTTTCCGGGCTGAGGCGCGAGGAATTCCTCGGAGTGCACGTTCTCTTCCGGCCAGCCAAGCGCGGAGGCGGTGTTGTGAACCCAGTCGATCATACCGGCCGGGCCGCAGACATATATGTGCGTACCAAGCGGCTGACCATCCAGAAGTTCTTCCAGCGGGATCGCCTGACTTTGGTCGTCATAATAGATGTGGACCTTGTTCGGATGGTGGTCAGCAAGTTCGTCGGCGTATGTGCCTAACGTTTCGGTGCGACAGGCATAATGCAATTCCCAGTTTCCATTAGACTGCTCCAGCTGGGCAATCATTGCCATGAAGGGCGTGATGCCGATACCACCGGCGAAGAAAACGTGCTTTTTGGCACGCAGGTCGAGCGGGAACAGATTGACCGGGTAGGTCAGGGTCATTGTGTCGCCGACCTTTACCTTTTGGTGCAAAAACAGCGACCCACCCCGGCCCTGATCGTCACGCCGCACAGAGATGGCATAGATCGACCGATCCGCAGGATCGGACATTAGCGAATAGGGGTTCAGGCGGGTGCGTTCACCATCGCGCATTTCCACGACGGTGTGCGCGCCAGCGGAAAATGGCGGAAAGTCAGCCCCGTCGGTTCTTTTGAACTCAAACCGAGTAACGAGGTCATTCAGCGGCACGACAGCAGAGACGGTTACAGCGATCTTTTCGGCACCGGCCTTGGCTTTCTGGGGGGCAGCGCTCATTTGTACAGCTCCACGGATTCAGGCACGTTGCCCGGGTCTTCGGCGTCAATGCAAACACCCTGAAAGGCTGCCAGTCGCCGTGAGTAGTGATCGCGCACGAACAGGTTCAGCCCGCAATGTGAACAGACAAAAGGATCCGTCACCACGTCCTCGGTGATGCCCTTGCAATGCACGCACTGCATCCGTCGTGCGACAGAACCGCGATGTTCGGTCTGTATGGCCGAGGCAGGGATGCCGGCTGAGACGGCTTCGTTCATCGCCTGTCCCATCAGCCCCTCTGTGCCAGCCAGATACACCTGCAAGCCCATATGTGCGTCACCAAGCACCTTGCGGATCCGCTGAACTGAAGCTGGGTAGCTTGGTCCCTCATAATATTGCGCGGGCTTCAAGGCGCGCAGCTTGTCGGAAAAATCGGTCCCCTTCGGGATGAAGATGATATGTGTATTGGACATCAGCCCTTTGTTCTGTGCGGCAAGGTCAAGGATCGCCTCGGCACCCTCTGCATCTGCGATCATCAGATGCGCCTTGCCCGGGCGCGGCTCCAGTGTGCCATAAACCGGGCGGCTGGCGATACTTTCAGGAAACTGGAATTTCGACATTGCGTCGTCTGCTCCATTTTGTGCGGCTTTGGGTGGATAGAACAAGTAAAGGGCGCCTGATGAAAGGCGCCCTTCGCTGCCGATTAGCCCTTTGCGGTGCGGATCGACTTGTCCTTGTCATAAAACGGCATTTCTTCGGCGGTGCAGGCGATTTCTGTACCATCCTGATTTCGAACGGTCAGCTTCGTCCCCGGCACGGCACAGTCGACAGGCATCCGAGCGATGCCCACGTTATGACCGTTGAGGTTGGAGTTCATACCATAGGTCACGACGCCCACAACTTCGCCATCCTTGAGCAGCTCTGCACCCATGTCGGCCGGGGCCTTACCCTCAAGCAGGACACCGTAGATCTTAAACCGCTCCCTGCCTTTCAGTGCATAGTGGTTTTCCGCCCCGCGGAAGCCGATCTTGCCGGGAGACACAGTGAAATCCAGACCCAGTTCCCAAAGTGTGTCGCCGCAAGGCTCGTCCTTGAAGGGGAATGTCTCTGAATTGTCGCCGGGATAGAAAAGCAGGTAGCTCTCTGTACGCAGCAGATCGAGGGTGGAGAACTGAACTGGCGCGATGCCCATGTCCTTGCCGTCTTCGAGAATCTTGTCCCACAGCGCGATGGCGTGGCGCGACTCACAGAAGATCTCGTACCCGCGCTCGCCAGTATAACCAGTCCGCGAGATCATCACCGGCATGCCGAACAGTTTAGTCTGCATGATGCCGAAATAAGCCAGGTCGCGGATGCCAGGTACATGCTTCGCGAGGAAGTCTACCGCCACCGGCCCCTGAAGCGACATGTCGTGCAGGTCGTCGTCAAAGATCATCGCAACACTTTTGCCGAACGCGGCCATCGCCAGCGATTCATGTCCTGTGCCGGTGCCGTGAACCACCATCCAGTGATTGACCGAGAGACGGTAGATCACACAGTCGTCGATGAATTTGCCTTCGTCATTGAGCATGCATGCGTAGACGGCGCGACCGGGCATGATCTTGTCGACATTGCGGGTTGTTGCGCGGTCGATCACGGCGGCAGCGTGAGGGCCGACCAAATGAACCTTTTTGAGGCCGGACACGTCCATCAAACCAGCCTTGGTACGCACCGCCAGATAGTCGGCCTCGGCGCGTTCATCGGTTTGGTCATAGAACCAAGCCGTTCCCATGCCGTTCCAGTCTTCAAGCTCGCCGCCGATTTCTGCGTGGCGCGGCGCAAGCGCCGACGTTCTGTAGATGATGGCCATCAAAGCCTCCCGTTGCGTTGTATTTTGAAGATATTCAGCCCCGAGTCGCATCAAAAATCAATACTTTCGTGCAGAATATTTTCCTCTTGGGAAAACTTTTTCTTACCTTTGCCCACCGTTTCATCAGAGCCTCAACACGGTACCTTACCAATGAAACTGTTGACAGACGTCGCAAATTGCGCACCTCTTAAGAAAAAAATTTCACCACAGATGAAATACGCGCAAGGGAGGATGCGATGGACGGTAATCTGAATGCACTGACAACGGTGTTTACCGAGTTCTATTACTGGGTGACGGTTGTTTTCATGTTTTTGATCCATGTGGGATTCTGCATGTACGAGGTCGGCGCCAGCCGGCGGCGTAACCACATGCACACGCTGATGAAAAACGTCATGGTGATTCCACTGGTGACCGTGACGTTCTTCTTCTTCGGCTGGTGGATTTACTGGGCGTTTCCGATGTTCCCGTTCTTTGGCGGGTTGGATCACGATATGGCCAGCGCGAACCTGCCTTGGTCGGAAAACATGGGCACAAACCTGTCTGACCGTATCACTGGTGTCTTCTGGGCGGCGTTCCTGCTGTTCTCGTGGACAGCAGCCTCGATCGTGTCAGGCTCGGTGATCGAGCGCATCCGTTCTTCGGCTCTTTGGGTACACGCGGTTCTGATCGGTTCCGTCTGGTGGATCATCGACGCTGCTTGGGGCTGGCACTATGGCGGCTGGATGGTCCAGTACCTAGGTTATCACGATGCTTACGCGTCCGGCGTGATCCACGCGATTGCAGGCGGCTACGCACTGGGTGTGATCATGGTTCTGGGACCGCGCATCGGGAAGTTTGCCGCAAATGGCACGCCACGAGATATCCCACCGCACAATCCGTGGATGCTCACGATCGGGATTTTCCTGATCTATACCGGCTTCTGGGGCTTCTACGCGGCTTGTAACGTACCCGCTATCTCGCCTGAAGTTATCGACGGCCAGATCACAGGTACCACCTGGACCGCAACCAACATCTATCTCGCACCGACTTCGTTGTCCGGGATCACCTTCAACTTCCTGATGTCTTTGTCGGGTGGCTTGATGGCAGCTTACGTCGTCTCCAAGGGCGATGCGTTCTGGACATTCTCGGGCGGTCTGGCCGGGATCATCACCGCATCGGCCGGCAATGACCTTTATCACCCCATTCAGGCCATGCTGATCGGCGCAGTCGGGGTCGTTGTTGTCTACAAGCTGCACTACTGGGTCGAACGCCGGTTCAAGCTGGACGATGCCGTCGGCGCCGTCGCGGTGCACGGTTATTCCGGCGTACTGGGTCTGATCATCGCGGGCTTCGTGCTTTGGGGCGCACCGTCTTCGCCCTACGAAGGCTATGCGACAATCAACCCGGTGGGTCAGACCATCGGCGCGGTGATCATGTTCTTCGTGCTTGGCTGGTTGCCCGGTTGGGCCGTGGCGAAAATGCAGGCGGCTGCGGGCGTACTCCGTATCCCTGAAGAGGTTGAACTGCAGGGTCTCGATTACGCGGAACACCACGCCTACGAAGACGCAAAGACAGACATCATCGAAGCCGACAAGGCCCACTTGGCCTCGCGCGCAACCCCAGCCGAATAAGGAGCACAACACATGTCTACTATCGGATACGAAAACTGGGCCGTCGATCTGGCCGAAGTGGGAGCGGTCTACCCGTTCCAGGGCTGGGAAATCCCGATGACCATCGCCGGCGTTATCTTCTGGCTGGCTTGGCACCGAATCCAGTTCGTACGTGAGGGCGAACACCTGGAGAAGGCGCGCAAGATGGGCGACCCCGATAAAATCGCCAAACATCTCGAACGCTACTAATCCAGTCAAACGCTGAAAAAATAGGCGCGGGTGCAGAAGTCACTCGCGCCTATTGCCTTATAGGAATATTTTTTTCATTTCAGTTGCGATTTGAAAACGCCGATGCTAGCGTTTTCCGCAGGGCCCTTGGGGGCAGAATCAAGAAGTGGAGCAAACGCGAATGTGCGGGATTGTCGGACTTTTTCTTAAAGACAAGGCGCTTGAGCCGCAGCTGGGGGCGATGTTGACGGACATGCTGATCACCATGACCGATCGCGGACCGGACAGCGCGGGGATCGCCATCTATGGCGACAAGGTAGAGGGACGTGCCAAGCTGACAGTTCAGTCAGTTGACGCCTCTACCATTTTTGCCGACTTGGCTGAGGAGCTAGGAACAGCAATAGGCGACAGCGTCACGCTGACTCGCAAGGACACCCACGCGGTTCTGGACGTACCTGCGGACAAGATCGCTGAAGCTCGCGCTGCGTTGAAGACCGTCGCGCCGAGCGTGCGTGTCATGTCTGCAGGCGA
Organism: Alphaproteobacteria bacterium; assembly: GCA_030425145.1. Classification (GTDB taxonomy): domain Bacteria; phylum Pseudomonadota; class Alphaproteobacteria; order Rhodobacterales; family Rhodobacteraceae; genus Marivita. Next base: position 161,863 of record JAUHVK010000001.1, on the reverse strand, counting down.
GACCATCGAAATCTACAAAGAAGTCGGCCTGCCTAAGGATGTAGCGGCGCGCTTCGAGGTTTCAAAAATGCACGGGACGCATGGCATCGGCCACACCCGCATGGCCACTGAATCGGCTGTGACCACAATGGGTGCGCACCCTTTCAACACCGGCCCTGATCAGTGCCTGGTGCACAACGGCTCACTCTCGAACCACAACTCGCTCCGCCGCAAACTGCAGCGCGACGGAGTGCATATCGAAACTCAGAACGACACCGAGGTCGGTGCCGCCTATCTGACATGGCGTATGCAGAACGGCGCAACGCTGGGCGAGGCTCTGGAAAGCTCGCTGTCCGATCTCGACGGCTTCTTCACATTTGTCGTCGGCACTGAGGATGGCTTTGGCGTGGTACGCGACCCCATCGCCTGCAAACCAGCAGTCATGGCCGAAACCGATCAATATGTCGCCTTCGGCAGCGAATACCGTGCGCTGGTGAACCTGCCGGGCATCGAAGATGCCCGCGTCTGGGAACCCGAACCCGCAACCGTCTATTTCTGGAAGCACTGACATGCAGACATTCGATCTTGCAGCCGACGGGCTGCGCACCCTGAACGCAACTCTGCACGCGCAAGCCGAGGCGACGAACCAGACCGTCTGGGAAGTCATCAACCCTAAGGGCAGCCATGCGATTGCTGTCGGTCTTGACGCGCCAATTGAAGTGAACGTCAAGGGCTCGACAGGCTACTATTGCGCCGGAATGAACAAACAGGCCACAGTGCATGTGCACGGTTCTGCCGGCCCCGGCGTCGCCGAGAACATGATGAGTGGCACTGTCATCATCGAAGGAGACGCCTCGCAATACGCAGGTGCGACCGGGCATGGCGGCACGCTCGTCATCAAGGGCAACGCGTCATCGCGCTGCGGCATCTCTATGAAGGGCATCGACATCATTGTGCACGGAAACGTTGGGCACATGTCCGCCTTTATGGCGCAATCAGGCAACCTTGTCGTCTGTGGCGATGCGGGCGACGCGCTTGGGGATTCGATCTACGAAGCGCGCTTGTTCGTCCGCGGATCGGTGAAATCGCTTGGCGCGGACTGCATCGAAAAAGAAATGCGTCCCGAGCACATCGCGATTTTGACCGATCTTCTGGAACGTGGCGGCTGTGACGCCAAACCGGAAGAATTTAAGCGCTACGGCTCTGCCCGTGAGCTCTACAACTTCAAACCCGACAACGCTTACTAAGGGGTGCGTCCGATGAAAGACGAAAACAGAAGCGCACCGCGCACGACGCCGATCCAGTCAGCCACCTTTTCCCAGTCCATCAACGCCGAAATCCGTCGGGCTGCGGCGACTGGCATCTACGATATTCGAGGCGGCGGCGCGAAACGCAAAGTCCCGCATTTCGACGACCTATTGTTCCTCGGCGCGTCGATCTCGCGTTACCCTCTCGAAGGCTATCGCGAGAAATGTGACACCTCGGTGACTTTGGGTACACGTTACGCCAAGAACCCGATCCAGTTGGATATTCCGATCACCATCGCAGGTATGTCCTTTGGCGCGCTGTCCGGTCCTGCAAAAGAGGCTCTGGGGCGCGGGGCCACTCTGGCTGGCACCTCTACCACCACCGGCGACGGCGGTATGACACCCGAGGAACGCGGCCATTCGAACAAGCTGGTCTACCAGTACCTGCCGTCACGCTATGGCATGAACCCTGACGACCTGCGCAAAGCGGACGCCATCGAAGTTGTGGTCGGCCAAGGTGCAAAACCTGGCGGCGGCGGTATGCTTCTGGGTCAGAAGATCAGTGACCGAGTGGCGGAAATGCGCAACCTGCCCAAGGGCATCGACCAGCGCTCCGCCTGTCGTCACCCGGACTGGACCGGACCAGACGACCTTGAGATCAAGATCCTCGAACTCCGGGAAATCACCGGGTGGAAAGTACCGATTTACATTAAGGTCGGCGGCGCACGCCCGTATTTCGACACGACACTCGCTGTCAAAGCCGGAGCGGACGTGGTTGTTCTGGACGGTATGCAAGGCGGCACCGCCGCAACGCAGGATGTGTTCATCGAACATGTCGGCCAACCAATCCTCGCCTGTATCCGCGAAGCGGTTCGCGCGCTTCAGGATCTTGGGATGCACCGTGAGGTCCAGCTAATCGTGTCAGGGGGTGTACGAACCGGTGCCGATGTGGCCAAGTGCGTGGCGCTTGGCGCAGATGCAGTCGCCATCGGCACCGCCGCACTGATCGCGCTGGGGGACAACGACCCGAAGTGGGAAGACGAGTACCAGAAACTGGGCACCACCGCAGGCGCATATGACGACTGGCACGAAGGCAAGGACCCGGCGGGCATCACCACTCAGGATCCCGATCTCATGGCCCGCTTTGACCCGGTCGAGGGCGGACGCCGTCTTAACAACTACCTCAAGGTGATGACGCTGGAAGCACAAACAATTGCCCGTGCCTGCGGCAAGAGCCACCTGCACAATCTCGAACCCGAGGATCTGTGCGCACTGACGATGGAAGCCGCGGCCATGGCGAGAATCCCGCTGGCCGGTACGGACTGGTACCCGGGCAAGAACGGCAGCTTCTGATCAACAATGGACGGCGCGGCTCTTTCAGGGCCGCGCCGCTTTCAAATAGATAAACCTAAGCCAACAGGGAATGACGAGAATGACCATTGATCTGGCCCAATATGCCAAGGACAAGGGCGTAAAGTACTTCATGATCTCCTACACCGACCTCTTTGGCGGCCAGCGCGCCAAGCTGGTCCCGGCGCAGGCGATTTCCGATATGCAGGAAGACGGCGCAGGCTTTGCCGGGTTCGCGACCTGGCTCGACCTGACTCCGGCACATCCAGACATGCTGGCGGTGCCGGACCCCTCTTCGGTCATTCAGCTGCCGTGGAAACCCGAGGTTGCCTGGGTCGCAAGCAACTGCATCATGGAAGACGAAGACGTAGCCCAGGCCCCGCGCAACGTATTGCGCCGTCTGATCGACGAGGCCGCCGCCGAAGGTCTGCACGTCAAGACGGGTATCGAAGCCGAGTTCTTTCTGCTGACGCCTGAAGGCGACCAGATCAGCGACCCGTACGATACTGCGGAAAAGCCCTGCTACGACCAGCAGGCGGTCATGCGCCGCTATGAGGTGGTTCGCGAGATTTGCGACTACATGCTTGATCTGGGCTGGGGACCCTACCAGAACGACCATGAAGACGCGAATGGTCAGTTCGAGATGAACTGGGAATATGACGATGTCCTGAAGACTGCCGACAAGCACTCCTTCTTCAAATTCATGGCGAAATCCGTCGCGGAAAAACACGGGTTCCGCGCAACCTTCATGCCCAAGCCCATCGAAGGCCTGACAGGTAATGGCTGCCACGCGCATATCTCCGTCTGGGATGGACCCGGCAAGGATGCCAAGGTCAACGTCTTTGCCGGCGCCGGCGAAGGCCAGACCGGAGAGGTGGGTCTCTCCGAGCGCGGCAAGCACTTCCTCGGCGGGATTATGAAACACGCCAGTGCTCTTGCGGCGATCACCAATCCTACTGTGAACAGCTACAAGCGGATCAACGCCCCGCGCACAATGTCGGGCGCGACATGGGCGCCGAACACGGTGACATGGACAGGCAACAACCGCACCCACATGGTGCGCGTCCCCGGCCCGGGCCGGTTCGAACTGCGGCTGCCAGACGGCGCCGCGAACCCCTACCTGCTCCAAGCGGTCATCATCGCTGCTGGCCTGTCCGGCATCCGGTCCAAGGCCGACCCGGGTCGCCGCCATGACATTGACATGTATGCCGAAGGTCACAACATCACTGATGCGCCCAAACTGCCGCTCAACATGCTCGACGCGATCCGGGAATACGACAAGGATACCGAGCTGAAAGCTTCTATGGGTGACGAATTCTCGAAGTCCTACATCAAGATGAAGATGCAGGAATGGAACTCCTTCGTGACGCATTTCTCGCGGTGGGAGAAGGATAACACGCTGGACATCTGATCCAACGCGTTCGGAAGAAGCCCGCGTCCCAAGACGCGGGCTTTTTTATGCCTGCTCGCAGGAAGTCTGGTCAGCCTCAAGCCGCCAATCGGGCACATCGTTGACCAACATGTGCGCCGCACGTCTCAAGGTCGCCCGAAACTTATCGACAGCGGGACCGTGCATGTCGCAATCGGCCAATGCCGCGTCAAAGGTCTGCAACCACAGTTCGGCATCCTCTTGACGGATCGGGACATGCGCGTGGATTTCGCGCAGGTTCATGTGGCCAAACCGCTCGCGGTAATAGGCGCGTCCCCCCAGAAACCCGCACATAAACTCGAACTGCGCCTGGCGGGTATGGTTCAATCCGTGTCCGCGAAAATGTAGACGGTGCAAAGAGCGCGCAGCAGGGTCCGTCTCCATACGGTCGTAGAAGGCTGTGACCAACTCGTGCAGGCGGCCCTCGCCGCCAATCTCTGAGAGCGCTGTTTTCATGTCTCAAACGCTAAGCGAGGCCCGAAGGCCCCGCTTTGACATAAATCACGACCGCGGCTTGGTTTTTTGCGGGTCGTAGTGAGCAAACGGCACGATGGTTGCGGGCAGTCGTTTCTGATGCCCGTCCAGCTTCCCGATCTCGACCTGCGTACCGACCTCGTGATGCGCCACGTCAACCCTCGCCAAGGCGATGTTTTTACCCAGAATGGGTGACCGCATGGACGACGTAACCTCGCCAATTTGCGCGCGCCCGATATGAACGCAGTCGCCGTGGCCCACATCGACATTACTGTCAATGTCCAGCCCCACCAGCTTACGCGCAGGGTGTTCCTTGCGGCGGATCAGCGCCTCTCGTCCAATGAAATCATCTGTCTTGGACTTGAGCGGTACGGTAAAACCGATCCCTGCTTCGAAAGGATCGGTTTCATCGCTGAAATCGTAGCCTGCAAAGATCAGTCCGGCCTCGATCCGCACCATGTCCAGTGCTTCGAGTCCCATTGGCGTCAGCCCGTGATCCTTGCCCGCCGCCCACACAGCATCAAAGACCTCGCCAGCATGCTTTGGATGGCAGAAAATCTCGTACCCCAACTCGCCGGTATAGCCGGTGCGCGATACAACGATCGGCACGCCTTCGTGGTCACCGATCCGCGATGGCGTAAATCGGAACCACTCCAGTTGCTCGAATTTTGGCTGGTGCGGCGCGGTCCAGATGACCTTTTTCAACAACTCGCGGCTTTCCGGCCCTTGCACGGCGATGTTGTGCTGCATGTCGGTCGAGGACCGGATCAGCACTTTCAACCCAAGCTCCTCGGCCTTTTCGCGCAGCCATTCGCCGCTGTAATCCGAGCCGCCGATCCAGCGGAAGTTGTCCTTCCCCAGCCGGAACACCGTGCCGTCATCGATCATCCCTCCATGGGGATAACACATTGCCGTGTAGACAACGCCACCAACGGGCAGCGTCTTCATGTTCCGGGTGAACACGTATTGGCACAGCGCTTCGCTGTCCGGACCGGTGATCTCGAACTTGCGCAAGGCGGAGAGGTCCAGCACCACGGATTTTTCGCGGCAGGCATGGTATTCAGCGATCGGACCGGCGGTCGAGATCGAACTGGCCAGCCAGAAGCCATTATACTCGATGAAATTCTCGGTGAACTTGGCAAATCGGTCGTGAAACCCTGTCTGTTTGGTCATTTTCGGCTCCGCATCGGGTGTGGGCCGGTAGGCCACAGATCGTTGAAAGGTTTCCTTGCCGCTATACGTGCGCACATGGATGTCGGTCGGGTTCCAGCCATTGGCGGCAGTGGTGTCATCCGGACAGGCCGAGCTGACACAGACCAGATCGGTCAATGCGCGCAACAGCACGTAGTCTCCCGGCCGGGTCCAGGGTTCATCGGCATACATCACGCCGTGTTCGTCCAGCCCGGTGTTGAAGAAGAAGTTGATCGCCATCCAACCGGCGCGCGCCGTCACCCCGTGCGGTGCAAGCGCGCCGTTGAAGTTGTCGGAACAGTTGACGTGACCGGGATAGCCAATGTCGTCGTAGTACTTGGCGGCACAGGCGAGGGCAAAGGCGTCGTGACGCCCGACAGTGTCCTGCACAACCTCGACCAGCGGCAGCATATCTTGATCGTAGTATTTCGCGTGCAGGCCCGGCATCGGGTAACTGTGACCCATCAGCGTGCGGGTGGTGGTCACGTCCAGTGCATGCTCGATCCCCTTATCCAGCTTCCGCGCGGAAAAGCACTGGAAATCGGTGCATTGCCGACCGTCAACGTCGAGGATCTGGATATAGTCGCCCGCCTTGACGAAATACGCTTCCGCAGTGGCGGAATGCACTCGGATATCTGCAACCGGGTCAGCCAGCGGATCGGGCAACTCGAATCTCGCAGCACTCTTGAGAACCGCGCGTTTGATCCAGACAGTCAGTGGGGTTGCGGTGTCCTGCGCCTCGAAATCCATGATGCCGCCGGGAGCCGCGATAATCGCGATGCCCTCGCGGGTTACGGTGAATTCCTGCTTCGTGCCCGCGGGGGTCGCGCTTTCAAACAGGTACACTGCCTGCGCATTCGACAGGTCAAGACCTCGCGCCTCAACGCCCATACGCAGGCTTTTTAGCGACTGGTCCCCAGATGTCAGCAACGACTGCAAACCACGTGGCGACCCCTGCCCCACTGCTCCGATGATCGCGGTGTCAAAGGTGCCACGTGTGTCGGCGCATACGATCTCGCAGGGTTGCCCGCCCTCGGTATTCTCGATCTCCAGACGGTCGCCCTGTTCCAGTCGGACAAGAATGGCCCCTGCTCCCTCGACGACATAACGTTCGGTACCGGGAGGCAGCGCAAAGACGCGCGGTTCCAGAATGACACTGGGTTTGGGTGGCCCCGGGACGACATCGGGATACTTACTGTCCAACACTGGCCTTCTCCGTTGCTTTGCATCTGCGGAAATATTATTTATTAAAAAGAATATTCTGAGACCCTGCACGTTGCAAGACAGACGACAGACTAGACGCAAAAAACCATTCAGATGGAGCAAAAAATGAGCGCGATCGGCTTGGGCCTTGCTGCTGCGCTGTGCTGGGGACTGCATGATATCGCGATCCGCTACCTTAGCAGGACCGTTCCCCTGAAGGGGGCGCTGTTCTTTGTCCTGTTGTCCGGGCTGGTGTTTCAACTGGTGGTATTGGGAGCCACGGAAGATCTGCGCTTCCCCCAGAGCGAGGCGCTGTGGTTGTCCATCGCGTCAGGCGTAGCGTTTCTTGTGGCAAGCCTCGGCCTGTACTACGCATTTGAGCGCGGGCCAGTTCGGCTTGTCAGCCCCATCATCGGCGCCTACCCCATCGTATCGCTTGGCCTTGCTGCGCTGACTGGCACTGTCATCACCTCCGGCCAGATCATCGCCGTCGTACTGATAATCGCCGGTGTGGGCGTTGTGGCCGCTCTTGCCGATACCAGTGGCGATCCGGTACCGGCCAAAGGGCCCACGATTATCCTGTCTGTGATTTCGGCACTGGGGTTCGCACTGACCTTCAAACTTGGCCAGACCGCTGCGGAGCTGGATAGTGAACTTCATGCCACAATGATGACCCGCATCACCGCACTTGGCCTGCTGATCGGCCTGCTGGTCATCAGGCGAGAATCGCCAGCTGTCGGACGATCAGCAATCCTGCCTCTGATCATCATGGGCGCGCTGGACGGGATTGCATTGCTTGCCGTTCTGTCAGCCGGCCGCTTGGAGAACCCTCAATTCGCTTCGGTTTCATCGTCCATGTTCGGACTGTTCACCATCTTGCTGGCATGGGTCCTCCTCAAGGAACGGATGACCGCCCCGCAATGGGGCGGCGTCGTCGTGGCCTTTCTGGGCATCGGCTACCTCGCCTTGTAGGCGCTCAGGCGGTGAGACCGTCAGGTTCCTGCAAACCATTGGCGCGGCATGCTGCGGTGAGTGTGTTTGCCAGAAGACAAGCGATTGTCATGGGTCCAACGCCACCGGGCACGGGGGTGATCGCACCCGCCACCTCGGCGCAGCTCACATAATGGCAGTCACCGACCAGTCGGGTCTTACCCTCTCCCTTTTCGGGGGCATCGATACGGTTGATGCCAACATCGATGACTGTGGCGCCAGGCTTGATCCAGTCGCCGGGAACCATTTCGGGGCGGCCCACGGCGGCAACCACGATATCCGCACCGCGAACCACGTCGGCGAGGTCCTTTGTGCGGCTATGCGCGATGGTTACCGTGCACGAATCCCCCAGCAGGAGTTGCGCCATCGGCTTACCGACGATGTTGGATCGCCCGATCACCACTGCATTCATGCCAGACAGAGATCCGTGGTGATCGCGCAGCATCATGAGGCAGCCCAGCGGCGTGCAAGGGACCATCGATTTCTGGCCCGTCCCCAACAGACCCACGTTTGAGATATGGAACCCGTCCACATCCTTGGCCGGGTTGATCGAGTTGACGACGAGGTCTTCGTCCAGATGTCCGGGCAAGGGTAGCTGCACAAGGATACCATGCACGGCAGGATCGGTGTTCAACCGATCAATCAGCGCCAGCAGTTCTGCCTCCGAGCAGTCAGCATCGAGCTTGTGCTCGAATGAGTTCATGCCGACTTCGACAGTCTGCTTGCCCTTGGACCGGACATAGACCTGGCTGGCAGGGTCTTCGCCCACCAGCACAACCGCAAGGCCCGGGGTCAGACCGTTCTCTTCCTTCAGGCGGGCGACATGGCCCGCCACCTTTTCGCGCACCGTGGCCGCAAACGCCTTGCCGTCGATCACTTTTGCCGTCATTCGTCTTTTCCTTCCTGATGGTCTTCAACTCTCCCCCGAGAGGGCGGCGATGGGATTGCGAAGCCCCAGCCTTTGAACGAAGCTCAAATAGCGTCCGACCTCGTCCCTAGGTATCCGTCCGCGCGTAAGCCTCGCGGTAATGGTTCATCTGCATCCGCGTCGCCTGAACCGCGTTCTGCATCAGGGTCGCCACCGTCACCGGGCCGACCCCACCCGGGACAGGCGTGATCCAACCCGCAACCTCGGCGCAGCTGTCAAAGTCGGCGTCCCCGACGGTGCGCCCGTCGACGCGGTTGATGCCGATATCGATCAAAGCCGCGCCGGGTTTGAGCATGTCGCCCGTCACCAGACCCGGCTTTCCCACCGCCACGAACACGGCATCGGCCGCCCGCGAATGCATCGCCACCGAGCGCGTCATGTGATGGCAGACCGTCACCGTGGCCCCCAGCCCCATCATCAGGAAGGCAATCGGTTTACCGACAATCTCGGAATGGCCAATGACAGTGACGTTCAGCCCCTCGATGGGCAGCGGCAAGGCCTTGAGGATTTCCACCGCCGCGACAGCCGTACAAGGCCCCAAAGCCAGATCGTTATAGACGATATTGCCGATGGAGGCGGGGTGCATACCCTCGACATCCTTGAGCGGATGCACCAGCTTTTGCAGCACTTTCACAGGAATATGCGCAGGCAGAGGCCGCTGGATGATGATGCCATTCACACGCGGGTCGGCGTTCAAGCCCTGCAGGATGCCGGTCAACTGCTCCAGCGAGGTCTCGCCCGGATACGCGCGTGCCTCAAACTGCACACCGGCGCTTTCAGCGTGTTTCTTCTGGTTGCGGACGTACAGGTCCGCTGCCGCTGTGTCACCGACGCAGATGGACACCAGCTTCGGTTGCCAACCTGCCTCGGCCAGTTCCGAAGCCTCGGTCGCGATCCGCGCCCGCATATCCGCCGCGATGGCCTTTCCGTCGATCAGGGCTGCTCGCATGATCCGTCGTCTACCTTTATCCCGCCGTACAACGCAAAACGGAACGGTGGGCGGATCGCCTTTGAGAGAAACTCAAACAGCGTCCGACCACCATCCCGAAAGGTCTTAAAACAGACCTTCGATCAGGCCGTCCTCGTTGAGGCAGATGGTTTCTGCCGCCGGCTTTCTTGGCAGGCCCGGCATCGTCATGATCTCGCCGCAGACGACAACAACAAATCCAGCCCCAGCCGACAGTCGCACTTCGCGAACGGGGATATCAAACCCGGTCGGTGCCCCGCGCTGCGACGGATCGGTGGAGAACGAGTACTGCGTTTTCGCCATGCAGACCGGCAAGTTGCCATAGCCTTGGTCTTCCCAGTCCTTCAGTTGCGCGCGAATCTTGCTGTCCATCACCACGTTGTCGGCACGATAGATTTCCTTGCAGACCGTCTCGACCTTCTCAGCCAGGCTCAGATCGTCACCGTAAAGAGGACGGTAATCCGCCTCACCGGCCTCGCAGATCTCGACCACCTTCTTTGCAGTCGCTTCGATGCCCGCGCCGCCATCGGCCCAATGCTTGTTCACGATGGCTTCGACACCCTGCTCAGAGCAGTAGTCGATCACCGCCTGAATTTCCGCGTCGGTATCGGCATAGAAGTGGTTGATCCCCACAATCGCAGGCACACCGAACTTCTTCATGTTCTCGATGTGACGACCAAGGTTCGGGCAACCCGCCTTTACCGCGTCGACGTTTTCGGCGTTCAGATCAGCCTTGGCCACACCGCCATTCATCTTCATCGCGCGCACGGTGGCGACAATCACGACGGCGTCGGGGCGCAATCCCGCCTTGCGGCACTTTATGTCCATGAACTTCTCGGCACCGAGGTCAGCGCCGAACCCGGCTTCGGTCACAACGTAATCCGCCAGCTTGAGTGCCGTGGTCGTCGCGATGACCGAATTACAGCCATGCGCGATATTGGCGAACGGGCCACCATGTACGAAGGCAGGGTTGTTTTCAAGCGTCTGCACGAGGTTCGGCTGCATCGCATCCTTGAGCAGCACGGTCATTGCGCCTTCCGCCTTGATATCGCGACAGAAAACCGGGGTGCGGTCGCGGCGATAGGCTACAATCATGTCGCCCAGACGCTTTTCGAGATCCTTGAGGTCTTTCGCAAGGCAGAGGATTGCCATGACTTCCGACGCCACGGTGATGTCAAAACCCGCCTCGCGCGGGAAACCATTTGCCACGCCGCCCAACGACGCGGTGATCTGGCGCAGCGCGCGGTCGTTCATGTCGACCACACGGCGCCAGACGACACGACGCACGTCGATGTCCTGCTCATTGCCCCAGTAAACGTGGTTGTCGATCATCGCCGATAGGAGTGAGTGAGCCGAGGTGATCGCGTGGAAGTCACCAGTAAAATGAAGATTCATTTCTTCCATCGGTACGACCTGCGCCATGCCACCGCCAGCGGCGCCTCCCTTCATGCCGAAGTTCGGCCCGAGAGAAGCTTCACGGATGCAGATCATGGCTTTCTTGCCGATCTTGTTGAGACCGTCGCCCAAGCCAACGGTGGTCGTGGTCTTGCCCTCACCCGCAGGTGTCGGGTTGATCGCAGTCACAAGGATCAGCTTGCCGTTCGGGCGATCCTGAACCTCGTCGATGAAGGCCTGACTGATCTTCGCTTTGTCATGGCCATAGGGCTGCAGGTGCTCATAGGCGATGCCCAGCTTTTCACCGATCTCGCGGATCGGCTGCTTTGAAGCTTCACGAGCGATTTCAATGTCAGATTTGAACGACATATGCGTTTTCCTTCCTGAAGACGTTTTGTTGCGCAGATTATTCCGCTGCGATTTTGTTGACTTTTTCGACCCTGACTGCGGAGAACTTGAACTCGGGGATCTTGCCGTAGGGATCGAGTGCTGCGTTGGTCAGGATGTTCGCCGCCGCTTCGACATAGGCGAAGGGGAGGAACACCATGTCGGGTGAGACCGCCCTGTCGGCGCGGGCCATAACCTCGATTTCTCCGCGACGGGTGATCAAGCGAACCATACCACCCGGCTCGACACCCAATTTGCGCAGAGTCGACGGATGCAATGAGCAGTTCGCCTCAGGTTCGACCGCATCCAGAACGGTGGCACGGCGGGTCATAGAGCCGGTGTGCCAATGCTCAAGTTGGCGACCCGTTGTCAGCACCATCGGGAAACGCTCGTCAGGCACCTCGGCAGGTGGTGTGACGCGTGCCGGCGCAAAACGCGCGCGGCCAGCGCGGCGGGGGAAACCGTCGGCAAACACAACAGCCTGTCCGGGGTCCTCCGGGCTATTGCACGGATACGTTACGGCGCTTTCTCGCTCCAGACGTTTCCATGTGATGTGATGAAGCGAACGCATCGACATCTTCATTTCGTCGAAAATCTCACGCGGGTCGTCGTAATCCCAATCGAGACCGACGCGACGGGCCATCTCAACGATGACTTCCCAGTCCTCGCGCGCTTCTCCCGGTGACTGAGCGGCCTTTCGAACAATCTGCACTTGGCGGTTGGTGTTGGTCACTGTCCCCGTTTTCTCCGGCAATGCCGCAGCAGGCAGGATCACGTCGGCATAGTTCGCTGTCTCGGTCAGAAAGATGTCCTGAACGACGAGGTGATCCAAAGCAGCCAAGGCCTTGCGAGCGTGATCCACGTCGGGGTCGGACATGGCAGGGTTTTCTCCAAGGATGTACATCCCCTTGATTTCGCCGCGATAGACACGGTCCATGATCTCGACCACGGTCAGGCCCTTTTCAGCCTCGATTTCCGTGCCACGCCAGATGTGCTTGAAGAGCGATCGAACCTCGCCGTCAGTTACGCTCTGGTAATCGGGCAGGAACATAGGGATCAGCCCGGCATCGCTTGCACCCTGCACATTGTTCTGACCCCGTAGCGGATGCAGGCCGGCACCGGGCTTGCCGACATTGCCAGTCAGCAGTGCCAGAGCAATAAGGCAGCGGGCGTTATCGGTACCGTGGATGTGCTGTGACACCCCCATTCCCCAGAAGATCATCCCCGCTTCGGCACCCGCGAACATGCGTGCCACGCGTCGGATCTGCTCGGCCTCAATGCCGCAAAGCTCGGCCATACGCTCCGGTGTAAACGCGCGGATATGTTCGCGAAATTCAAAGAAGCCCTCGGTGAAGCCTTCGATATATGTGCGGTCGTACAGTTTTTCTTCGACGATCACGTTCATGATCGCGTTCAGCAAAGCGACATCCGTACCGGGACGGAACTGAATCATCTCGGCGGCGTGCCGCTTCATCGCGGTGCCGCGCGGGTCCATGATGACAAGTTTGCCGCCGCGCTTGGCGAACTGCTTGAAAAAGGTCGCGGCGACCGGGTGGTTTTCTGTCGGGTTGGCACCGATCACGATCGCCACATCGGCGTTTTCGATCTCGTTGAAGGTTGCCGTCACAGCGCCGCTTCCGACGTTTTCCATCAAAGCCGCCACAGAGGACGCGTGGCACAGACGCGTGCAATGGTCGACATTGTTGTGGCCAAAGCCCTGACGGATGAATTTCTGGAACAGATACGCCTCTTCGTTGGTACATTTGGCAGAGCCGAACCCCGCCACGGACTGTCCGCCAAAGAAACTGCGCAGGTCCGCCAGACCGTGCGCGGCCTTGTCCAGCGCTTCTTCCCAAGTTGCCTCCCGGAAATGGGTCCAGGGGTTGGATGGGTCGACGTTCAACCCTTTTTCCGGCGCATCCTCGCGGCGTATCAGCGGCTTCGTCAGGCGATGTGGGTGGTGGATGTAGTCAAACCCGAAGCGGCCTTTGACGCAGAGCCGCCCCTCGTTCGCCGGACCGTTGATGCCATCGACCTGCTTGATCCTGCCTTCTTTAAGCTTGATCGAGACCTGACAACCAACACCGCAGAACGGGCAGACGCTTTTTACCTCTTCATCGAAGTCACGACTGTCACCACGCTGGTTGGCATCGACAGCTGTAGCGGGCATCAGCGCTCCGGTCGGGCAGGCCTGCACGCATTCGCCACAGGCGACGCATGAGGATTCTCCCATAGGGTCGTCAAAGTCGAAGGACGGGAAGGCATCATGTCCGCGCCCGCCCATACCGATCACATCATTGACCTGAACCTCACGACAGGCGCGCACGCACAGACCGCATTGGATGCAGGCATCCAAGTTCACCCGCATGGCAACGTGGGAATCGTCCAGCAATGGGATGCGCTCGGCCTCCATCGTCGGAAACCGGCTTTCCGAAACACCCTGCGCATCCGCCATATCCCAAAGATGAGAACCCGCGTCATGCGCAGCATCACGTTCGGGCTGGTCAGCCAAGAGCAGTTCCATGACCATCGCACGGGCCTTCGTGGCGCGCGTGCTTTCGGTCTTCACCACCATGCCGTTCTGCGGATTTCGACAGCAAGAGGCTGCCAGCGTGCGTTCACCGTCGATTTCCACCACGCAAGCACGGCAGTTTCCATCTGAGCGATAGCCGCTTTGGTCCTTGTGGCAGAGATGCGGAATTGTCTTTCCGTGACGCTTGGCCACGTCCCAGATCGTTTCGCCTTGCTGTGCCGCGACGGTTTCGTCGTCGAGCGTAAAGAACGTCAGTCCAGGAAGGTTTCCGTCAGCCATGGCTCAGACCTCCTCGCCAAAATGTTTTATCGTCAGACGAATTGGGTTCGGCGCCGCCTGCCCCAGACCACAAATCGAGGCATCGCCCATGACCTGACAAAGGTCTTCAAGCAGCTCGGTGTCCCATTTGTCCGCCTGCATCAGCTTGACCGCCTTTTCGCATCCGACACGGCAAGGGGTGCACTGGCCGCAGGACTCGGACTCAAAGAACCGCAACATGTTGAGCGCCGCATCGCGGACGCGATCCTGATCGGACAGCACGACCACCGCCGCCGAGCCGATAAAGGTGCCATGCGGTTGCAAAGTGTCGAAATCGAGCGGCACGTCGGCCATGCTTGCAGGCAGCAGGCCCGAGGACGGTCCACCCGGCTGATACGCTTTGAAACGGTGACCCTCGGCCATGCCTCCGGCAGCGTCGATGATTTCGGTGATGGTCGATCCAGCGGGCAACAGGTAGACACCTGGCTTTGCCACGCGTCCCGATACGGAATAGGAGCGCAGCCCCTTGCGTCCGTTCTTTTCGGTGCTGTTCAGAACCTCCGGCCCCTCGCGAACGATGCGAGCGACCCAGTGCAGAGTTTCGATATTGTGCACCAATGTGGGCCGATCAAAAATACCGACCTGCGCCACGTAGGGCGGTCGGAGACGTGGGATCCCGCGCTTTCCCTCAATCGACTCGATCATCGCGGATTCTTCACCGCAGATATAGGCACCGGCCCCGCGTCGAAGATCGATAAATCCCTTCTCGACAATCCCGGCGCCCTCAAGCGCGGCGATTTCTTTCACCAGCAGCTTCAGCACAGCAGGGTATTCGTCACGCATGTAGAGAAAGCACTTTTCGGCCTCGACGGCCCAGGCCGCGATCAACATTCCTTCCAGCATCAGATGCGGAGTGCGCTCCAGCCAGTAGCGATCCTTGAATGTTCCCGGCTCTCCTTCGTCTCCGTTGACGGCAAGAAACCGCGGCCCCGGGTTCCCCCGGACAAAGCCCCACTTCTTACCTGAAGGAAAACCCGCCCCGCCAAGTCCCCGCAAACCGGCCTCAAGCACAGTTTCCTGAACCATCTCCCAATCGCCGCTTTCGCGGAGGTCCAACAGCTTGGTATAACCGCCGGTCGCGCGATACGCGGCAAAGCCCTGATAGTCGGGCATGACCGGGTTCAGGTCACCAGCGTCAATAACTGATTGGATCGACTCGAACGTTGCATTGTCGACATGACGATGACCGACCTCGACCACCGGTGCGGTATCGCAACGGCCCATGCAGGGCGCACGCAGCACGCGGATTTTCGAAGGGTCATGACCGGCCTCGAGTGCGGAGAGCAATGCCTCGGAACCGGCCATTTCGCAGGACAGGGAGTCGCAAACTCGAATGGTGAGGTCAGGCGGCGGAGTTTCTTCTTCGCGCACAGGATCGAAGTGTGCGTAGAACGTCGCAACTTCCCAAACCTCGGCCATCGACAGGCGCATCTCTTCGGCCAGCGCGCGAAGATGCGATGCGCTCAAATGACCATGAGCATCCTGAATCAGGTGCAGGAACTCGATCAGCAAATCGCGGTTGCGCGGTCGATCCCCTAATAGTCGGCGAATCTCCGACAAGGCCTCGTCGTCATACTGACGACCCTTCGGAACACGACGACCTTTGCCGCCGCTACGACCGGAACTCCATACGCCTTTGCCGGACTTGCCCGAGTCCAAAGCCATCGCGACTCTCCCTAAGAATTTTTCCTAATGGGCAACATATATTCCCTATGGTCAAACTATTTTTTGAAGAATTTGAAGGATTTTCGGAGCGCCCGGCTAATACGCTCGAAAAAGACGCGCTTCCGGTTTCGGATGCGCGACTAGTGTTTCCGATTGCTGATCAGCGGTCGATCAAAGCGAGCGCAGCGGCCAGAAACTTGCGGCTGTCGTCAAAAACTGGCGGCTTTTCTCCACGCCAACGGGCAAAAAAAGGTCGGCCCGATGGTGCCGCCACCGTCAACATCCTCAGGGCCTGCTCGGTTTCTTCAGCGATGCGGCGATAGCGGGTTCGCATGTTGGCGTGAAACTGGTCGCGGTGCAGCGCTTCCATTCGTAGATGGAACAACGAACTGCGACTACGCGGGCGGAATTCCAGACTATCAATTACCGATGCCGCCCCCGCCCAGACTGACAACGCACGCTTTTGCAAAGCCTCGGCCCGCGCGTCATGTCCCTGCCTAAATGCCAGCAAAGACAAGTTCGCCAAGGTGTTGGCCCGGCGCAGATCACTCGCATCAAAGAACAACCGCGAGACCCAGTCCGCCCCAAGCAAAAGGCGCCCGCTCCGGCGTATTTTACCTTGAGAGAAAGCGGAATGCGCCGCCTCGGTCAGGCGTTCCCAGACCAGATCTGCACGCGACCAACCTGCGGCCAGCGCCACGCGCATTTCCGCATCGTCGCGGTCAAAGCCCCAGATACGCGGCGCGAACATGTTCATTTCCACGTAGCTCACTTGCAGGTCCCTCCATTGCGCAGTTTCCGGTTTCCAGCACGTAAGCGTGGTTGGCGAGCTCCAATGCCAGTTCGGCGTTTTGCTCGACCAATACGACAGACAGGCCGTTTGCGTTGATTTCCTCAACGATTTGAGCGATTTCCTCGACGATGACGGGGGCAAGGCCCATGGAAGGCTCGTCCATCAGCAGAATGCGCGGATTCGACATCAACGCACGCCCAATCGCCAGCATCTGCTGTTCTCCGCCAGACATGGTCTGCGCCCGCTGGGTTCGGCGTTCACGCAGGCGGGGAAAGCGCTTGAACACGTCTTCCAGGTCGTCTTCCACAGCGTCCTTGTCACGGCGCAAGAAAGCACCTGTACGAAGATTTTCCTCGACCGTCATCTCTTTGAAAATGCGGCGACCTTCGGGAACATGCGCAATCCCGTGGGCAACGATTTTGTGTGCGGGCAAGTGGTCGATCCGCTTGCCTTCGAACAGGATTTCACCGCTGGCGACAGGGATCATCCCAGACATCGCGCGAAGAGTGGTGGTCTTGCCTGCGCCGTTTCCGCCGATAATCGTGACGATCTTTCCCTCGGGCACCGCGATCGAGATATTCCGTATCGCGTTGATCTTGCCGTAGTTGACGGCGATGCCTTTCATCTCAAGCAACATGACGTGCGCCCCCAAGATAGGCCTCGATCACAGCCGGGTGGTTGCGGATCTCGCTTGGTCCGCCTTCAGCAAGGAATTTGCCAAAGCTCATGCAGGTGATGGTGTCACACAGGCCCATGATGGCCTGCATATCGTGTTCCACCAGGAGGATGGTGATACCGTCCTCCTTGAGCCTCCGCATCAGGCCCATCATGTGTTTTGTTTCTTCCGGATTCATCCCTGTGAAGGGCTCGTCCAGCAGGATCACGTCCGGATGGCTGGCATAGGCGACCGCCATTCCCAAAGCGCGCTGGTGACCATGCGAGAGGTCGCCCGCCCGTTCCTCAGCCAGATGGCCAAGACCAAAAAACTCCAGCGCTTCGCGCGCGCGCGCTTCTGCGCCACGGCGGTCTTCCTTGTCCCAACCAATGATCGCCGCAAAGATGTTTGGGCGGAAAGGCATATGCGTACCGACCAAGGCGTTTTCCAAGACAGTCAATTCGGCGAACAGCGTCGAGTGCTGGAACGTGCGAACGACACCTCGCCGCGCAACCTCGTGCATCTTGAGGCCCGAGATATCTTCGCCCCGCAGCAGGATTTGACCCTCGGTCGGAGTGTAAAATCCCGAGATCATGTTGAACGTCGTGGTCTTGCCCGCTCCGTTCGGCCCGATCAGCCCGTGGATCGAGCCATGCTCGACCTTAAAGGACAGATTGTCGACTGCGGTGAGGCCACCGAACCGCATCGTCAGGTTCCGGACTTCGAGAAAATCGGTCATGTCGCGGCCTTCTCTTCTGGCTTGGCGGTCGTCTTGCGGCGGGTGGCTTTCTGAACGAGGCTTTCGAGACCATTTGGAAGGAACAGAATCGACAGGATCATGATCGCGCCGTAGATCAGCGGCCGTGCCTGCTCGAGGCCCATTTCCCGCAACACGATTTCGTTCAGGACGGTCAGCACGATGCAGCCCAGAATCGGACCGTAAAAGGTGGCTGTGCCGCCAACGATGGCCCAGGTCAGGACGAAAACCATCACCTCAATATCGAACGAGTTTGGATTGACGGTGCCGACATAGTGTCCCTGCAAGGCGCCAGCCAACCCGGCAAAACCAGAGGCGATGGCAAAGGCCAGTGTCCGATAGGCACGCAGGTTCACACCCGAGGCTTGCGCAAGTTTGTCCTGCCAATGCACGGCATGAAAGGTAAGGCCGACAGGCGATTTCTCGATCCGCCACAGTATCCACAGGCACGCGATCACGATGGCTCCGGCGAAGTAGTAGTATGAGACCGGCTCAAAGAAATCGAATTGGTAGAAACCTACGGAAAAGTCCGGCATCGGATCGATCCCGGAAATGCCCCGCACCCCGCCGAACGGCTCGCGGAACCGTTTCCAAATCAGACGGATGATTTCTCCGGCGGCGAAAGAGCCAATGAGAAAGTAGAATCCTTTCATCCGGAACAGCGGAAAGCTGAGCAGCACCGCCAGAAGCGCTGCCGTGACCGCACCAAGGAGCATCGACACCGGTACGTAAACGCCAAGTTCTTTGGTATACAGCGCCGAGGAATAAGCCCCGACACCCATGATCACCACATGGCCGAGAGACCATTCACCTGTCAGGGTCAATAGTCGGTATGAAGTGACCAGCAGCACGTTGATCACCAGAAAGACGAGGATTTCCTGCTGGGAAAAGCTTAGGCCGTGAGGCAGCGCAATCAGCGCGGCGAGGCCTACAAGAAGGATCAGAAAGTTACGCACGATCCGCACTCCCGAACAGGCCCGTAGGCTTGACGATCAGCACGATCAACATCAGCGACAGCCCAACGATATCGGCCAGAACACCATCCCAGAAGGTCGTGACAAAGGTATGCACAAAGGCATAGGCGATCGAGGCGAGGATTGCCCCTTCAAGCGAGCCTACTCCGCCGACGATGATGACGATGAAGGCGGTGACGATCACCGAATGCCCCATATGCGGGTTCACCGAAACAAGCGGCGCGGTCAGCGCTCCGGCCACGCCGGCCAGTGCAGCGCCGATGAACATAGCGATCCGAGCGGTCTGGGTGATCGAGATACCTTGCAGTGCCGCTGCCTCTGGGTCTTGAGCCGATGCCCGTAGCGCCCAACCGAAACGCGTGCGTTTCAGGAAGTACCACAGCGCAGACAGGAAAACGACAGCAGCGACGATCACGTACAGGCGCGCCACCGGCAGACCGACCTTGTCAGTAAAGCGGACGACCTCCTGGGTGACCGGTGGGATGTGCTCCATCCGAACGCCAAACCCCATCACGGCCAAAGACTGCAGGATCATCAAGAAACCGATGGATGCGACTAGGCCGCCGAGGGGGTTGTCTTTCAATGGTCGGAAAAGCGCCCATTCCATCAACAGGCCCAGAAGGCCGACAAAGGCCATCCCAATAGCAACCGCCACGAAGAAAGGTACGTGCATGTCGGCATAAAGCGCGACGACTGCGTATGCCCCCGCCATGAACAGTTCTCCGTGGGCAAAGTTGACCACGCCCATGACCCCAAAAATCAGCACGAGGCCGACGGCGACGAGGGATATGTAACTTGCAGCATAGACGGCATTCAGCCCGGTCTGCGCCAGGAGTTCGACCATAGGTTCAACTCGATGTCTTGAGAAAGGTAATGCGGCGCCCAGAAGCCGGGCGCCGCCTAGGAGATCAGCCGCGCTGATTCCACATCTGGCCGTAGGCCTCCATGTGCTTGACCAGGAGGTCGCCGTGGCGGTCGTACCAGTCAGGGATCGAGCGGAATTCCTTGATAACCGCCTTTCCGTTCTCGATGGCGACAACAGGCCAATCGCCGACTAGCGCATTGTCGATGCCGAACAGATCCTTGCCCCACCAGTCTGCCTCGCCAAAGGCGTGCGCACCACGTCCGTCCTTCATCGCCGTCATCACGGCGTCAGGCTCGGACGAACCGGCCTTTTCGGCGGCGGCTTTCCACATGTCCATGATGGACGCATATTCCCAACTCACCGCACCCCACTGGCCAGGATGCCGGTTGTTGTATTCGGCATAAAAACCGTTCGGATCCTGGAAGTTGATCGCATCGCTGTTCAGCGCGGGATCGTCAAAGTCGGGGAACTGGAAGATGAAGCCCTCCATGAATTCCTTCGACGTTTTCTCGATCATCTGGTCGTAGAAGTCGGCGGTGCAGCTGATGATCTGTCCGCTGAAGCCTTGCTGGAACAGTTGCTCGCAGATCGGGTGTACATAGTCCGAATAGCAGGTGTCCAAGCAGATGATTTGAGGGTTCTTCGCCATCAGTCGGGTCACCACAGGCGCGAAATCGGTGGTGGCGGGATCAAACAGGAGCGGCTCGTCCAGCATCTCGATGCCGGCAGCTTCGAACGCCGCAAGATAGGTCGCGACCGACGGCAGACCAAGGGCGTCGTCCTGCGCGCACATAACTGCAGTCTTCAGGTCAGGCTTGTTCTGGGCAAGCCACTCAACGCCAGTGACGTTGTAAATCGGGTGCACCTCAGCGGGGGCGACCAGCGTCGTGGTATCAGGCGACAGGTCGGACGGCAGCAGAGTCGAGAACAACATGCCGGTGCGTTCGGCGACAGGCTGCACACCCGGCCACGTATCACCACCCAGCATCATGATGAACTTCACACCATCCTCGCGGATCAGCTTAGTCGCGCCGGTGCGCGCCTTGGCGGGATCGTATTCATTGTCATAGGACACAAATTCGACCGGATGGGCACCGTCGGCCAGTTGAATGCCACCGGCAGCGTTCACACGTTCGGCCCAGATGGCGCAACCGTCGAGGCCCGGCTTCCCCCAAGCTGCAACAGCTCCGGTCAACGGGGCAAGGAAACCGATCTTGATCGGTTCACCCGCGGCCAATGCCATGCGCGGAAGGCCAAAGCTGGCCGCAGCGGCACCTGCAGTCTTCAGAAAGGTGCGGCGACTTGGGCCAGAGGTCAGAAATTTCGGGATCATGCTTGTCTCCTAACTGTTGGGTCCGCGACGATTCACGCGGGAGGCGAAGCCAAAAACGGGCCTGTTCGGCTTTTTTCCCAATCCGAGAGAGTACCAGTTTCCCAAATTGGTCTGACTTTCGAGAAAAGGCTAGCAACGCAAACCCAACCTCGCAAGAAAATTTGTTTCTTATAGTTATAATTTTTCGGGGATTTCCCGCGAGACAGTCAAAAAACTGGTGAACAAGGGCGCTTTTTAGTACCAAAATTTCGCTGAACTTGAACCAATTACGGGCCAAATCTGGTGCGCAGCGGTTGAACTGGGCCCACAGCTAGGGGAACGAGCCTTGTCGGCCATATCCGATGCACATATCTTGCGGTTACGCATTATCGGAGGATCGGCCAGGCATGGCTCCGCATACACAACGCACCGCATCGCAGATCGTCACGAACCACTCGGTTGGTGCGACGGTGCAAGTCGTTATCGACAGCCTTTTTGCCCGTATCAAATCAGAGGAATATCCAGAAGGGACCCGTCTGCCGTCAGAACGCACATTGTCATCGGAGCTGGGCGTTGCCCGAAATACCGTTCGAGATGCACTCGACGTTCTGGAATCCCGCAACATCATCCGGCGGCGAGCAGGGAGCGGCAGCTTTGTCACCTATAAGTCCGAGGCCGCTCGCCCTGATAGCCGCACCGCCTTGGCCGAGAATACCAGCCCGCTGGATCACTTGGTTGTGCGCGGAATTCTTGAACCCGAGATGGTGCGCCTCGCGGTCATCAACATGACCCCACGCGACATTATGGAACTGGATGATATTCTGACCCAGTTGGAAGCCGTCACCACCGATTCCAGTGATTTCATCAAGGCAGAAGAGGCCTTCTATCGGAAAATCGCAAATGGCACCGGCAATCCGCTTCTGGCCTCTTGCTACGAACTGGCGATTGAGGCTTGCCTCCAAACCTTCCGATCCAACTTGATGCGGCGCCACCTGACTCCGAAGCGAATCGAAGTCTACCAGACGCAGTACAATGCCCTGTTCAACGCGATCTCATCGCGCGACGTGGAAACTGCTGTTGAATACATAAAGCTGCACCTGATCGAAGAGCAGAAGATGCTGCTTCAGGAGGGCTGAGCCTCCGCCAACCGTGCCGCCAGCCTCTTGGGCGGCGCGCTCTCACCGTGGCGTTGGTGCCATAGCTGGCCAAGCGCCGTCATTTCCTCTTTCAACAACGTTTCGTGCCGCGACAGCCAGTCCGGGATCGACCCGAACTCCACGATCCGCGCCTTTTCCTGTTGGATTTGCACCACCGGCCAATCCCCGATGAGCGTGTGGTTGAGGCCGAACATGTCTTCGCCCCACCAGCTCGCCGGGCCGAAAGCATGCATCACACTGCCCAGTTGCCGCATCGCTGCAAGAACGGAAACCGGCTGCGGATTGCCAGCGCGCTCGACAGCCGATTGCCAAATGTCCAGAATCGCGGCGTATTCCCAACTGACCGCCGTCCAACTGTTCGGAAAGCGCGCGTTGTATTCTTCGAAAAACGTCTGCGGCTGGCTGAAGAAGAATGCTTTTTCTGCCAGGGCTGGGTCGTCGAAATCCGGGAACTGGAACAGAAAGCCTTCCATGAACTCGGGTGAGGTACGGGCGATCAGTTGGTCATAGCTGTCCGCCGTGCAGGACAGCACCTGACCGGTGAATCCTTGGCGAAAGGCGTATTCCGTCATCGCATGCACCATTGGCGTATAACTGGCACACCAACACAGCATGTCCGGATTCGCCGCAATCATCGGCGCAACGACAGAAGCTCCGTCGGCAGTCTCTGGATCATACCGGATTTCTTCGACGATGCTGATGCCCGCCGACTTGAAAGCAGCACGATAAGCCGCCAGCGCGGGCAGACCCAGCGCATCAGTCTGGGCACACAGCGCGACAGACTTGATTTCAGGGAGATTGCGCGCAATCCAGTCGACCGCCGTAACTGTGTAGATGGGCAACGACTCACTAGGAGCGATAAGGTACGGCGTGTCTGGCGACAGGTCGCTGGTCAACAATGTCGAGGTCAGCACCTTGTTTGACATCAGGTAGTCGCGGACGGCAAGGAACGATTCACCCCCCAACATCATCATCAATGATACGTCGTGGGTCCGAACCAAGTGCCGTGCACCCTCGAGCGCGCGGTTGGCGTCGTAGCCACAATCAACTGCATGGATACACACCGGGAATCGTCGGCCGCCTAGCAGCAAGCCCCCGGCTCTGTTCAACCAGTCTTCCCACAGTCGGCAACCATTCAGCCCGGGCAGGCCCCAGGATTTCGCCGGACCGCTCAACGGCGCAAGGAATCCGATGTTGATTGCCTCGGACATGCCGACAGACAATCGAGGAAGCGAGCTTCCGATAGCGAGGCGTTGGGCAAAACTCGAACTGGACATGCCCTGATTTTAGCAGCTTCGGTGCAGCGCACCAGAGGCCGGCAGTGAAATTATATTCTTTGAAAGAAAATTCATTGACAACGCAGGGGGGTGTTGCCCAGTCTGGCATGGACCAAAAGCACCAATAATCGAACATTGGTCCATACCAGCATGGAGACGCACATGACCAAGACCAGAGTTGCCATCATCGGCGCGGGCCCATCGGGCCTGGCACAACTGCGCGCATTCCAGTCCGCAGCCGCCAAGGGCGAAGACATCCCTGAAATTGTTTGCTTTGAAAAGCAGGACAACTGGGGTGGGTTGTGGAATTACACTTGGCGCACCGGCCTCGATGAAAACGGCGAGCCTGTGCATTGCTCGATGTATCGTTACCTGTGGTCCAACGGCCCAAAGGAAGGTCTGGAATTCGCGGATTATTCCTTTGAGGAGCACTTCGGGAAGCAGATCGCATCCTACCCGCCCCGCGCCGTTCTATTCGACTATATTGAGGGCCGCGTCCTGAAGGCTAACGTGCGCGACTGGATCCGCTTCAACACAGCGGTACGCTGGGTCAACTACAACGCGGACACGGGCAAGTTCACAGTCACCGCCCATGACCACACCAAAGACAGCAGCTACTCCGAAGAGTTCGACTATGTCATCTGCGCCTCCGGGCATTTCTCAACGCCGAATGTGCCCTACTACGAGGGCTTTGAATCGTTCAACGGACGCCTTGTACACGCGCATGACTTCCGCGACGCGCGGGAATTCAGCGGCAAGGATATTCTTGTCGTAGGATCGTCCTATTCGGCGGAGGATATTGGCTCGCAATGCTGGAAGTACGGCGCAAAGACAGTCACCTCTTGCTATCGTTCCGCACCGATGGGCTTCAACTGGCCGGACAACTGGGAAGAAAAGCCCGCCATGGTCAAAGTCGATGGCAACACCGTGCACTTCTCCGATGGCACCAGCAAAGAAGTCGACGCGATCATCCTGTGCACGGGCTACAAGCACTATTTCAGCTTCTTGCCTGACGACCTGCGCCTGAAGACGGCCAACCGGCTCGCAACTGCAGACCTGTATAAGGGCGTTGTCTACGTCCACAATCCCAAGATGTTCTACCTTGGCATGCAGGACCAGTGGTTCACCTTCAACATGTTCGACGCGCAAGCATGGTGGGTCCGCGATGCGATCATGGGCAAGATCGATCTGTCCAAAGTATCCAAGGAAGACATGCTGGCCGACGTCAAGGAACGCGAAGAGCGCGAGGAAGCGGACGACGACACCAAGTACGCCATCCGTTACCAGGCCGACTACGTCAAAGAACTGGTGGCCGAGACAGACTACCCAAGCTTTGACATCGAAGGCGCCTGCGAGGCGTTCTTCGAATGGAAGAAACACAAGTCCAAGGACATCATGGGCTTCCGCAACAATAGCTATAAGTCGGTGATCACCGGCACAATGGCTCCGGTGCACCACACCCCGTGGAAGGACGCTCTGGACGACAGCCTCGAAGTCTATCTTCAGAACTGATCCGAAGCTCTGAGGCGGTTTTCCCACCTCGAAGAAAATTCAGGCCACAATGAAAAGGCGCCCGAGGAACTCTCGGGCGCCGTTGTCTTTCCTGTACAGCGGGTGGCAAAGGGCCGACGAGGCCCCAAGCCAGCCCGGCCACTATTTATGTTTCGTGGCCTTGTACGCCTGTTCCTCGTGCCGCCAGCCAAAGATGATCGCGGCAACGATCAGCGCGAGACACAAGAGCAGCCAGAGACCCTCGACAGACCCGTACCCGGCGTAAATCGCTCCGGTGATGCCGTCCCAGCTTGTCGTTTCAAAGGGGGCTTCCATTGATTCGTCCTTTCTTGATGAGCTTCATTCCGCCGGAGTGACCGAGGGATGGATGGATTCCGGGTAGGCTGAGGCAGGCACTTTGACTGCGTCCAGACCAAGGATCTCTGCCTCTTCCGGAACGCGCAATTGGCCGGTGACCTTAAGGATCAGCGACACCACATAGCCCGGTACAAAGCCCAAGAGCCCCATGACAATGGCACCCACCAATTGACCTGTGAATGAGGTGGTGATCACGTCCTCTCCGAAAAGCGCCGGATACCCCTGAGCGGCGATGCCGACGGCAAGTAACCCCCAAAGGCCAAGGAAGCCATGGACGGCAAATGCCCCGACGGCGTCATCAATCCGCATCTTTGCAACAAACGTGGCCACAAACGGCATTGCACTGGCTCCGATAAAGCCGATGGCGAAGGCCATTGGCGGATACCAAAGGTCAAGTCCCGCCGCACATGAGATGATCCCGCCCAGCGCGCCCGACATCATCCAGAACGGGTCCCGCGTGACCATCCAGGCTCCGATGATACCCCCGGCAAAACCCATGAGCGTGTTGAAGGTCATCCCCGCCATGGTCATCGGAGTGCCATAAATGGTCGCTTCGATGTTCGAGCTCCAAGACCACGCCTCACCCGGAACGATCACGCAGCCCATGAGAAAGCCCCAGAAGCCCGCAATGATCAGCATCAGGCCAATCAGTGTCATCGGCATCGAGTGTCCCGCGATGTGGTTGGCCGTGCCGTCCGAGTTGAACTTACCGATCCGCGGTCCGAGATTGATCAGTACCCCAAGGGTAAAAAAGCCCGCGATCATGTGCACGACACCCGCTGCGCCGAAATCGTGATAGCCGAATTTGGTGACCAGCCAACCGTCCGCGTGCCAACCCCAGGCAGCTGCGAGAATCCAGACAAATGCGCCCAGCACGATGGCCAGAACAACGAAGCCCGTTAACTTGATCCGTTCGATCACACCACCCGACATGATCGACGCCGTGGTTGCAGCGAACAGAACAAAAGCCCCCCAGAACACACCAGAGGCACGATCATCAAGGTTCGGGCCCATGAACTCGCTCCATGGCAACGCCACCTCGTTGGCATAAGCCAGACCCGAGATTCCCATCGCGCCTTCGGACAGACTGAGACCCGTGGGAAAGGCCCAGTAGATCCACCAACCGACGAAATAGAAAAAGGGCACGATCATCGCAAAGGCGAGGATGTTCTTGATGCCTGAGGCCAAAGCGTTCTTTGACCGCGATGCCCCCATTTCATATGCAAGGAACCCCGCATGGATCAGCACCATGAGGGGAATGGTAATATAGTAGAACGTCTCAGCGAAGGTGCCGTTCGTTGCAGCCACGTTCGCCTTAAGCTCTGCGACCGTAGCCGCCAATGCTGTCAGGTCTTGTTCCAATTCGATCTCCTGTTCCTTTCGTCCACTCACAAAGGATCGTGGGTCCATGCGAAGCTTTTGGAAAACAGACCCGTCACCGATGCCATGGCAGGCGCGGTTACACTGTGGGTCAAATGTTTTTCGTATGGGGAAACTTTGAATTTCGGCGATTTGATACGATTGCAGACAGGAATCTTGATGCCCGCCGAAAAATTGAGCAGAGTTCAACCAGTCGACTTTGAAGAAGAATTCTATTTCAGCGATTGGCTTTGCCGCGTCGGTATGTGCAAATCAGACATTGGATTGGGTGGAGGACTCAAAGATGGCTGCCAATATTGATACGGGTGCAACAGGCTTTTGGGCCCGCGTGGACACGGCAGCGTTCGGCATGATCTACGGCTCTGTCACGGCACTTGCGTTGCTGATGGCAATGGCACTTCACCCCGACTCGGCGCTGACATCGGCTGCGGTGCTGTTTGGCTCAGTTCTGGCCATCTCACTGGCCAAAGCGTTTGCGGATGTGATGTCAACTGCGATCAACACAGGTGAACCCATAACGCGGGTCTCCTTGTCGAACGCATGGCATCATGCGCGGGTGACACTGGTGGCTGCCAACCTTCCGACAATGTTCTTCATCGCAGCCGAATTCGATGCTTGGTCGGTAGCCACCGCTGTTGCCCTCTCCCAGCTATACTGCACCGGCCTTTTGATGCTTGTCGGAGCACGCGTCGGTTGGCGTGTTGATGCTTCGGTCTTTTCATCAGTCCTCGGCGCGCTTTTTGCCGGGGGCGTCGGCATAGCCTTGGCTTCGATGAAATACGTCATCCATTGAAACTACGTGAAGCAAAGGCCGTGCACCTTCAACCGCCGTTGGAACACCCCGCCTGAAATCCGTTGTCGCAATGAGCGATTAAGCGCTCTGTATCGGCATCCGTCCAGCCATCTGGATCGGTCACCTGTACCCAAGGGCCGACATAGTCGCGCGCGTAGTAGGCGTGCCCGAAACCGGGGGGTGAGCCAAAGGACAGCGCCAAATCAACAGCAAGCTGGAACTGCGTAACGATGGGCATATAGACAAAGTGCTCGGACATGTCGGGCGCTGCTGGTTCGCGCATCCACGGCGGCGCTCTCCAGAGTGAAGCCGGGTCGTAGAAGACCACCGGATCGCTGGAATACTGGAGGAACACGATCCGCATATTCCCCCAATTTGCTTCCGCCTTCGACGCGTCATCAATATGCGACGCGTACCGCACGAGGGAGCCATCCCCAATGCTGGGCATGACCCAGAGGGAACCGGGATTCCGTTGATTCTGAACGTAACTCCAAAATGCGGAAGGAAACGGTGGACCGGCCCAGAAGGCGCCATCAATCGGATCGTCCAACAGTCTGAACAGATTGGTGGCATGCATCGAAGACCACGCCCCAAGGCTCAATCCGTGTACGTAGAGGCGTGGGCGCGCATCGGCGGGCAGCGTCTTCCAATACCCGTGGATCACCTCTTGCAGCGCGGTCGCCTGCTCCAACCCGGCATTGGTCTCGAGGATCAAGGCAAGCGGCGACTGGAGATAGGAATACTGGACGGACACCGTCGCAATGTCGCCGTTGTGCATGTATTCAACCGGGTCAACTGCTCCGGGGTCCATCCAACCCGTTCCAGTTGGACTGGCGACGATAAGGACCTCCCGATCAAACGCGTTCAACCGTTTCAATTCTGAAAGTGCAAGCTCTGCCCGTGCCTGAGGCGTTTCAGCGTTCGCCCGCCCGACATAGACCCGGATGGGATCAAGCGCAGGACGTTGATTGAAGGCCGAGATGTCCTCGGCGTCTGGACCTGACATGATGTAGTCGCGACCGGGTGTTCCGATAGCGGCCCAATCCACCAACGATGCCGGACTTCCGGTTCTGTTAGAATCCACTGGCGCTGGTGGTGCTTGATCGAAAAGCGCCTGCGCTGCTTCGTAACTTTCATCGAGACCTGTAACTACAGTGTCGAAAAGGCCATCAAGCGTAACGACATACAGAATGGTCACCGCGACAAGAAAGCCCAATACATTCGCCCGACGGGGCGGCATGACGCGGTAGAACCGTGCGCGGATCACACGAAAAAACGATGCGACCGCCCGGC
Source organism: Alphaproteobacteria bacterium (assembly GCA_030425145.1). Classification (GTDB taxonomy): domain Bacteria; phylum Pseudomonadota; class Alphaproteobacteria; order Rhodobacterales; family Rhodobacteraceae; genus Marivita. The sequence continues at coordinate 132,682 of JAUHVK010000001.1, read as the reverse complement.
CCAGCAAAAAGGCGACAGCGAATGTCACAATCGCATAGAGGACAATCGTGGCAAGCCTGAGTCCTTCTGCAGGCTCCATCCCCATTTTGGCCCGGAGCGCGTTTTGCCAAGTCAGGCTGGACCCCAGCGCCCACAAGAAAACCGCCCCAATTATAAGCACCGCGATCGCGGTCACCACCTTCGCCGGACGGCCAGAAAAGGTCGGCAGATCCGCTGCCTTCCAAAACAAGGCAATGATGGCGCCGAGCAAGTACCCAAGACTAGTCACCAGACCGCCCAATATGCCTTGAACCTCTGGTCCTCTAGGGATCAACGACGGGGTCAGCGATGCGGCAAAGAACAAAATCCCCAAGAGAAAACAGGGGATCGAAAACGGGCCCAACAGTCTTGAAAGGAGTGCTTGTGCCACAAACCTCTCCTCATCCGTAAGATTCGCCACCCCAACGATCCGCGACGCAACCGCTGGTCTCATCTTGGGTAAGCCGCCATCTCTTCGTTGTCGAGACTCGCATGGAGGTGGCATTAAACCGAGACTGCAGTTCCCCTTCTGATCAGCCCGTACGACATTCCGTCAAATTTGGCCACTTGGTGCCAAAGATTGATGCGAGCGCACCGAGCGGAGCAAATGACCTGCCGACACACGAAGTGCGGTCACGTCGAAACGTTCAAAACAGCCAAGTCTATTGAAAAGTGGTGCCGCTGAAGGGACTCGAACCCCCGACCCCATCATTACGAATGACGTGCTCTACCAGCTGAGCTACAGCGGCCAATCCAAGGGATGTTGAAGATCACGCTCGGATTGGCGCGGCTGTTAGCACCGGTTGAGAGACAAGAAAAGTGTTATTTGACCTTTTCCGGTTCCGGCGTTTCGGCCTCAGTATCCGTGGCCTTATCGCCTATCGCACTGTCCACTCCAGAAGGCGTACGGTCGGTATCCGAAGGCTCCGGATCAATCACCTCCGCGTCATTGACGGGCTTGGAATGATCCTCGATGGACCCGACGATCAGGGGCAGCATTTCTGCACCGGCCGGCAGAACGGTTTCGCTCTGCGGAGGGGTAGTCCAGCTCAAGGTGTCAAAGCTCTCACATGTGTTGCAGACAGGTGCCCACTCGCCGTGGATAGTTTTGCAATTCTCGCAGACCCATTGTGGGCCGCGCGGCGCAGTCAGTGCCCGTGCAAGCCAGCCGCGCACCACGGCGTCAGATGCGCCTTCGCCGCGTTCGATTGCAGCCGCAATGGCCAGAACACGTGTGTCCGGTTCGGTTTCCGCCAGATTACCCAACGACCTGCGGGCTTCCGGGAAATCCTCGGCCGCGAGGTTCAATTCCGCCAAGAGCAGTTTGGTCTCGCGATGATCGGGGCGCATTGATGTGAGTTGTTTGAACCGCTGCAACCGGGCCTGCGCCGTTTCGTTCGGCTCGATCTCGGCGAAAGCTGCCGCCAGATCGGGATGCGGTTGGGCTTGCCACGCCTTCTTGAGAATCCGTACCGCATACTTCGAACGGCCCTGCGCAATGTGGCTCCGGGCGGCCATCGCGGCGGCGGGGATCAGATCGGGCGATGCCTTGTTTGCGGCAATCGCGGCTTCCTGCGCCTCGATTGTCTTGCCTTCGTCAAGCACACCTTTCGCTTCGGAAAGCGCCAGAACGGCATCGCGGCGCTTGTGCACATCGCGCGGCAGAGCACCATGTTTCAGCTTGGCATTCAGCGTTTTGCGCGCACCGGACCAATCCGCGTTCTTCGCCTGCAAGCGCAGGAGCGTATCCTGAACCTCTTCATGCTTGGGTTTGATCGCAAACGCGCGCTCCGCGAGCTTGAGCGCCGTATCGGTATCTCCGGCATCAAGCTTTTGCTTCATCAACCCACGCACACCGACGAACCGTGTGGCATCGTTCTGCACAAGACGCTTATAGACCTCTTCCGCCTTCTTGCGGTCCCCTGTCATCTCGGCGGCCTGCGCCGTGATCAGGTCGGTCAGTTCCGGCTTGTGCAGGTACTTTTCGGCCTTCGATGCCTTTGCCATCGCCAAGCGTCCTTCGCCGGACGCCAGCGCCATCAAACCTTCGCTTAGCGCCTGGAAGCCTTTGCGTTCTCGGTTCCGGTCGAAGTAACGCGAAATCGCAGTTTCATCCCCGTTGATGAATTTCAACGTCGCGATCAGCAAAGTGAACAGCTTCAGGAAAAGCCAAACGGCCAAGATCGCGACGAGAGCGCCAATCACCGACTGAAGCGGACCCAGAGTGAACTCAGTGCCACCTGCGGTGATCTGAATGCCACCGCTGCTTTCCATGAGAAAGCCAGCGCCCAATGTCAATGCAGCGACGATGACGACGAAAAGTACGATCTTGAAAAGAGACCAGAGCATCGGACGCCTCCCTTATTCCTGAAGCAGTTGCTGGACGAGACCGTCCACTGCTGTTTTCGCCGTGAGGCGTGTTTCTGCGCGGGCTTGCCAATCCGCCACAGCCGACTGCGCGACTTCGGGCAATGCCGACAATTCCGCCAATGCTGCAGAGAGATCACCCGATCGGGCGGCCGCTTCAGCGCGGGAAAGAATCGCGTTCGGATCGTCACCCTCTTTCGGCGCGACGGATCGCGCGCCCAGTTGGTTGGCAAAGAAGGTCGTGATCCGGCTCATTCCTTCGACACTGTCCGTGTCGGCTCTACGCGCGGCACTCAGTGCGGCGCGGGCTACATCGGGAAATGCCTCAATCAGAGCAGACTGCGTGGCGACGCCACTTTCCGAATTGGCGACCAAGGCTTCCGGCACAGAGATCCCGTTCGCGGTCAACACCTCAACGGCCCCGGCATAACCAGTTCCGGTATCCAAGGCGCTTGTCATCTCTGCCAAGGCGGCGCGGGACGCAGCCAACTGCGCTTTTTCTTCTGCGTTCTCTTCTGCGGCGACCGCGCTCTGGGCCATCTGAGCCACTTCGGCGCGTTGTGTCTCGACCTCGGCCTGAAGATCGGCCAGTGCACGCTCGTATGCGGCGATGGCTTCTTCCGATACAGCGTTCTCGAGCGGCTGACGCTCCAACGTGTCCATGCGAGACGCGAGTTCGCCCAAGCGCACAACCAGATCATCGCTTGTCGATTGAAGCGTGGCGATCTGGCCTTCGATGCCAGACAGATCAACCGTCGGCACCTCTACGCCCTCCAGCGTCGCGATGCGTGCACCGAGGTCTGACAGCGCGCCATCCTGAGTGGTTAGCGCGTCACGTAATTCGGTTTCAAAACTGGTGTCTTCCGCGCTTTTAAACGGCCAGACCGCCTGAGAGCTGTACGCTGCCACGCCATACCCCAAGACCGCAGCAGCAGCGCCGCCGAGGAGCATTGGGAAAAAACCGCCTTGGCGCTCAATGGTTGTTTCCTTGATTACCTGCGGCGCGATCGGAGTTGTATCAGAAACGACGTCCGGCGCGGTGCCTCGGAATTCACTTGATTCAGCTTCCTCGATCAGAATTTCGGCTTCTTCTTCCGTCAGGTGATCGTCATCAACCGCGTCGGCGGTCGCGTCATTGTCCGTATCACCTTCAACAGATTCGCTGTCCATTGCGGTATCAGCTGTCTCATCGGCCGCCGTGTCTTTTTCAGGTTCCGGCATTTCGATCACATCAACTGTTGCAGCATCTTGTGTATCAATCGGCGTGGATTCCGTGGGTTGATCCGTGCCCTCGGAGTTACCTGCGGCATCTTTGACCTCTTCCGCTTCAACAGCTTCCTCAGCTTTGTCCAAGTTTCTGGACGCCTCTTCCGAGACGACTGCCTCATCTGGCGCACGGTCAGTTTCAACCTTGCTTTCTGTTTCTTCTTTTGAGGTTTTTTCCGTGCTCTTGCGTTTCGCCACCGGTTAATCCTTCGAATCTGTCAATCTAAAGAGACAGTTAAGTCAACTTTACTCTGCGTCTGTCATTGCCGTCGCTCAAGGTTTGCGACGTCCATGATCATGTCCTTCACCAACTCCACCATTCCGCTCCGGTCAGGTCGCTGCGCCACGCGAGTTCTGTGCGGCCATCCGACGGGCAAAGCATCCGCGACCGCCTGACTTATCGCGCCAAACCGAATCTGTTCAAAGCCCATCGATTCGCGCCCCAGTTGCCGGGCCGTTCTCGGTGAGAATACCGGAGCGATGATCGGCCTGTCTTGCGACAAAGCTTCCCGTGTCGCTTCGGAGAAGGATCCCAGCCTCTGTCTATATAGAACGGCCTCAGAGGTTTCCACGCCAGCGGCGCTAAGGCGAGCCGCGATTTCACCAATAGCGTTTTCGCCGCGCAGATGAAGCAGCGGTCCGCGATAACTTTGGCGCAAGACATGCTCTATCACCTGTTCCGCTGTTCCCCCCGCGATATCCGTTTCAAATCCCAAAACTTGGGCCGCGCGCCCAGTCGATGTCCCAACGGCAATTACCGGAATGTTGAGGGCCGTTCCTCCTAGTTTTGCATATGCATCAAGAGCGTTCGCCGACGTGAAGATCAATCCAGCCACCCCAGTCAGGTCAGGCAAAGGGCCCGAAACCTCGATAGACATCAGCGGATTGATTAAAATATCGACAGCATCCCGGATCTCGTGCGGCAGATCCTGCCAGAACGCGTCCGAAGACGCCTGCGGGCGCGTGAGAAGCAGTAGAGGAGATTGAGCTCCCATGGGCATCCCGAATTGTTGTGAGCCGCAAACAAGGGTGGTAACTGCTGGGCCTCATGGGTGCAACGGAAACTCTGATGGGCGACAACATCACCATTCTAGGCTTGGAAAGCAGTTGCGACGATACCGCCGCTGCGGTGGTGTCTGGCCGCCGTATTCTGTCGTCAGTCGTGGCGGACCAGACAGCATTGCACGCCGCGTTTGGTGGCGTCGTGCCTGAAATCGCCGCCCGAGCCCATGCCGAGAAACTTGATCTCTGCGTTGAAGCCGCCCTGTCCAAGGCGGCTGTGTCGCTTCAGGATATTGATGCGATTGCCGTCACCGCCGGACCCGGCCTCATCGGCGGCGTACTCTCCGGTGTGATGATGGCGAAAGGCCTGAGCGCGTCTACCGGCAAGCCGTTGATCGGGGTCAATCATCTGGCCGGACACGCGCTGACCCCCCGCCTGACCGACGGGATGGACTATCCTTACCTGATCCTTCTGGTCTCTGGCGGGCATTGCCAGTTCCTGAGGGTCGATGGGCCGACATCCTTCGCGCGTCTTGGCAGTACCATCGACGATGCGCCCGGCGAAGCCTTCGACAAAACGGCGCGTTTGCTTGGGCTGTCGCAGCCGGGAGGGCCGTCGGTGGAAAAATCGGCGCTCAGTGGCGATGAAAAGCGCTTCGCTTTCCCGCGCGCTTTGTTGGACCGACCCGGGTGCGACTTGTCGTTCTCTGGCCTCAAGACCGCCTTGCTTCGCCAAAGAGATAAGCTGGTCTCAGAACAAGGGGGCCTGCACGCACAGGATGTCAGCGACCTCTGCGCCGGGTTTCAGGCAGCGGTCCGCGACGTTCTTGTCGAAAAGTCACGTCGCGCTCTGCGAGCATGTGGCGGGATCACAGGCTTTGCTGTTGCAGGAGGTGTTGCTGCAAACACCCCACTCCGGGCCGCGTTAGAGACTATTTCTGCCGAATTCGGTGTCCCCTTCGTCGCTCCACCTTTGTCCCTGTGCACCGACAATGCGGCCATGATCGCCTTTGCCGGGGCAGAACGTTTTGCCGCCGAGGGCGCAGATGACCTCAGCCTGTCGGCGCGACCGCGCTGGCCTCTCGACAAAACCGCACCTGCTGCTTTGGGCAGCGGCAAAAAAGGAGCGAAGGCATGATCGGGGTCATGGGTGCCGGTGCGTTCGGTACCGCGTTGGCCATTGCGCTTGCCAAGGCCGGGCAATCCGTCACGCTCTGGTGCCGAAATTCGCAACAAGCTCGGGATATGGCCAAGTTGCGGTGCAACAGAGCCTACTTGTCAGATGCGCACTTCCCCGACAGCCTTCAGGTTACGCCGGATCGCGATGCCATCCTCGACGGAACTGCGCTGCTGATCGCCGTCCCGCTGCAGCACATGCGCGCGGCAGTATCCGGTCTAACGTACCAGTCCGGAACCCCGTGGGTAGCATGCTGCAAAGGGATCGAACTCAGCACCGGCCTAGGTCCGACGGGCGTTCTGGAAGACAGCTCACCTGACGCAGTCACGGCCATTCTGACCGGACCCAGCTTTGCAGCCGATATTGCCATCGGTCGACCCACCGCTCTGACCTTGGCGTGCAAAGACGCAAAGACTGGCGCGACATTGCAGGCGGCGCTTACAACCCCCACTCTTCGGCTCTATCGCACGACGGACACGATTGGTGCCGAACTGGGTGGCGCGTTGAAAAACGTCATGGCCATTGCCTGCGGTGCCGTGATCGGCGCAGGTCTGGGTGACAGTGCGCGGGCCGCGACAATGACCAGAGGCTTTGCAGAAATGCAAAGGATCGGGCGGATTTTTGGGGCACGCACCGACACTCTTGCAGGACTATCCGGTCTCGGAGACCTTGCCCTGACCTGCACCTCAGACCTCTCCCGCAACTACCGTTTGGGATTGTCTTTCGGTCGCGGCGACACGTTTGATCCGAAGATTACCGTGGAAGGGGTCTCAACCGCCAAGGCGATGTCCGGGATTGCCCGCCAAAAAGGGATCGACACACCAATAACCGACACGGTGACCCGTCTTGTTGAGGGTTCAACGACGGTCAAGGATGCCATAGACTCTCTGATGACCCGCCCATTGAAGGAAGAATAAATGCTCATCGCCCTGATCGCCCGCGACAAGCCTGGCGCACTGGAAGTCCGCAAAGCAAACCGCGAGGCACATCTGGCCTATATCGACACCACCGGCGCGGTGAATCAAGCCGGTCCCTTGCTCGATGATGCCGAACAGATGATCGGATCCCTGGTGATCCTCGACGTGGCCGACATGGCCACCGCCAAGAGCTGGGCAGATAACGACCCCTATGCCAAAGCAGGTCTTTTTGAAAACGTCGAACTGATCCCGTGGAAGCGGGTGATCGGCGGATGAAATACTGGCTGTTCAAATCCGAACCGTCCACTTGGTCCTGGGACGATCAGGTTGCAAAAGGCGATGTCGGGGAAGAATGGGACGGCGTGCGCAACTACCAAGCACGCAATTTCATGCGTGAGATGAAGATCGGCGACCGAGGCTTTTTCTATCACTCCCAGTCGGAGAAAGCGATTGTCGGCACCGTTGAAGTAATTGCCGAAGCGCATCCCGACAGCAAGACCGATGACGATCGGTGGGAATGTGTGGACATCAAAGCGCTGCAACCAGTGAAGACATCCGTGACACTCGATCAGATCAAAGGGGACGAACGGCTGTCGGAGATGGTCCTCGTGAACAACTCACGCCTTTCCGTACAGCCGGTTACGGAAACCGAGTGGCGCATCATTTGTGATCTTGCCGGTTTGCCTGGGTAAGTCGGCCAAAACGGAGAGACGGACATGCCCCTTCTTCCGATTATTGTTGCCGGTCTCGCAGGCTGGGCGTTTGGCGCGGTGTGGTACAGCATCTTTGCAAAGCCGTGGGTTGCCGCATCCGGCGTCGCGACAGGTAACACTGGTCGACCCGCCAATCAGAAAAGCCCGCTACCTTATGTCATCAGTATCATCTCGGCGATGATCGTCGCCGCGACGATGTATTACGCATTCGACATGCTGAACATAGTGACCGTTGCTAAAGGGTTCACCTCAGGTTTGGGAATCGGGGCCTGTTTTGCGGCACCTTGGCTGGCGACCAATTATGGCTTTGCGGGGCGGCCCTTCAAACTCACTCTCATCGATGCGGGTTACGCTACCTTCGGGTCTTCAGTGATCGGTGCCGTAATCACCTTGTTCTGAGTAAAAAAACGGAGGGTCCGGCCCGCGCCGAAACCCTCCGTCCCCGCGCTCCCAAGTCACCACGCGCGTCAACTGAATATGGTTTCGGTCGTCCTGACCGTCACAGACAAACCTACGTCACAAGACGTTGTTTTCCAAACGCGAAGCCCGAAGCATTTGTCTCAACATCAAAGAAAAGGGCACTCCGTTTGGAGCGCCCCGCTCCGGTCCAATGGTGTATGGATCAGCCGTACACGGATTCTTTGCCGAAATGTTTGGTGAGCATGTAATAGACCACCGCGCGGTACTTGTTGCGCTCGGACTTGCCATAGGTCTCGATGACTGAGTTGATCGCGTCCATCAGCTCGGGACCGTCCTTCAAACCAAGCTTTTTGATGAGGAAATTGTTTTTGACCGTTTCAAGCTCGGAAGCCTGCGATCCTGCGACCGTCGACGCGTCGTCGTTGTAGATTGCCGGTCCGCAGCCAATGGTGACCTTCGTCAAAAGGCCCATGTCCGGTGTCATGCCACACTTGTTCTTCAGGTCATCCGCATACTTTGCGATCAAATCGTCTCTCTTACCCATCACTTTCTCCCTGTGAAATCTTGGTTCCCCGGAGGACCCGCCCCCAATATGCGGAAAGGTGGCAAAAACTGATGGGTCCGGCAACGATTAATCACATTTTGAGTTTCGACGGCGTGTTTTCCCCCTAGAGTGGGCGCGTAGGCCACGGGATTATGGCTGAAATACCTTATATTGGAGCCGCACATGGGACTTTGGAATTTTGTAAAAACAGCAGGCCGAAAATTGGTCGGCAAGGATGATCTGCCGACAGCGGCCGTTCTCGAAAAGGAAGTCGCCGATCTTGGCCTTGATACCAAGGGCGCCGAAATCAAGGTCGAGGGCGACAAGGTTGTCGTCTCGGGCGGCGACATGAGCCAGGAAGAGCGCGAAAAAGTCATCCTGGCCGTTGGCAATGTGGAAGGTGTGTCCTCGGTCGAGGCAGACACATCGGACGAACCAGTGTTCCACACTGTCGTAAAAGGCGACACACTTTGGGCGATTGCCGAAAAGACCCTCGGCAATGGATCAAAGTACAACGCGATCTTCGAAGCCAACCGCCCGATGCTCAGCCACCCGGACAAAATCTATCCGGGCCAGGTTCTGCGCATTCCCGCAGAGGCGTAACGAAGACGCCCGGAGGTCACTCCGGGCGTTCCGACTACTGTCGGGATTTAGGGCGGCATTTATTCACACGATAGCGAAAGGATGATCACGCAATTCTGTGTGATTTTACGGTTCAAGTTTTTTTGGAAAGTCTCCAAGAACTACAAGAGGAGTCCAAGGTTCTTGGCAACTTCATGATTATAACTTGGTTCTCGGCCAGTCTTTTTCTTAAAAGAGGTAGTTGCTGATTTCATCGCATCTGTCAGCGGAAAGCCCGGACCAACGTATGTGACTTCTAGTCGTGTTGGTTTTGAATGTATTCGACGGAAAACGGTAACATCCGGTCGTTTGTCTAGCCAAAATCGATCAACATGATCTGCGCGATATTTCCATGCTTCGGCAATGACCTTGTCTTGTAAAGACTGACTTGTAATCGTTTTTGTCACGTACGGTGACCCGTAGCGTGACAACTGCGACTGACCTGTATCAAACACCATCTTGTTCGTACCGGGGCCACGCCGCGATCCCAAGTACAAAGCCATTATCGTTTTACAAAGATTACCGTAACCCGCATCTACCCGCTTAGATAATTCATTTTTGTCTGTTTCGATAAATCGATTCTCAGAAACAAACAGTCGAACGAACACGTCGAGATCCGCAGGTTTCTCGAAAGGGAGTTTTGAGAATTTTGAGAAAATTGTATCAATAATTTTCTGACCGTAATTGGTAGACTTGAATACCATGGACGCATCGTCGATTGCTTTAAAAAGCTCGTCTCGAATTGTCTTAAACTTGGCATCCAGCATTTTCTGATGGCTCTCGATGTAGGCATCGTGCGCCTTGTCAAAGCCTGCGGCAGCTTGGCTCATTATGAAAACAGGTGGCGCGTATTTTGCATTTGTTGTGACCTCCGAAATCAGCTTTCCGACGCTGGACGCTGGACAGAAAGACGAAACGGCATCCTTGCCAGTTGCCAGAAGGCTCGCGTTTTTCAAAAACGGGTCCTTGTCGATGTCCGGGTCAGACATACCCTCCAAGGCGGCTTTCATGTTTTCACGCCAGATCGTAATTATGAAATCTAACTGATCACCAATCTGCTTTCTCGTCGCAAAGTGAGACATAAATATGATCCTTTATATGGATCAAATATTACGCCAAAGCTGGCAAAAACGCAACAAAGCGACCGAAAAATCGCTTCGTGGGCCTGTGTGACCCACGAAGTGACCAAAATCCTTCTTAAGGAACTGGTACTATTAGTATCGGTAATGCTCCGGCTTGAACGGGCCTTCCGGGGTCACGCCGATATAGGCGGCCTGCTCCGGTGACAGCCGGGTGAGCTTTACGCCGATCCGGCCCAGGTGCAAGCGGGCGACTTTCTCGTCCAGATGCTTGGGTAGGATGTAGACCTTGTTTTCGTAGTTCGCTCCGTTCTTCCACAGCTCGATCTGCGCGAGCACCTGGTTGGTGAAGGACGCGGACATCACGAAGGACGGGTGGCCAGTGGCGTTGCCAAGGTTCAGAAGACGGCCTTCGGAAAGCAGGATAAGACGATTGCCCGAGGGCATCTCGATCATGTCCACCTGTTCCTTGATGTTGGTCCACTTGTGATTGCGCAGGGACGCGACCTGAATTTCGTTATCGAAGTGACCGATATTGCCCACGATGGCCATGTCCTTCATCTCGCGCATATGCTCGATGCGGATCACATCCTTGTTGCCGGTGGTGGTGATGAAGATGTCGGCCGTGGACACAACGTCTTCCAGAAGAACCACCTCGAACCCGTCCATTGCCGCCTGAAGCGCGCAGATCGGGTCAGCTTCGGTCACTTTCACACGGGCACCGGCACCGGCGAGAGAGGCCGCAGAGCCTTTGCCCACGTCGCCGTAACCGCACACAACAGCGACCTTACCGGCCATCATTGTGTCCGTGGCGCGGCGGATACCGTCGACCAGCGATTCCTTGCAGCCATACTTGTTATCGAATTTCGACTTGGTGACAGAGTCGTTCACGTTGATCGCCGGGAACGGAAGACGGCCTTCACGCATCAGTTGGTAAAGACGGTTCACGCCGGTTGTCGTTTCTTCGGACACGCCTTTGATGGCGTCACGGGTCTCGGTGAACCAGCCCGGGCTTTCCGCCATGCGCTTGGCGATCTGTTTCTTGATCACCTCTTCCTCTTCGGATTGCGGCACAGGGATGATCTCTTCCCCGGCTTCCGCCCGTGCGCCGAGCAATACGTAGAGTGTCGCATCGCCACCATCGTCGAGGATCATGTTCGCGCCTTCGGGGAACATGAACGACTTGTCGAGGTAATCCCAATGCTCTTCCAGCGTCTGGCCTTTGATCGCGAATACCGGCACGCCCGCGTCAGCAATCGCAGCCGCCGCGTGATCCTGTGTCGAGAAGATGTTGCACGATGCCCAGCGCACATCCGCGCCCAGCGCGACCAGCGTTTCAATCAGAACCGCCGTCTGGATCGTCATGTGCAAAGAGCCGACGATCCGCGCTCCGCTCAGAGGTTTCCCTTCACCATATTCCTCGCGCAGCGCCATCAGACCCGGCATTTCGGTTTCCGCAATGTCCAGTTCCTTGCGGCCAAACCCGGCCAGTGCGATGTCCTTGACGATATAATCCTTGGCCATTCCCGGCACTCCACATGTCATACTTGTTTGAGTGGGCAGTTAGCACGGGGTCACCGCTCGGGCAATGCGCGGCTGTTTACAACCACGGGGCAGCCTTCTACCGAAGTAAAAAACGAGGCAAATGATGGCAAAACCCCCACGCGCATGGCAGCGCATGCTTTCTGGCAGACGGCTTGACCTGCTGGATCCGACGCCAGTTGATATCGAGATTGAGGATATCGCCCACGGGCTTGCCTTTGTCGCGCGCTGGAATGGGCAAACCTTTGGTGACTACGCCTATTCGGTGGCCGAGCATTCCTTGCTTGTTGAAACCCTTTTCAGTCGTCTTTGCCCAAAGGCTTCTCCCGCGGACAAGCTCACCGCCTTGCTGCATGACGCACCAGAATATGTGATCGGCGACATGATCTCTCCGGTGAAGGCTGCTGTTGGTCCCGGCTACGGCGCATTGGATGATCGCCTGACAGCGGCAATTCACATTCGCTTCGGCTTGCCCGCGGTGACCCCTACCAAGCTGAAGAAGCAGATCAAAAAGGCGGACCGGATCAGTGCTTGGATGGAGGCCACGCAGATTGCAGGGTTCAAGCGATCCGAAGCCGACAAGTTTTTCGGCGCGCCGGATCTCGATCTGATTTCGGATCTGGCAATCGTTCTGCGCCCCCCGGTCGAAGTACGCGAAGATTTCACCGCGCGCCATGCCACGCTGATCGGAGAGATGGTGTGATCACAATTCGCCGCGCCGGTCCGCTAGATGCCCGGCAAATGGCAGAACTCTTGGATGCGATCATAAAGAAGGGTGGCACCACGGCGCATATCGATCCGGTATCGCGGGACACCATTCTGGAGTGGATGCAGCGCTCACCAACCCGGTCGGCTTGGCATGTTGCCGAAGATGGGGTTGGCGAAATCCTTGGGTTTCAGTTCTTCGAACCGCACCCTGACCTCCCGCCAGAAGCTTGTGACATCGCCAGCTTTGTCCGTTTGGGGAAAACCGGACTTGGCGTCGGGTCCAAGCTGTTCGAGGCATCGAAAACGGTAGCAAAATCAATCGGTTATCACTGGATCAACGCCACGATCCGCGCCGACAATGAGGGCGGCCTGACCTACTACCAGAGCCGTGGGTTTGAGACATACGCCCATCACCCACAACAAAGACTGGGCGATGGCACCTCAGTCGACAAGGTCAGCAAACGTTACGAGCTGCGGTGAAAGCAGTTCAGCGCGGCGACCGTTTTGCGAGGATTCGCTGCAATGTACGGCGGTGCATGTTCAGGCGTCGCGCTGTTTCGGACACGTTGCGATCACAAAGTTCGTAAACGCGCTGAATATGCTCCCAACGCACACGATCTGCGCTCATCGGGTTCTCCGGCGGCGGAGGAAGATCGTCACCCTTAGCCAGCAAAGCGTTTGTGATATCAGTCGCATCAGCAGGTTTGGACAGGTAATCGGTCGCGCCAATCTTCACGGCAGCCACTGCCGTGGCAATCGCGCCATAACCGGTCAGAACAACCACCCGGCTGTCCGGGCGCTTGTCGCGAATGACCTCAACCACGTCCAGACCGTTACCATCTTCGAGCCGTAGGTCCACAACCGCATAGGCCGGAGGACGCGCTGTTGCGATCGCCGACCCGGCTGTCACCGACTGAGCTGTCTCAACCTCGAAGCCACGCTTCTCCATCGCCTTGGCCAGTCTCCGCAGAAACGGCTCGTCGTCGTCCACAAGAAGCAGGCTCTTGTCGTCGCCCAGATCGTCGATGGTACGCTCGCTCACCGTGGTTCCCTCCCGTCGCGTTTGCGTTATCCGCCAGTATTACCGACGAATTTTTCAACATCAAACCACAAATGACCCACTAGCTTGCGGCGTCAAGAAAGCACGATGTCCGTTCGGTGACCTGTTCCGGAGTCAATTCGCGGCGGAAGAACTCGACAAACCCATCTTCCGGCATGACGAGATAGGTGAAGGTGGAATGATCCACGAGGTAATATTCGTCATCGCCAGGCTGCGCTTTGAAATAGGTTCGGTAGGCTTGGCTCGCGGCTTTGACCTGCTCTTCCGATCCCGTCAGACCAATCATGTTTTCGTGGAGATTGGCTGCGAAATCACCGACGACTTCGGGGGTGTCGCGTTTGGGGTCGATCGAGATAAAAATCGGCGTCACGTCATACCCTTGCTCGGCCAGAAGATCGACCGCCTCGGCATTCCGCACGGTGTCGAGAGGGCAGACATCCGGGCAGAACGTGTAGCCGAAATAGACCAACGACGGTTTTGTGATCACATCTTCGTTGGTTACGGTCTCACCATCAGAATTGACCAGAGTGAACGGTCCGCCGATTGTGTCAGCGCCGCCAGCAACCTGAGTGTTGCGGCAGGACGCATATTTGTCCCCACCTTCGGATGGCTGGCTTGCATACCAGATCCCGCCCAATAGCGCGATCAGCACTACGCCAGCTGTAATTGCTGCCAAACGTACCATGTGATCTCCTTCGCAAATGCATGAAACAAAGCCCTTCTCATCGGACTTGGCTTGCTTATGCTCTGTCTTTGCCGAGGTAAGGGTTTTGACTTTCGGCACAAGTGGCGAAAGGGCGCAGATGACGCAATCCGCATTCGGAATCTTCCAGGAACGGCAACGTGGCAGCTTTATCCGGTTGCGCACGATGATCTGGCTGCGGTGGTGCGCCATCGTCGGACAGTTAGCCGCCATTGCGCTGGCGCAGAAGCTCTACAATCTACAACTGGAACTTGGGCTGTGTTACCTTGCCGTCGGTGTGTCAATTGTCGGCAACTTGATCGCCATTTTCGTATTTCCCGAAAACAAACGTCTGAACGAGGCCGAGAATTTTCTCATGGTCCTCTTCGACCTGCTTCAACTTTGCTTCCTGATCTACCTCACCGGCGGGCTTCATAACCCGTTCACGATTCTGATCCTTGGACCGGTCATCGTATCGGCAACCATCATGACCTTGCGGTCAACGATCATCATCGGCGCGACCGCTTTGGCCCTCGTGACCCTGATGGTGTTTTATCACCTCCCATTGCGCACTGAACAGGGGTTCATCATGCGCATTGCGGATGTGTTCGTGTTCGGCCAGTGGATTGCGATCACCATCGCCGTTGTCTTCCTTTCGCTCTATGCGCGTCAGATCACCGAAGAGATGAACTCAATGGGCGACGCTGTCGTCGCCACCCAAATGGCGCTGAGCCGAACACAGATGCTGAACAACCTCGGCGGGGTGGTCGCAGCCGCCGCGCATGAACTTGGAACGCCGCTGGCCACAATCAAGCTGACCAGTGCCGAACTGATCGAAGAACTTTCCGACCAACCTGAGTTGCAAGAAGATGCCCGTCTGATCCGCGAACAGGCGGATCGGTGCCGCGACATTCTGCAATCCATGGGTCGGGCCGGGAAACAGGACCTGCAAATCCGCTCTGCACCTTTGGTCGAAGTCATACGCGAAGCCGCCGAACCCCACTTGAACCGAGGGAAAGACGTTCTGATCGACGCGCAGGGTACAGATGGCGATTTCGATCCACTCCTTGCCCTCAGACGACCAGAAATCATCCACGGCCTGCGCAACCTGATCCAGAACGCGGTCGACTTTGCCCGCTCGACTGTATGGGTCGAAGCCAATTGGACCGAAAACACCGTGTCCGTCCGAATTCTGGATGACGGCCCAGGCTATCCGACAAACATGCTTGGTCGCATCGGCGACCCGTTCGTACGCAACCGCAAATCGGAACGGGACCGCAAGGTGCGCCCCGAATACGAGGGGATGGGACTAGGGCTGTTTATCGCCAAGACGCTACTCCAACGGTCTGGTGCCGAACTCAGCTTTGCGAATGGTACTGACCGCATCAACGGATCGTCTCCCCGCCGGGGCGCTATTGTCGAAGTGGTTTGGCCTCGGGATGCCATTGTCCCACCCAGCCTGCCGAAAGGCGAAGGGATCGGCGAAAACCCCTCTTTCCAGGTTTGAAACCGCGACCAGGGTTAATCATCGGTTAATGTTCTGAGCCTTGAATTGCGCCACCGGCAAACCGGGGGAAGGCAATGGATGCAATGTTTCTGGGTGAAATAGCCATCGGCTTGGCGTGTATCGCCGTGGTATGCGGCGCGCTGATGAGAAGTCGCTCATCTCGAAATTCCGCCGATCAGACAGAAGCAGCGCAACCCGTTGTGCTTGTTTTCGAAGAGGATCGGCTCGTCGACGCGGATGACCGCATATGGTCGCTGCTTCCTGATGGCCCGGATCAGCATCTCTGGACTGACGTCCGATTGACCCTGCTTCCACTGATTGCTGATCTCCCGGATACGCTGTCTGAATGGCACGGTCACTCAAAGGAGACAGGTCTTCACGCGTCACTCTCACAATGCGGAATCGGCTTTCGCCTTGTCCTGACCCCGCTCCCTGGGCCGCAATCTGACTGGTTTCACACCAGACAAGAGCAGACACGGTCAAGGCAGATGGTCTCTGCCGTGACACATTCCCCCGATCTGGTCTGGTTCCTAAGCCATGAAGGCATCGTTCTCTGGGGCAATGACGCCTTTAGCGACTATGCAAAGGCGCATGGCGGTTCGGCCGAATTTGCAAGGTTTATTGCGAAGGCGCGTAACCACTCGGGTCCGCCCAGTAAAACTAGGATCGAACTGACAATGCCAGGCAGGCGATCGAATCAGAACCACTGGCTTGAAGTCGCGCAACACGACACGCAAGCGGGCCTGATCTTTTTTGCCACCGGCATCGACAGCATGCTGCGTGCCGAAGCCGCGCAGCGGAACTTCGTCCAGACATTGTCCAAGACATTCGCCAATCTCACGACAGGGCTTGCGATCTTTGACCGGGACAGGCACCTGATGCTGTTCAATCCCGCTCTTGTCGACCTGAGTGGTGTACCGATTGAATTCCTCAGCGCCCGTCCCGCCATGTTCGAATTTTTCGACAAGCTTCGTGAATGCCGCATAATGCCGGAACCCAAGAGCTACGATGACTGGCGTGAACGCTTGGCAAAACTGGTCGCCGCGGCCAGCGATGACCGCTTCCGCGAAACTTGGGCTCTGGCCAGCGGACAAACCTTTGACGTTACTGGGCAGCCTTATCCTGACGGGGCGATCGCGTTTTTGTTCAATGACATTACAGCCGAGGTCTCTTTGACTCGTGGCTACCGGGCAGAGCTCGACACGCTTCAGTCGGTGATCGACACATTTGAAGACGCAGTCGCCGTTTTCGATCCCAAAGGCATCCTGACTGTCTGCAACACAGCATATGCCGAACTCTGGGACGTCGATCCAGACGCCTCTATCCCCGAGACTACGATCACCGACGCCACTCAGACGTGGAAATGTGGCTTCCACCCAAGCCCCATGTGGCCAGAACTCCGCGACTTCGTCACCAGCATGTCCGACCGTGTCAGTTGGGATAGCGAGTTGCGCGGCAAGGACGGGCGCGAGATCGTGTGCCGGATCGACCCGATCTGCCACGGAGCAACTCTGATCCGCTTTTGCCACCGGCCTATTCAACCAGACTCTAATCCAGAAACCGATGGCCTCCAGATCGTTTCCGGCTAAGGACAGGTTTCCAATCTTGCAGCCCGATGCAGGGCGAGTAAACATGCCCGCATGACCCAACACCGCGCGGCCTTCAGCTCGAACTCTCCAGATGAAACCGCGCAGCTTGCCAGCAAGCTGGGTGCAGTGGTGAGAGCGGGTGACACGATCCTCCTTGAAGGCGAAATCGGAGCTGGCAAAAGCCACTTTGCCCGTGCGCTGATCTTATCGCGCCTTGCGGAACCCGAAGATGTGCCTTCGCCAACCTTCACCATCGTGCAAGTGTACGACCTGCCGGACTGTGAGTTATGGCATGCCGATTTGTATCGTCTCGGTGACCCGGATCAGGTGGTAGAGCTTGGGCTGATCGACGCTTTCGACAGCGCCATTTGCCTGATTGAATGGCCCGACCGGTTGGACGATTTAAGACCCGCTGATGCACTCACACTGACATTGGACGATCCTGAAAAAACCGACCGACGCGAAATCACGTTCACGTGGACGAACCCGGTATGGACCGATCGCATTGCTGAGGTTCTGGCATGACGATTGAGACATTTCTTGCCGCCCAGGGCTGGGGCGATGCGCAGCAAGAGCCTTTGGCTGGGGATGCATCGTCTCGTCGATATATCAGGCTCTATTCGGGCCCGAGATGCGCCATTCTGATGATTGACCCCCAGGGCGATACGGCACTTTTCGCAAGTCTTTCCCGGCACCTTCGTGACGTCGGGCTGTCTGCGCCCGACATCTATGCAGCCACATCGGAATTGATGCTGCTCGAGGACTTCGGCGATGCGCAGTTTGCGCGTGTCGCCAAGAATGAACCAAACCTAGTACAGACGCTCTACACCTATGCGGTAGATGTGCTGTGTCACCTCGAACACAGCCCCCTTCCACCTGACCTGACTTTGGCGACACCCGACCACCTTGGACAGATGATCGAACCCGCGTTCACCCACTATCTTCCGCTTATGGGCGTCGATACCGGCGATACCGCCTCCGAAATCACATCCCGATTAACGGACCTCCTTGCGCAAAACCTTCCGCCGGATCATGTACTCGTCCTGCGCGACTACCATGCCGAAAACATGATCTGGCTGCCTGACCGCAGCGGCGTGCAGAGCGTTGGCTTGCTGGACTTCCAGGATGCGCTCGCCGGTCCGCCGATCTACGATCTGGTGTCGCTCTTGCAGGACGCACGGCGGGATGTCAGCGAAGACTGCAATGCTGCAACTCTGGCACATTACCTGAACAAGTCAGGCCGTTCCCAAGCGGAGGTTTTGCCGGCCTTTCACCTGCTTGGCTTGCAACGAAACCTTCGGATTCTTGGCATCTTCGCACGTCTCGCAGTTGAGCGGGGCAAACCCGCTTATTTGTCTCTGATACCACGCGTTTGGGCGCATATCCAAACCAGTCTCGCCACTCCGATCGCACGCGACCTGCGCCCATTGATCGACGGGCTTTTCCCGACGCCAACTGCCGACCGACTGGTCGCAGGAAGACAGCCATGACCCATCCCGTGATGCTGTTTGCCGCCGGGTTCGGCACGCGTATGGGCGCCCTGACGCGAGACAGGCCAAAACCACTGGTGCATGTGGCGGGAAAGCCCTTGATCGACCACGCCATGAATTTTGTCCGCGAGGTCACGCCAAGTCGGATCGTGGCCAATGCCCATTACAAAGCCGACCAGATCGTCACTCATTTCGTGGGAAGCGACGTGCAGGTCTCGGTGGAAGAACCCGATATTCTCGACACTGGAGGCGGGCTGAAAGCGGCGCTGCCTTTGCTTGGGGCGGATGTGGTGTTCACCATGAACACCGACGCCGTTTGGAAAGGTCCAAATCCTTTGGCGATCCTTGAATCCGCATGGTCTGACGATATGCAAGCGCTCCTCCTATGCGTTCCGAAAGCGCAAACGCTAGGACATTCAGGAGCGGGAGATATCGACATTCTTCCAGACGGAACCGCCCGTTGGGGCACAGGCACCGTGTATTCCGGTGTGCAGATGATCCGGGCAGATTGTGTTTCTAACTCACCTGAAACCGTGTTCTCCCTGAAAGCTGTCTGGGAGGGACTCGCGCAACAAGGCGCACTCAAAGCAGTGGCTTATCCTGGCCGATGGTGTGATGTCGGCCATCCCGGAGGCATCACGATTGCGGAATCCATGCTGGGGTACCACAATGTTTGAACCCACCGGAAAACCACGGCTGTTCGGCCTGCCCCCGGGCGCGGATTTCGCCACGGAATTGGTGCTGGGCTTGAAAGAGCGCATGGCCGGTCAGCCGCCCGAGGCGATGGCACGGGTAGAGCTTTTCCTTAACACCCGCCGCATGCAGCGACGGGTGGAGGCGGTATTCGACAGTCTCGGCGCCGGGTTTCTGCCGCGTATCCGTCTTATCACCGATCTGGCCGACCCGTTGGATCGCGCACATTTGCCCCGACCAATACTTGCACTTAGAAGGCAGCTCGAACTTTCGGAACTGGTCAGGAAACTTGTCGAAGCTGAACCCGGTATCGCGCCACGTTCAGCGGTCTATGACCTTGCCCAAAGCCTTGGTGCGCTGCTGGACGAGATGCAGGCCGAAGGTGTCACGCCTGACGATATCGCCGCGCTTGATGTGACCGATCAATCCGGCCACTGGGACCGCGCCCAGCGCTTTCTTCAGATCGTCACCCACTATTTCGATCCGGATAGCGACACGCCTGATGCAGCCGCCGTCAACCGGATAGCCTTGCGCCTGAAACTGGACCGTTGGGCATCCGCACCGCCTCAACACCCGATCATCATTGCAGGCTCGACCGGGTCGCGGGGTTCGGCCTTTCAGCTGATGACTGCTGCAGCGCGTCTGCCGAATGGAGCTGTCATCCTTCCGGGGTTCGACGGCGACATGACGGATGCGACATGGAACCTGTTGCGAAACGATGTGCGCAACACCGAGGCCATGCAGGGCGAGGACCATCCGCAGTTCCGGTTTGCCCGTCTGCTCGAAGCCCTCGACCTGAAGAACACGGATGTCGCGACGTGGACAGACACGCCCGCTCCTTGTCCCGCCAGAAATGCGCTTGTCTCACTTGCCATGCGACCAGCGCCGGTTACCGATCAATGGCTACTCGAAGGGCCGAAACTGCCCTCTCTCTTAAACGCCACACAGTCTCTAACATTGCTCGAAGCGGCCTCTCCACGAGATGAGGCGCGGGCGATTGCCATGCGCCTCAGGCAGGCGGCAGAAGACGGAACCACCGCAGCGCTGATCACGCCAGACAGGATGCTCACCCGCCGCGTGACCGCCCTGCTCGACCGTTGGGGCATCCTTCCCGACGACAGCGCCGGCACGCCAGCCCAACTCACCGCACCGGGGCGATTGCTGCGCCACATTGCACAGCTTCGGGTGAATGGCCCAACCGCCGACGCGCTGCTCACCATCCTGAAGCATCCGCTGTGCCACAGTGGGGCCGACCGGGGGCAGCACAGGCTCTGGACTTCGGAACTTGAGCTCTTCATTCGGCGCAAGGGCATCCCTTATCCCGATCTACCACAACTGATGGCTTGGAAGGGCGCTGACGACGCACAGGACTGGCTGGCGTGGATAGATCGGTGCCTGCTTCAGCCCACCTGCACGGGCTTTTACCAGATCGACGACCACGTGGCACAGCACATCGCCCAAGCCGAAGCGATTTGCGCCGGATCAAGCAGCGATGATGCCTCCGAGTTGTGGAACCGAAAGGCGGGTGAAACCTGCCGCAAGGCGTTCGACACCCTGATCGAAAACGCTGGTTTCGGTGGTGCGGTCACGGCACGCGACTATGCCGATCTTGTCGACAACCTCTTGCGCGGAGAAGAAGTCCGCGACCGCGATGCGCCGCATCCACATATCCTGATCTGGGGCACCATTGAGGCGCGCGTGATGGGTGCGGAACTGGTGATCCTCGGTGGATTGAACGAACAGTCCTGGCCCGACGCGCCACCCGCCGATCCCTGGCTGAACCGCCGGATGCGGCAACAAGCGGGTCTGTTGTTGCCCGAACGGCGCATCGGTCTGTCAGCCCACGATTTCCAGCAGGCGATTGGCGCCAAAGATGTTTGGCTCAGCCGTGCAGTTCGGTCAGAGGACGCGGAAACCGTGCCGTCCCGTTGGCTCAACCGTCTGACAAACCTGCTGCGCGGACTGCCGGAAACCGGAGGCCAAGCGGCTTTGGAGGCGATGCGCGACAGGGGGAACGCCTGGTTGCGTCTTGCGCGCGTCCTTGAAAAGCCCATTCCCGCCCCGCAGGCAGAACGCCCGTCGCCCATACCACCCGTCAGCGCGCGACCGAATGAATTGTCGGTCACCAATATCGAAAAGCTGATCCGCGATCCCTATGCGATCTACGCGTCGAAGATCCTGCGCTTGCAGCAGTTGCATCCGATCCAGCACGCACCAAACCCGATGCACAGGGGCACGGTCATTCACAAAGTGTTCGAGATTTTCGTCTCTAATACAGCCCAACACAACGATTTACTCAGCGAAGACACCTTGTCTGAGATAGCTCGGAAAATTCTCGACGCAGAGGTCCCGTGGCCGACGGATCGCATTCAATGGCGTGTCCGCATCGAAAAAATCGCACGTTGGTTCATCGAGAACGAACGCGCGCGGCAGGCCTCAGCAAGACCCGCATTGTTCGAAGCGCAAGGCGCGATCGACATTGCCTCTCCGCCTTTTCGCATCACAGCCAAGGCCGACCGCATTGATCTGAACGACCGCGCCGAAGCATTTGTCTACGACTACAAGACCGGCACGGCCCCCTCAAAAGACCGCCAGCTATTTTTTGATGTCCAATTGCTGGTGATTGCCGCGATGGTGCTTGAAGGCGGGTTTGAACAGTTCAGCCCCCGCTTTGTAGCGGACGCGCGGTATATTTCGCTGGCCGGGGACGGGAACGAGGTGCCCGCACCAATGAACGACTGCCCGCCAGATAAAACGATTGATATGCTGCACACTCTCATCGAGGCATACCGCGATCCTGACGCTGGCTACACGGCACGGAACCGGATGCACAAGGATACCTTCGGATCGGACTATGACCAACTGTCCCGCTTCGGCGAATGGACAGCCGCTGATCCCGCCAAAAAGGTGCGCCTGACATGATCCGCAACGAGGCAACCGAAGCGCAGGTGCGTGCCGCTGATCCCTTGGCATCGACTTGGCTCGGCGCAAATGCCGGATCGGGCAAGACGCGCGTTCTGACTGACCGCGTCGCGCGACTATTGCTGGGCGGCACGCGGCCAGAACACATTCTGTGCCTCACCTTCACCAATGCCGCTGCGAGTGAGATGCAGAACCGGCTGTTCAAACGGTTGGGCGAATGGGCCATGTTGGACAACCCGGCGCTAACGGCGCGGCTCGAAGAGCTTGGCGAAGGCCCATCCCAACTGACGGCTGATTTCCTGTCCCGCGCCCGCACCCTCTTTGCACGCGCGATCGAAACTCCAGGCGGGCTACGCATCCAGACCATCCACGCATTTTGCGCGTCGATTCTGCGACGCTTTCCGCTCGAAGCGGGCGTCAGCCCGCAGTTTCAGGAGATCGACGACCGCGCCGCGCAATTGCTCCGTGAGCAGATCCTCGACGAGATGGCGAGTGGCAAAGAGGTCGATCTCATCGCCGACATCGCCCGCATCGCTTCGAACGAACCCTTGCAACTGCTGGCCGAAAGCATCGTTGGTCAGCGGGACGCGTTTACACCAACGCTTGACCGAGATGCGCTAAGACAGCGCTATGGCATCGCACCCCACCAGACATTTGATACCCTCGCGTCAGTCGTCTTTCCCGGCGATGAACTCGCGTTTTTGGCTGGAATAGTCACCGATCTGCGCTGTGGGGGCGTCACCGACAACAAGTTGGCTGATGCCATTGTGCAGGCGCAGAGCGGTGGCCTGTCCGCTGTGCTTGAACTTGAGTCCGTCGTGTTGACGCAGCAGGGAACGGTCAGCCAACGTGTCCCGCCCACCGGCAAACTACGCAAAGGCGCGCTAGCCGCCAGCGTGAACCGATTGGAGGATCTGTACAAACGGATTGAAGTGGCACGAGACACGCGGCTGGCCCTCGACGCCGTTGACCGAGACACCACCTTGCATCGCTTTGCCGACGCGTTCCTCCGCCGCTACGAAGACACCAAACAAGCGCGCGGCTGGCTGGATTTCGACGACCTGATTTCGAAAACCCGTACGCTTCTGACCGACCGGCAGCAAGCGCAATGGGTGCTGTACCGGCTCGACGGCGGCATCGACCACATTCTTGTCGACGAAGCCCAGGACACCAGCCCGGCGCAGTGGGATGTCGTCAACAAACTAGCGCAGGAATTCACCTCAGGCGAAGGCGCGCGCAGCACCGTGCCCCGCACGATCTTTGTTGTCGGGGACAAAAAGCAGTCGATCTATTCCTTTCAGGGTGCCGATCCCCGCGAATTCGATACGATGCGCACTGCCTTCCGTGAACAGATGCAAGCCACCTCAGCTCCGCTTCAGGACGGGCAACTCAGCTATTCCTTTCGCTCCTCCATGCCGATCCTCCGGCTGGTTGACGAGGTCTTTCGCGGGCGCGACGAAGCGGGGTTTCTGCCGGATCAGACCCACATATCGTTCCACGAAAGCCTGCCCGGCCGCGTCGACCTGTGGCCTCTGATCGAACCCGCCGAAGACACCGCAGACGATCAACCGTGGGACACTCCGGTAGATCGGGTCAGCCCGATGCATCACAATGTGATCCTTGCCAAACGTGTCGCTCAGTTCATTCATCAAACACTGGAAAACAAAACCGCGATCCCGATTGAGGAGAAGGACGCAAAGGTAAAATCTCGTGCAGTTCATGCCGGAGACTTCCTGATCCTCGTACGTAGTCGGGGCGGTCTGTTCCACGAAATCCTCAAGGCTTGCAAGGCGCTCAGCCTTCCGATTGCTGGCGCTGACAAGCTCAAGGTGATGGCGGAACTTGCTGTGAAAGACCTGCGCGCCCTCTTGGCATTTCTGGCCACGCCGGAGGACAGCCTCTCGCTCGCCTCGGCCCTCCGGTCGCCGCTTTTCGGGTTGGACGAACAGGCTATTTTCGATCTCGCCCATCGGCGCACCTCTCCACACCTTTGGGAAGAGTTGCGCAAGCGTAGAGACACATATCCGGCCGTGATGGAGATCTTGGACGATCTGCGGGATCAAGTTGATTTCCTCAGGCCATATGACCTTCTGGAACGTGTGTTGATCCGCCACCAGGGGCGGCAAAAGCTGATTGGCCGTTTGGGAGAAGAAGCCGAAGACGGCATCGATGCGCTCCTCAATCAGGCCTTGGCTTATGAGCAGACGGATATTCCCAGCCTCACTGGGTTCCTTCACTGGATGGAAACCGACGACATTGAGATCAAACGCACCGTCGACAGCGCGGGCGCGCGGATTCGGATCATGACGATCCACGGCGCCAAGGGGCTGGAGGCGCCGATCGTCATTCTGCCGGACACACATAAGAAACCTTCGCAATCCGGCAAGGAAAGCTTTGTCCTCGCTGATGGATCGGCGCATTGGCGCGGGTCCGAAAAAACCCGCGCGGCGTACCAGCGTGCGGCTCTGGAAGAGGCGCGTCAGGCAGAAGAGCAAGAGAAGGACAGGTTGCTCTACGTCGCCCTCACCCGCGCCGAACGCTGGCTGGTAGTTGCGGCTGCTGGCAAAGCCGACACGTCGGCGGAAAGCTGGCATGACCGCGTCAAGGCGACTTTGGAGACAGTTGGCGGCGTTCCACACGCCTTTGGATTTGCCGATGACGAACCGAACGAAGGATTGCGGCTCGATCACATGACATGGCCTGACCCCGTGACCGACGATACCGTTCAGGAAATCGCACCAGAGCCATCATTGCCCGCGATCTTCGAAACACAGGCACCTTCTCCTAGTGAGGCACCGGAAGCATTGAGTCCCTCCGACTTGGGCGGTGCCAAAGCCCTGCCCGGAGCTGACGGCGATCTGACAGAAATTGCCAAGGAACGCGGCACGCTCATTCACCTTCTGCTGGAAACTCTGCCTACACTTGCGCCAGAGCACCAAGAAGCCGCCGCGCGACATCTCATAGGAGATCATCCACTGGCGACCGAAATGATCGTCGAGGCGTTGAACGTGCTGGATACTCCCGAGCTTGCCCCGTTTTTCGCGGACACTGCCTTGGCGGAAGTGGCCGTCACTGCGACCGTCGATGCCTTGCCCGATGCGCCATTGCATGGGGTGATCGACCGGCTCCTGATCTCTGACGAACGCGTCATCGCCGTAGATTTCAAGACCAACCGGACTGTCCCCAAGTCCGAGGAGCAAACTCCCGAAGGCCTTATGCGCCAGATGGGGGCCTATCACGCTATCCTGCGCAGCATTTACCCGGAAAAGACGATTGAAACCGGTATCCTTTGGACACGCTCAGCGACCTATATGCCGTTGTCAGAAAATCGTGTGACACAAGCACTCGTGAGGGCGCGCCATCTTGACGGCCAAGCAGAGGGTACATAGTCTCTCGCTCCGACCAAACATGCGCCCGAGCCTCAAGGAGAGCCCAATGTCCACCGTTGCAGTGACCGATGACACTTTCGATGCCGAAGTAAAGAATTCCAGCGTCCCCGTTGTTGTGGACTTCTGGGCAGAATGGTGTGGCCCCTGCAAGCAGATCGGCCCCGCTCTGGAAGAACTGGCTGCGGAATACGGTGATGCCGTTAAGATCGCCAAGGTCGATGTCGACAGCAATCCGAACTCTGCTGCCGCAATGGGCGTTCGGGGCATCCCGTCCCTGTTCATCTTCAAGGACGGTCAGGTTGTGTCCAACAAGACCGGTGCCGCACCGAAGGCAGTCCTCAAGGGCTGGATCGACGAAAGCCTCTGATTTCGGCTGAAATTCAACGAAACGCCCGGTCTCTGTGCCGGGCGTTTTGCGTTGTGGGGCTTGTGCGACCTGTCGGATCGGCCCATATCGAGACAAACGCAAAGAGGACGACCCATGGCTGACAACGACTTTCCCGGCTGGCACGGCACTACGATCATCGGCGTTCGCAAGGGCGGCAAGGTGGTGATTGCCGGCGACGGACAGGTCAGCCTTGGACAGACAGTGATCAAAGGAACTGCCCGCAAAGTGCGCCGCATCTCTCCCGGTGGGTATGGCGTGGTCGCGGGGTTTGCCGGTTCTACCGCTGACGCCTTCACGCTCTTGGAGCGTTTGGAAGCCAAGCTGGAAGCAACTCCTGGTCAACTCCAGCGTGCAAGTGTTGAGCTGGCGAAGGATTGGCGCACGGACAAGTATCTGCAAAAGCTCGAAGCAATGCTGATCGTGTCCGATGGTAAAGAACTTTATGTTATCACCGGCGCGGGCGATGTGTTGGAGCCCGAACATGACGTGACCGCAATTGGATCGGGCGGCAACTACGCCTTGGCCGCCGGGCGCGCACTGATGAACACCGACAAGGACGCCGAACAGATCGCCCGTGAAGCGATGGCGATTGCGGCCGACATCTGTGTCTACACAAATGGCAATCTGACGGTTGAGACGATCAGCGCTTAAGCCGCTGACACGCTCCTGTCCCTCCAAAGGATACCTGAAATGACCGACCTCACTCCCCGCGAAATCGTGTCCGAACTGGACCGCTTCATCATTGGTCAAAAGGATGCCAAACGGGCTGTCGCGGTTGCTTTGCGTAACCGGTGGCGTCGCAAGCAGCTCAGCGATGATCTCCGCGAAGAGGTGTATCCCAAGAACATCCTGATGATCGGACCGACCGGTGTCGGTAAGACCGAGATCAGCCGTCGGCTTGCCAAACTGGCCAAAGCGCCGTTCATCAAGGTCGAAGCGACTAAGTTCACCGAAGTGGGCTATGTCGGGCGTGATGTGGAACAGATCATCCGTGATCTGGTGGATGCCGCCATCGCCATGACGCGTGACCACATGCGCGAAGACGTGAAGGCAAGG
Organism: Alphaproteobacteria bacterium; assembly: GCA_030425145.1. Classification (GTDB taxonomy): domain Bacteria; phylum Pseudomonadota; class Alphaproteobacteria; order Rhodobacterales; family Rhodobacteraceae; genus Marivita. The sequence goes on along the minus strand of JAUHVK010000001.1, from coordinate 105,532 downwards.
GCGCATGAGGCCGCCGAAGAGCGCGTGATCGAAGCCATCGCCGGAGAAGGGGCGCGCGACGCGACGCGCGAAATGTTCCGCAAAAAGCTCAAGGATGGGCTGCTGGACGACACCGTGATCGAGCTTGAGCTTCAGGACAATTCCAGCCCGTTCCCGATGATGGACATCCCCGGTCAGCCAAACATGGGCGGCGGTGGTATGATGAACCTCGGAGATCTGTTCGGGAAAGCATTATCCGGGCGCACGACACGGAAGCGAATGACGGTGGCAGAGAGTTATGAAGTCCTGATCGCAGAAGAGGCCGACAAGCTGCTGGACGATGAGGTCGTCAAAGAGCAAGCACTGGAAGCCGTCGAACAGAACGGGATCGTCTTTCTGGACGAAATCGATAAGGTTGCGGCGCGGCAGGAAACCCGTGGTGGAGACGTGAGCCGCGAAGGCGTTCAGCGCGACCTTCTCCCGCTGATCGAAGGCACGACGGTCAGCACGAAACATGGCCCGGTGAAAACCGACCACATCCTGTTCATCGCGTCGGGCGCGTTCCATATCGCCAAACCATCGGACCTCTTGCCCGAACTGCAGGGTCGTCTGCCGATCCGCGTGAACCTGCGTGCGCTGACCGAAGAAGACTTCGTGCGTATCCTGACGGAAACCGACAACGCCCTGACGCTGCAATACACTGCGCTCATGGCGACCGAGGAAGTGACCGTCAACTTTACGGAAGACGGGATCGCCGCCTTGGCCAAGATCGCGGCAGATGTGAACCAGTCGGTCGAAAACATCGGTGCCCGGCGGCTCTACACGGTGATGGAGCGTGTTTTCGAAGACCTTAGCTTCGATGCGCCCGATCGGTCTGGAGACGAGGTTGTCGTAGATGCGGCCTTTGTCGATAAGCATCTGGGCGAATTGACGAAATCCGCTGATCTCAGTCGCTACGTCCTCTAATCAAGACCTTCAAGCCAAGAAAAAGCCCCGCCAAACCGGCGGGGCTTCTAGTTTATTCCGAGGCGAAGGCTTACGCCATCCACCAACGTTCGGCCATCCGGCCATTGTCCATCTGCCACAGGTTGCCGATCGTGTCGGATGTCGCGATCTTGGTCGACAAAGCCTGCACATAGTTGGCGAACATCGGGATGATCACGCCGCCATCGTCGCGCAGGATCTGCTGCATCTCGTGATACATCTCGCGACGCTTGTTGCTGTCGAGTTCTGCGCGTGCCGTCAGCAGCAGCTCCTGGAAGCGTGGCTGATCCCACTGACTATCGTTCCACGGAACACCGGCTTCGTAGGCAGTTGCGAACATCCAGTCCTCGGTCGCACGTCCCGAGAAGTACGACGCGCAGAACGGCTTCTTCAGCCAGACATTGGACCAGTAGCCATCTGCCGGTTCCTGCACCACATTGATGTTGATGCCCGCGCCCTTGGCCGAAGCCTGATAGAGCTGCGCAGAGTCGACGGCGCCGTTGAACGCAGCATCGGACACGTTGAGGTCAATGTTGAGTTCAGTCAGGCCCGCTTCCTTGAGGTAGAACTTGGCCTTGTCCAAATCGTAAGTGAGCGGCTCCATTTCAGAATGGAAATACTGGTTGGCGGGGCCAATCGGAGTATCGTTGGCTGCCATACCGTGGCCGAGCAGGATCTTGTCGACCAGTTCCTGACGGTTGATACCGTACTTGAGCGCGCGACGGACGTTTACATCGGTGAACGGATCCACCTTGGTCAGCATCGGGAAAGTATAGTGCTGATTGCCCGTCACTTCCTGAATGCGGATCATCGGGTTCGCCTTGAGCAGCGCCTCGGTCTTGAAATCGATGCGGTTGATGACATCGACCTGACCCGTCATGAGCGCATTCATGCGCGCCGTGGAATCGTTGATGGCGATGTATTCCAGTTCGTCGAAGTAGCCCGCGCGGTCGCCCTTGTAGTGGCTGTCGACACGGCGTGCGGTCATGCGCACACCCGGCTCGAACGATGTCACTTGATAGAGACCGGTCCCAATGCCCTTCGCAATCGCTTCTTCGATCTGGCCTGCCGGGTACATCAGCAGGTGATAGTCGGACATCAGATAGGGGAAGTCTGCGTTCCCCGCTTCAAGCGTGAATTGAACTTGATGTTCGCCGGTTTTCTTCATCTCGCTGATCGCAGCGACAATGGGCTGGGCGGCTGATTTTGCACCTTCGGCCACGTGCATCTGCAGAGATTCCAGAACGTCATCCGCGCCGAACGGCTTGCCATTGTGGAAGGTCACACCCTGACGCAGGTTGAACGTCCATGTCTTCGCGTCCGGTGTCGCTTCCCAGTCCGTGGCAAGTTCACCGATCAGCGATCCATCCGCTGCGATCTCGGTGAGGCTGTCGAACACGGCGCCCTGGGCGCAGGCGATCATGTAAAGATCCGAATGCGTCCGGCCGTCCCAACTGTCAGATGTGTTGGCACCATTGAGACCAGCCCTCAGGCGACCGCCGCGTTTTGCCTGAGCAAACACCGGCAGGCCACTGGCGGCCAGAACACCGGCGGCCGCACCGGTCCGAAGTAGTCCACGTCTTGAAATGCGAGTCATCATCGTCTCCCTGTTATATTGAGCGGTCTCTGGCCGCCTGTTGGTCCTTCATGGACCGATTCTCATGTCATCTTATCAACAGCTGCGTCGCCGATGTTATCAACTCCGCGTTCGTTGAGTAGATTCGTTAGCCAATCCGGGTCCATCTCGGGCACAGAACTGAGCAACAGATCGGTATATGGGTGATGCGGGGGTACGAACATGTCGTGTTTCGGGCCCTGTTCCACCACTTCACCATCTTTCATCACCACCACCTCGTCCGCGATGGCTTTGACCGTTGCGAGGTCATGGGTGATGAACATGTAGCTGAGTTTGAGGTCATCCTGCAGGCGCGCCAGCAGTTTCAGAATTCCCTCCGCCACAAGCTGATCCAGTGCGCTCGTGACCTCATCGCAGATGATGAACTTCGGCTCTGCAGCCAAAGCTCTGGCGATGCCAATACGCTGTTTCTGACCGCCTGACAGCTCAGACGGCAGACGGTCTATATACTGCGCTGCCGGGAGCTCGATCTCATCAAGCAGCTCTTCTACGCGACGGCGTTTCTGCTTACCGGTAAGGCCCATATAGAACTGTACGGGACGACCGATGATATCTCCAATGGAGGTGCGTGGGTTCAGCGCCGTATCCGCCATCTGGTAGATCATCTGTGCCTGACGCAACTGATCTTTGCTGCGGCTTTTGTAATTCGCCGGAAGTGCTTTGCCGTCGAATTCAATCACACCCTTCGTCGGCGGCAACAGCCCCGTGATGCAGCGCGCTGTGGTCGATTTACCGGACCCGGACTCACCCACAACCGCCACAGTGCGGCCTTCGTGAATGTCAAAGCTGACATCGTGCAACACCGGAACTTTGCCGTAGGCGGCAGACACGTTCTGCACCGAAACGACAGGTGTCGCCCCGGTATGAACAGCAGGCTTTTGTGGTCGCTCGAACGCGCGCACGGCCCACAGACTCTTTGTATACTCTTCTTTGGGTTGGGCGAGCATCGTGCGGGTATCCGCCTCTTCCACCTCATCGCCCTTGAGCAAAACCTTGATGCGGTCCGCCATCTGCGCCACGACAGCGAGGTCATGAGTGATATAGATTGCCGCCGTGTCGAACTGTTCGACGATATCCCGGATCGACGCCAGCACTTCGATCTGCGTGGTAACGTCCAGCGCGGTAGTCGGTTCATCAAAGATGATTAGGTCGGGGCGACAGGACATCGCCATCGCCGTCATCGCCCGCTGAAGCTGCCCACCGGACACCTGATGCGGATAGCGGAAGCCGATCTGGTCGGGGTTGGGAAGACGCAAACGGCGATAGAGCTCGATCCCGTCCTTCATGCTCTCGGCGCGGGACATGACACCGTGCTGCACCGGGCCTTCGGTGTGCTGGTCGATCAGCTTGTGCGCAGGGTTAAAGCTGGCTGCCGCCGATTGCGCGACATAGGCGATACGCTTGCCCAGAAGCTCACGCTTCTTGGCAGCAGAGGCCGCGATCAGGCCGATCCCGTCAAACTTGACCGAGCCTTTCGAAATGCGCACGCCATCGCGGGTAAACCCCATTGCGGCCAGACCAAGGGTCGATTTACCGGCACCGGATTCCCCGATAAGGCCAAGCACCTCACCCTTGTTCAGCGTCAGGCTGGCGCCGTTGATGATTGGCGACCAATCTTCGTCGCTGCGCCCTTCGATCCAGAGATCGCGGATTTCGACAAGCGCACTCATTCCTTCAATCCCGAACTTCTGTGCAGCATCCAGTCCACTACGAAGTTAACCCCGACGGTCAGCAACGCGATGGCCCCGGCCGCCAGCAGAGGCAGCGCTGCAGTGAGCGGCGAGAATGCCGCGAAGTTGATGAACTGCGCCGAGTCGCGCACCATCGTGCCCCAATCCGCCAGCGGCGGCTGGATGCCCACACCCAGGAACGACAGCGACGCAATCGTCAGGAAAACGAAGCAGAAACGCAGGCCGAACTCGGCCAGAAGCGGCGCGGTCGCGTTGGGTAGAATCTCTCTAAAGATCAGGTAACCCAGACCTTCACCCCGCAGCTTGGCCGCTTCGATGTAATCCATCACCACGATGTTCAGACCCACAGCACGCGCAAGGCGGAACACCCGCGTGCTGTCGATCACTGCGATAATGATGATCATGTAAACCGTCAGCAGCCACCGCTCTGACCCAGCCCAAGCACTGGCGATGGTCATCAAAAGCAGCGCAAAGATCAGTGACGGGATCGCCATCAGAACGTCGACCGCGCGGCTGAGAACCTGATCCAGCCAGCCCTGCAAGGTCGCTGCAAGAAAGCCCAGCGATCCGCCAAGAAAGAACGCCAGACAGGTGGTAACAAAGGCAATCCCTACCGTGTTCTGCGCGCCGTAGATCAAACGGCTGAGGAGGTCGCGTCCGATCTGGTCCGTGCCTAGCGGGTGCAGCGGGTCCCCTCCGGTCGCGGCATTGCCACCCGGAAGCACGTTGACCTTGGCAAACACCTCTTCCTGACCATGGGGCGCCAACCAGGCGGCAAAAATCGCAGTCAGGGCGTAAAGGATCACAACCAGCACACCAAAACTTGCCGTCAGGGGCATCTGGCGAAACATCTTCTTGGTTCCACGCGTGCCGACCATCCGGCCCAGCGCGCGAAACAGGAAGGCCGCAATCGCCGAGATGATGAAGAACTGCACAGCCCATCGGAAAAAGACAACGCCGGCATTCGGCACACCCGATTTGGTCGTTGTTGGCTGAAAGAAATACCAAACCGAAAACATCAGCAGGCACGCGCCAAGCACATAGCCAAAGGCGACCGCAAACGGCATGTCGCGAAACGCTGGCGCATTGCCCGTCGCCTTTTGCCCGGCAAACCGCAGAACCCAGCCGCCAGCAGCAATCGCAACAAGAATAAGGGCCAATGTCAGAAGCGTGGTCATTTCGGATGCCTCAGACGCGGGTTGGACAGGATCGACAGGATGTCAGCCAGCAGATTCAGCAAGATATACGCGGCGGCAAAGATCAGGCAGCAGGCTTGCACCACCGGAATATCGCGGATCTTTACGCTGTCGACGAAAAGCTGCCCGATCCCCGGATAGACAAACACCACCTCAACGACGACCACCCCGGTGATGAGGTACGCGAGGTTGAGTGCGATAACGTTGATGATGGGAGCCAAAGCATTGGGCAGGGCGTGTTTCACGATTACCCGCATTGGTGAAATGCCCTTGAGCCGCGCCATTTCGATATAAGGCGAAGCCAACAGGTTGATGATTGCCGCGCGTGTCATCCGCATCATATGCGCCGTCACAACCAGAGTTAGCGTCAGTGCGGGCAACAGCGTTTTTTCCAGCCGTTCGCTGAACGACATACCTTCGAAAATGTTGGACAATGACGGTAGAACCGGGTTCAGCACGGCAAGAAACAGGATCAGCACATAGGCCAAAAAGAATTCGGGCGACGAGATCGAGGTCAGCGTGGTGACGTTTGTTGCCCGGTCAAAGACAGAGTTTCGGAAGAGCGCAGCCAGAATACCCAACAGAAGCGACACCGGAACCGCGATACAAGCGGTGACTGCCGCAAGGAACATGGTGTTGGCAAAGCGCGGTGCGATCTGTTGTGCCACTGTGGTGCGCACCCCACTATCCGCGCCGACAAAGCTGGCAAAGTTTGCCTGGGCGAAGGAATTGCCCAGATCCCCCTGCACGGCACTGCCAAGCCATTGGAAATACCGCGTGATCGGCGGCTGATCGAGGCCGAGATCACGCCGGATTGCCTCAACTGCCTCAGGTGTTGCGCCCTGACCAAGAATGGCCTGCGCAAAATCGCCGGGCAGCATATTCACGGCAGTGAAAATGACGATGGAAACGACGAAGAGCGTGAGCAGCCCGAGCGCAAGCCGTTGAAGGATGATGCGAATGACTGATTGCAACTTTTGGCTTAACCTTGGTTCACGTCGTTTGCATACGTTAACAAGCGCTCGCCATGTGTAAACATCAAATAGAGCGAAATCTTTAAGATGTTGAGATTTCGTCCATAATTCGAACCAATTCAGCGCTGATCCCGGGTTCGGACAAGGCGTGACCAGCATTGCGAACCATGCGAAGGTCGCACTCGGGCCAAACCCGCGCCAATTCCCATGCGCGAACCGGCGGGCAGATCATGTCATAGCGCCCCTGAACGATTGCGCCTGGAATGCCTGCCAGACGGTTCATGTTCTTAAGGATCCAACCGTCTTCCTCGAGGAAGCCGTTGTTGATGAAGTAATGGTTCTCAAGTCGTGCAAAAGCCCGCGCGTAGTCGCCGGGCGACTCGCCCCCCGATCCGCTGGAATAGACCGAGGCCAGCGCGTTCTCCCAAGCCGACCATGCCCGTGCAAACCGGGTTTCGGTGCGCAGATCGCCAGAAAACAGGCGCCGATGATAGGCCGCGATCAGGTCATCGTGCTCGTCTTCGGGGATCATATCGACGAACCGCGCCCAGGTTTCCGGCCAGAACTGCCCTGCCCCTCCACCATAGAACCAATCCAGTTCGGCTTTGGTCATGGTGAACACACCGCGCAGCACCAGATTGCGCACACGCTCCGGGTGGCTGATCCCATAGATCAAAGCAAGGGTCGCGCCCCAGCTGCCGCCGAACACGATGAACTGGTCGATCTTCAGCGTTTCTCGAATCCGCTCAATATCCGCGACCAGGTCCCAGGTTGTGTTATTGCTGACGCTTGCATGTGGCCGCGACCGGCCACAGCCACGCTGATCGAACAGAACCACGCGGAACACCTTGGGATCAAAATACCGCCGCATCGACGGGCTGCACCCGCCGCCGGGACCACCGTGCAGGACAATCACCGGAATCCCGTTTTCAGCGCCACATTGTTCGACATAGACGCTGTGCCCGTCCCCAACCGACAGCATACGTTGGTCGTAAGGATCAATGGGGGGATAAAGGTACTGCACTGCGCGCTTTTGGCTCGGGAATTTATCCATACTCAATCTATATTGGCACCGATCACCAAAAGACCATGGGGAAAAGTCCAGTGACTGCCACGACGACCGTCGATCCGTCAGAAATCGCCAAGTTCGAAGCCATGGCGGCCGAATGGTGGGACCCGAATGGCAAGTTCAAGCCGCTGCACATGATGAACCCCGTGCGGCTCGACTACATCGCGGCACAGATCGCGGCTGAATTCGACCGGGATCTGTCCCAAGCCAAGCCCTTCGCCGGGCTGCTTATCCTCGACATCGGCTGCGGCGGGGGGCTTCTCTGCGAACCGATGGCGCGGCTTGGTGCCACCGTCGTTGGCGTTGATGCCGGAGGAAGCAATATCCCGGTGGCACAGGCGCACGCTCAGCAGTCGGGGTTGGAAATTGACTATCGCCACACGACCGCCGAGGCACTGGCAGAGAATAGCGAAACCTTCGACGTCGTACTCAGCATGGAGGTGATCGAACACGTCGCCGATCCGCTTGGTTTTCTGGAGGCGTGCAAACGGCTTCTGAAACCCGGTGGGCTGCATCTCTGCTCGACGATCAACCGGAACGCCAAAAGCTTTGCAGCGGCGATTGTCGGTGCCGAGGTCATCATGCGTTGGTTGCCCAAGGGCACCCATGACTGGGCCAAATTCATCACCCCCGACGAATTGTATGGGCTGCTGCGGCAAGCCGGACTCGACCCGGTGGATCGCAAAGGCTTTCAGTTCAATCCCATCTCGTGGAAATGGCGCCTGTCCGACCGCGACCTGAGCGTAAATTACGTCACTGCGGCAATAAACCCAGCCTAATCTAAGAACCTCTTTCGACGGATGGCGGAGTTATCCGCGGGTGTCTGGCTCTTCGAGCTTCACCCGTAGTTCCCGGAGCACCGGGATCGCGGCACGCACCTTGGTTTCACCCAACTCTCCGACCATCTCGGTGATCAGCGGCGTAATCGCGGCAATCGCCGCGTCCCGCGCTGCCAAGCCCGCCGGGCTGATCGACACCTGCTTACGTCGCGCGTCGTCCCAATCGGGGCGAATGTGCACATAGCCGGCAGCCTCGAGTTTGCTCAAAGTGTTGGTCATGGCACCGCGTGTGACGTGAAAGGACTTCGCAAGTTGCGCCGGCGTCTTTTCCGACCCGCCCCGCGCCAATTGGTTCAGCACCGAGAAATGCGAGATCTCCATCTTGTTCGGAAGCACGCGCGTCAATCGGTTCCGCAGCAGCTGATCGGCGGTCAGCAACTCACTGAAAAGCGAAATAGCAAGGGGGCTGCTGTCATTCATTAAGGACCGGCGAAATCTCTATCGTGCTGTAAAGATGGGATTTTATGCCGTGACTGTGCCACGCTCGACATATCGAGGTCAACACAGTGAAGTCCGGTTTGTTGCCCCGCATCCAAGAGAACTTCACCCCATGGCGAAACAACAAGTGAATGCCCATGCGTTGTCCGCGGCTTACCAGTACTGACCGAATGCTGACCAACCTGTGCCGGAGCGAGAACGAAACATCCCGTCTCAATGGCGCGGGCGCGCAATAACGGCTCCCAGTGCATTGGTCCCGTTGCCGGTGAAAACGCAGCAGGCACGGTCAAAATTTCTGCCCCTGCCTGCGCCAATGCACGGTGCAGGTAAGGAAAGCGCACGTCATAACAGACGGTTAAGCCAACCCGGCCAAAGGGTGTCTCGGCGAGAACAGCCCGATCGCCCGGTGCAAATCCGGCCGACTCCCGAAAGGTCTCTGTCTCGGTCACCTGAACATCGAACATGTGCAGCTTGTCGTATTGCGCTGCAATCGACCCATCCGGCGCAATCAGAAAAGACCGGTTCGCAAACCGCTCTTCCGGCGGCTCTGCCTTAAGCGCAAGCGATCCGATCAGGATCCACACGCCCAGCCGCGCCGCCTCGTCCCGCAACCCGGTCAGCGTCTTGTCCTCATCCTGAAACGTCAGGACGCTGCGTTGATGACTGCGGCTGTTGCTGATGCAATTGGTGACTTCCGGCGTCAGGATGAAATCCGCACCGTCCTTCGCCGCGTCCCGGACAAGACCCTTGGTCACCTGGAGATTGGCAACAGGATCGTCCGAGGACGTGAGTTGAAGCAACGCCGCGCGCATCGCGATCAGGCCGCCAGAAGTGGATCGAGCTTGCCCGCCCTGTCCAGCGCATAAAGGTCATCGCATCCACCGACATGGGTGTCGCCGATGAAAATCTGCGGCACGGTCCGTCCGCCATTTGCACGCTGGATCATTTCGGGTTTGCGATCCGGATTGGCGAGCACGTCAATCTCGGTGAAGGTCACTCCCTTCTGGCTCAACAGCCGCTTGGCAGCGTGGCAAAAGCCGCAGAGTGGCGATGTGTAGATTTCGATTTGTTGCATGTCTAATCCCCTAGGGTGTTTGTAGGGATTTAAGTGCCCTTTGCAACGCGTGCCATGACCGTCACATAAATATCTCGGCACTGTGCGCTGTGACAGGCCAGAGCGCAGGCCCCAAGGGTCGCGCCAGAGGTCATAACGTCATCAACCAACAGAACGGGACGGTCCCGCAGGCGCTGTACATGCGCAGACCGCACAGAAATGGCATCCGACAGTTCCGCAAATCGGGCATCGCGCGATTTACCGTCCAATGAGGCCGTCCTTCGGTGCCGGATCAGGATATCCGGGCAAAACTCCAGACCCATCTTTCTGGCAATCGCCTGAGCCAGCAGCGCAGATTGATTGTACCGGCGCGACACCAGCCGAAAGAGGTGCAACGGTACGGGCACCACAATCGCATTATCCGGGAGATTCGGCGGACAAGTGCGCACCATCCAGTCTGCTGCCATTCCCACGATCTCGTGGCGGTCGCCGTGTTTGAGCCCAAGAACCAGCTTGCGCGCCACGCCTTCATAACGCAGCGGCGCACGGGCCTGCACCCATGGGCGACCAAGCGACAGGCAATCGTCGCAATGCACGGCAATGTCCGATGTGCCGGGTAAGCCGATACCACATGTTTCGCAGACCAGCCCGGAGATGAACGGTGTTTCGGCAAAACACGAGGCGCATAAGCCATGATCCTGCTCAACCAAACCCCCGCAACTAAGACAGCGAGGCGGATAGATCATGTGCAGTGCGGTTTGCAATCCTGTCGTCAGCATCCTATCTGCCGCTCATGTCTGAAGCTCCTGCCCTCACCGACCGGCTGGCACTGGCCCGATACCGCGACCGAGCCCGCCGCAAACCTGCCTTCTTCCTCCACGAAGAAGCGCTTGCCGATGTGCAGGATCGACTCGCTATGGTTAATAAGTCCTTTACTTCACCAGCGATCGTCACTCCCTTCCCCGAGATTTGGAAACCGGCCTTCCCAGACGCCCACATCGTACCGGATGACGACGTGCTGGACGTTAGGGAAGGCACGCATGACCTGGTGGTGCACGCAATGGCGCTGCATTGGGCGAATGATCCGGTCGGACAACTCATCCAGTGCCGCCGTGCCCTGCGCCCGGATGGGCTGCTCTTGGTCTTGGCACTTGGTGGCCAGACCCTGACCGAATTGCGCGCCGCCCTTGGGCAGGCCGAGGTTGAAGTCACGGGAGGCCTGTCTCCGCGCATCGCCCCGATGGGAGAAATCCGTGACCTTGGCGCACTCTTACAACGGGCAGGACTGGCGCTTCCGGTGGCGGACAGCGCAGTTCTTAGAACCAGCTACGAAACGCCGCTTCACCTGATGCACGACCTTCGCGCCATGGGTGAAACCAACGCCATGACGAACCGGATCAGACATGCCACGCGCAAGGCCGTCATCCTACGAGCGATGGAGCTTTATGCCGACGCCTATGCGGATTCGGATGGACGGATCACCGCAACTTTCGAGTTGATCACCCTCACGGGTTGGGCGCCGGATTCGTCACAACCGCAACCTTTGCGCCCTGGATCAGCGGCACAAAGGCTGGCGGACGCGTTGAACACGGTGGAAACACCGCTCAAAGATTGACCTGACCGGGATAGAGGTTAGTTACCCCGCTAAACGAAGTTAAGGATGCAGGCCCGATGTTGGACGCGACAAAAACAGCTCAACGCCCGACCCACGCTCCGACCGACCACCCAAAGGTGCCGGCCGAGCGAGTTGGTGTTCTTCTGGCCAATCTTGGCACACCGGATCACTACACGTACTGGCCCATGCGCCGCTATCTTAACGAGTTCTTATCGGACCGCCGGGTGATCGATTACAGCCCTTGGCTGTGGCAGCCGCTCTTGCAACTGATCATCCTCACAAAACGTCCGTTCACCTCGGGCGAAGCGTACAAGTCGATCTGGAACGAGGAACAAGGCGAAAGCCCCTTGATGACAATCACCAAGGAGCAGACCGCAAAGATCACCAAGACAATGCAGGACCGTTATGGCGATCAGGTCATGGTCGATTTCTGCATGCGCTACGGCAACCCGTCGACCAAGTCCAAGGTCCGCGAGATGGTCGAGGCCGGCTGCCGTAAGATCCTGTTTTTCCCGCTTTATCCGCATTACGCGGGTGCGACATCGGCCACTGCAAATGACCAGTTCTTCCGGGCTCTGATGGATGAAAAGTGGCAACCCACGGTGCGGACGGTTGATCCATACTTTCAGCACCCGCTTTATATCGAAGCGTTGGCCCAGTCGATCGAACGCGCCTATGCCAAGCTCGAAACCCGGCCCGACATCCTTGTCTGTTCCTATCACGGTGTGCCCAAGCGCTACCTGATGGAAGGCGACCCCTATCACTGCCAGTGCCAGAAAACGACGCGTCTTCTGAAAGAACGCCTTGGCTGGGAAGACACCGAGATCACCACCACCTTCCAATCGAAATTTGGCCCCGAAGAGTGGCTGAAGCCCTACACCGTGGAAGAGGTGGCGCGTTTGGCAGAAGAAGACGGCAAAAAGAACATCGCGGTCTGCGCGCCCGCGTTCTCAGCCGATTGCATCGAAACGCTCGAAGAGATCAACGAAGAGATCAAAGAAAGCTTTGAAGAGGCCGGTGGTGAGCATTTCACCTATATCCCGTGCCTTAACGACGACGACGCGCATATCGCGGCTTTGTCGGCGGTGATCGAAGAGAACATGAACGGCTGGCTCGACTGATCGCAGTTGGGCCATCTGCCCAATACAAAAAAGGCGGTGCATCGGCACCGCCTTTTTCGTTTAGATAATCCGCTGTGGATTAGTCCGAAGCAGCAGCAGCCAGCAGGGCGATAACGACCAGCGGGATGATGAGACCTGCGGACGAGGAGCTTGCTGCGGCTTCTTCAACCACAACCACCGGCTCCATGACCACGTCGTCTTTTGCGTAGGAACCGGCCATTGCTGTCGAAGCAGCACCAGCGAACGCAGCGGCGAGAACGAGTTTCTTCATATTAACCTCCAGATATTTGCTTGTCGGCGCGCATAGCAACACACGACAGGCACCCAAGACTTACCTCGTAAGACTCTCTAACCAGTATATCGTGGTAAATGCAAACCTATCTTATCGCTCGACTTTCCAGCTTTGACGCCATGTCGTCAAATTAGCAACACCTGCGTGCCAACTTTCGCCAGCTCGTAAAGTTCTTCGATGTGCTCGTTGTAAAGACCGATGCACCCATTGGACGAACGACGCCCGATCTTGCGCGTATCGTGCGTTCCGTGAATGCGGTAGTAGGTCCAGCTGAGGTGCAGCGCACGTGTGCCCAGAGGGTTATCCGGACCCGGCGGAACGTAGTCCGGCCACTCAGGGTTTCTGATTTTCATCGACGGAGTCGGACGCCAGTCAGGTTCAGGATCCTTGAGTACCACCTCTGTGCGGCCACGCCGCGTCAGATCTTCGGTGAGCGGCACCGAGGACGGGTACAGACGGTAATTCCCGTTCTCTTCCCAGTAGTGCAGCGCCCGCGAATCGATATCGACGAGGATCGCACCATTTGTCAGGCTGCTGAAATACGGCTGCCAATCGAGTGTCCGGAAACTCGACACGTTGCGGCGCACAGCCTGAGACAGATCGCGCTCAATCTCGACAGTGGAGCCATCATTCACGTCCTGAGCAACAGCGGGTGTTGCAACAAGAGCAGCCGTCCCGGCAAGGAAACGACGTCGGTTCAGGGAAAAACTCGGAGTATTTGCCATTGCATGGCCTCTTCGTCAGCAAACGGAAATGAAAACTACATAATGTCTATATGGCGTGAATGCCTCAGTCGCAATTCAAAGGAATGTCATATCGGCAAATCTCGGCTTTGTGTGTTTGCTCACACCCAAGACTGAGGCTAAGCCCATTTACGACCTAACTTGGGTGGGCAGATTATGAAGCGTTCGACATTTCTCCTTGGTGCCGCAGCACTGGCTTTGACCGCCTGCGCCGGTGCACCACCTGCCCCAACGTTGGGTGCGGATGGAAAGCCGCTGCCTAAGGTTTATCGCATTTCGTCTGCTGATACTGGTCGCATTCAGTTCCGTATGCTTGACTCGATCAACGCACTGCGTCAGGCGTCGGGCGCTCCGGCGGTCGAACTGAACGCCCGTCTTAACGCAGCAGCAGCGACCCATGCGCGTGATATGAGCGTGCAGAATCGCCCGTGGCATTTTGGCTCTGACGGGTCTTCACCGATCACCCGTGTTCAGCGGGCGGGCTATTCCGGCCGGCTTGTCGGCGAGGCGATTTCAGAAACCTACGAGACCGAGCTGGAAACGCTAGGCGCGTGGATGGAAACACCCAGCACCCGAGCCATCCTCCTTGATCCGACGGCTCGTGAAATGGGCTTTTCCTGGTTCCAGGAATCGAACGGCAAAATCTGGTGGAACCTTGTTCTGGGAACGCCGGAAGGAACTGGTTTCACCCCAGTTAACGCGCCTTCGTGAAAAAAGGTCCGGACTGGACCCATTTTGCTGACCTGAGTCACGGATTGATAGTGATCGGCGTGCCGTTCCTCACCATTGAGTAAATCTCACGCATTTCGCGGTTGGTGACCGCAATACAACCCCACGTCCAGTCCCGCCCACCCTTGCGGTTTTTCCACGGGCGACCGTGAATGAAAATGTCGCCGCCGGGCGATTTTCCCATTGTGCTGGCCACTTCAATATCCTGAGGGCGCGGGTAGTCGATGCCGATGGACAAGTAGAAACTGCTGTTCGGATTGCGACGGTCGATCATGTACTCGCCTTCGGGCGTCTTGCCGTCACCCTCGATCTGTTTGTGGCCTTCGGGGGCAAACCCCAACCCGATGTCATAGGACTTCAGCACCGCATTGTGGTGCAACAGATACATCTTACGGTCTGCCTTCTGCACAACAACACGCGTGACCTCGGGGCCAGTATAGGTCGGAAATTTCCCGCAGGCCGTCAGCCCCAGGAGAAGTGCAAGGAGACACAGGATTCGAAACATGGAGACACTGCCCAATTTATTTTTGGCAAGCATACCAGACTTTGCCGCCTTCAGGAAAACGAAAGCGTGAGTGAGATCGGCGAATCAGCGCTGATCCAGACGCCGTTCGATCGCCTCCAGCCGGGCCAGAACCTGTTCCCGATAGGCATCCGTCTTTTCGTTCGAATCCTCAGCGTGTGCATCCTGCATGGAGTTCACGATCAAACCGACCAGCAGGTTCACCACGGCAAAGGTCGTGACCATGATGAACGGGACAAAGAACGCCCAAGCCCAAGGGAACACCTCCATCACCGGGCGCACGATGCCCATCGACCAGGATTCCAGCGTCATGATCTGGAACAGCGAATAGGCCGATCGCCCCAAATCACCGAACCACTCGGGAAAGGCATCGCTGAACAGCTTGGTCGCCATGACGGCACCGATGTAGAAAATCAGCGCCATCAGTAGGAAAACACTGCCCATACCCGGCAAAGCAGTCACAAAGCCTTCGACCACGCGACGCAGACGCGGAGCGGCGGAGATGATGCGCAGCACCCGCAGGATACGCAGCGCCCGCAACACCGAGAAGCCCTGCGTCGCCGGAACAAGGGCAATGCCGACGATCACGAAGTCAAAGATGTTCCAGCCGTTTCTGAAGAACCGCAGCCCATGCGCAAAGAGCTTGAGCGCGATCTCAATCACAAAGACCGCGAGACACAGCTTGTCGAGGATCAGGATCAGAGGGCCGGCAACGGCCATCACAGTGACCGAGGTCTCAAGACCCAGCAACACGGCGTTGAACAGGATCACGCCTATGATAGAATTCGTCACCCAGGCCTGTTCAAGAAACCTTGCCACTTTGTCGCGCATATTCTGCCTGTCAGTTGCCCCGACGCATAAGCGCCGCCAGTTCCACATGGGTCGACCAGCGGAATTGATCAACCACCTTCACCCATTCAAGGTCATAGCCCGCCCGGATCAGCGTAGCGGTGTCCCGCGCAAAGGTTGCCGGATTGCACGAAACATGGGCAATCAGCGGAATCTTAGACTGCGCCACTTCCGCCACCTGCGCGGCAGCCCCCGCCCGCGGCGGGTCGATCACGACACCATCAAAGCGTGCAAGTTCCTCGGGCAAAAGCGGATTGCGAAACAGGTCGCGCGCCTCGTGTGTGATACGCTTCAATCCGGTGGCATTGCGCCAAGCATGGTCCAACGCCTGCACCATCTCGCGCTCACCTTCGACCGCATGCACCGTCGAATCCTGCGCAAGTGGAAGCGCAAAGGTGCCGCAGCCGGCAAACAGGTCTACAACCCGTTTCGCCTCTGTTAGAGCCTGTTTTACCGCGTCGATCAGGACAGTTTCCCCTTCGCGGGTTGCTTGCAGAAACGCGCCCGGCGGCAGCGTCAGGTCAGCGGGACCAAGCTTTAGAACCGGCGCACGACGTTGCAACGCGATCTCACCGTCCCAAGTGATGCGGGCCAGATCGTATTCGCGCGCCAAATCGGCCAGCGCCTGATGCAGTGCAATGTCCATCTCTTTGCCGCCAGTGACCGATACATCGAGCCCGGTATCCGTGCGCGTGACCAGCACCGACAATTCGCCCTTGCGCGAGGCACCCAGCGTGCCCAGCGCCTCGACCATTGGCAAAGCGGCGGTCAGGTCGGGATGCACGAGTTGGCAATTCGGGACCGAGATGATCGTGTCCGAACCTTTCATGTGGAACCCGGCCAGCGCACCTTTTTTGGTGCGGCGGACCGAAAACGCGGCGCGACGCCGGGATTGCGGCGGTGAGGTGATCGGCAGGTCTAGATCAATGGCGATGCCCTGCGCCGCCAGCGCCTGCCGCACCACATCGCGTTTCCACTCAGCGACAAAGGCGTCGGATGCATGTTGCAACTGGCACCCGCCGCAGGATTTCGCGTGGCTGCACGGCGGCTTCACACGAATGTCCGAGGGCGTGTCGATCTTGGCGTCGCGCAGATGCTCGCCGTCCAGCGTGCCACTCACCACCTCGCCGGGCAAAGCGCCAGCAACATAGATGGGGCCATCGGCAATGCCGTCGCCCAAATGGCCCAGTCGTTTGATTGTCACCGTTGTCATGTGGCGGCTTTTGCCTCAGCCGACGACATTGGTCGAGGGCTATTCGGCAGCTTCAGCCCCGATAAAGCCTCCGGATTGCCGATCCCAATACCGCGCGTAGAGGCCGCCTTTGGCAAGAAGCACGTCATGTGTCCCAACTTCGGCGATACGACCGGTATCCATGACAATGATCCGGTCCATGCTGGCAATGGTCGACAGACGGTGCGCAATGGCAAGGACGGTCTTGCCCTCCATCACCCGTTCGAGAGCCGACTGGATCTGCGCCTCGACTTCTGAATCCAGTGCGCTGGTCGCCTCGTCCAACACGAGGATTGGCGCGTCTTTGAGGATGGCGCGTGCGAGCGCAATACGCTGGCGCTGACCACCCGAGAGCTTCACCCCGCGTTCGCCAAGATGAGCCCCGTAGCCCTTGCGCCCGCGATGGTCCTCAAGGTTGAGGATAAACTCATGCGCCTCGGCCTTCTGCGCGGCCTCGAAAACCTCTGCCTCGGTTGCGTCAGGGCGGCCATAGCGGATGTTGTCCAACGCCGAGCGATTGAACATCGCGGTTTCCTGCGTGACCATCCCAATCTGCCGCCGCAGGCTTTCCTGCGTCACCGCCGCAATGTCCTGCCCGTCGATGCGAATAACACCTTTTTCGGTGTCATAGAGCCGCAACAACAGAGACACGAGAGTCGACTTCCCGGCCCCCGAAGCCCCAACGATCGCCAGCTTTTCCCCCGGTTGAATGGTGAGGTTGACGTCATCGACACCGCCATTTTGCCGACCATAGGCGAAGCCCACGCCATCGAATTGCACCTCGCCATTCTCGACAACAAGGTCCGATGCCCCCTCGCGGTCAAGAAGCGTGTGATCCGGGGTGAGCGTGCGCATCCCGTCTTCGACCTCGCCCACATTGGCGTAAAGGCCCATCAGCGTGAAACTGACCCATCCGGTCATCTGCGCCAGACGAAGGCTGATCGCGCCGGTTGCAGCGATGTCTCCGGCGCTGATCAGGCCAAGCGACCAGTACCACAGCGCACCACCGATCAGCAGCACGGGCAAAGTACCCGCCAGCGCCATCAACCAGAACCGAAACGTCACCGCAATCGCGCTGAAATCAAGGAAACGCTTGCGGTATTCGCTCATCGCACTCAGTGCCGCCCGATCCTCGTGGCCTTGATGGGCAAAGAGCTTGACCGTCTTGATATTCGTCACCGTATCAACCACCTGACCGGTCACCATCGCCCGCGCCCCAGCCCGTGCGGTTGATGTGGTGCGGATACGCGGCATGAAGTATCGGATCAGGAGCCCGTAACCCACCATCCAGAACGCCAGCCCCGCCGCGATACGCAGATCGACGGTTCCCAGAAGAAACACCGCACCGATCACCGAGGCCAGTGCAAAGAAAACTGTATTGACCACCTCGGTCACAACATCATTCAGCGCACGCGCTGTCTGCATCTCCTTCTGCGCGATCCGTCCGGCGAAATCGTCGTCGAAGAAGGTCACCGACTGCCCCAGTGTGTAGCGGTGAATGCGCGACAGGATGAGGTTTATGATGTTGGGCTGCATCATGATGTTCTGCGCATAGGCGTTGAAACCCATCGCCAGCGGGCGGAACACAATGAAAAAGAACAGGCAGCCGATCAACAGAACCGAGTTATCGGTAAAGACCGCACCCGGATCAGATGCGAGCGCCGCATCGATCACTTGGCCCAACAGGATCGCCGCCGCCACTTCGGCAATACCGCCGATCACCGACACAAGGCTGGCAAGGATCAGAACTGGCCCACTTCCCGCGAGCGACCAGCGAAAGAACGCCAGCAACGTTTTCGGCGGCGCGCCATTGGCTTCGGCGAAGGGATCGATCTGGAACAAACTCACTCTGCGGCCTCGGTCTCGGTTGCGATAAACCCGCCCGACTGGCGGGCCCAGAACCCTGCATATAGCCCACCCTGCGCCAAAAGCGCGTCATGGCTGCCCTGCTCTACGATCCGGCCGTGATCCATCACGAGAATGCGATCCATATGGGCGATGGTGGACAGCCGGTGCGCGATAGCGATCACCGTTTTGCCCTCCATCATGCCATAGAGCGTGTCCTGAATGGCAGCTTCGACCTCGGAATCGAGCGCGCTTGTCGCCTCGTCCAAAAGCAGGATCGGTGCGTCCTTGAGGATCACTCGAGCGAGCGTCACGCGCTGGCGTTGTCCGCCGGACAGTTTGACCCCACGTTCACCGACCTGCGCATCATATCCAGCACGTCCCTGCGGATCCTGAAGGTTAAGGATGAACTCATGCGCCTGCGCCTGTTTGGCAGCAGCGATCAGCTCATCCTCGCTTGCCGATGGTCGACCGTAAAGGATGTTGTCCCGCACGGATCGGTGCAAGAGAGAACTATCCTGCTGCACCATACCGATCGCCAGTCGCAGACTGTCCTGCGTCACAAGAGTGATATCCTGACCGTCGATCAAGATGCGCCCTTGTTCGGCGTCGTAGAACCGCAAGAGCAGCTTGACCAAGGTCGACTTGCCCGCACCCGACCGCCCGACCAGACCCACCTTTTCGCCGGGTTCAATGGTAAGGTCGATTGCGTCAAGGCCACCGGTATTACGCCCATAGTGGTGTGTTAGAGACTGAATCTCGATTTTTCCGGTGTTCAGCTTCAGCGGTTTTGCGCCTGACTGATCGACTAACGTAATTGGCTGGGCAATGGTTTCCATCCCTTCGGCCACAACGCCCAACTGGCGGAAGAACGAGGTCAGCGCCCACATGATCCAGCCGGTCATAGCATTGAGCCGAAGCGTCAGAGCAGTGGCCGCAGCAACCACACCGACGCTGGCTTGCCCCTGCATCCACAGCCAGAACGCCCAGCCGACAACAGCGACGATCAAGAGACCATTCAGGGTGACCAGAACCACGTCCATGATAGTGAAGAGTCGCATTTCGTACTGGAACGTGCGGCGCGTGTTCTCGATTGCATCCTTGGCGTAGGTCAGTTCGGTGTCGTTATGCGCGAACATCTTGACCGAGTGGATGTTCGTGTAGCTGTCCACCACACGACCCGTGACCTCGGACCGCGCATCAGATGCAGCTTGCGACGCAGGGCCGACGCGTTTCACCGTCCAGACCACCAGCGCGCCATAGAGGAACAGCCAGCCGATCAACGGGATTGCCAAACGCGGATCCGCTTGCCCGAGCAGCACCAAGGCACCGACCACGTAGGCCAGTGAAAAGGTGATCGCATCGAACACCTGGAACACCGCTTCGCCCGCTGCGGGAGGCGTTTGCATGATGCGGTTGGCGATCCGCCCCGCAAAATCGTTCTCAAACCAACCCACGGATTGCCGGAGCACATGCTTGTGCGCCCGCCACCGGATCAGCGTGCCGAAATTCGGCAGGATCGTATTGTTCAGAAGCAGCACATCCAGCGCCTGCAAGGCGGGCCGGATCAGCAGAATGAACACCGCCAGCGCGATTAGCCAACCGCCATAGCTCGCCCACACTTCCGCCGGATCGCCAGCTAGGATGTCGACAACCCAACCCATCGCCCAGATCAAACCAATTTCGATCGCCGCGACGATCACTGACATGATCGTCGCGTAGACGAAGATCCGTTTGAACGGCTGCGAATAGTCGAGAAGGAACGGAAACAACCTCGAGGGTGGCGTGTCCTTCTCGTCATAGGGGCCGTAGGGATCGACCAGATTTTCGAAAAAGCGGAACACCCAACGGTCTCCTCAGTAAAAAACACAGGTACGGATCACGCCGCGTGGTGTGCGTCCCCGAAGAACAGATAATGCAATGTTCGGTATTGTCCGTGTGACAGCGCAACCCTAGCGCGGGTTTTCGCCAGAGGGAAGTCGCCTACCCCAAGAGCTTTGATTTGCTGAGTGCAAAGCCCGAAGCGACCCAGCGATCCTCGACTTCGCGTAGCCTTGCGCCCAACGCGGCGCCGGAATAGTCGGGCATGAGATCAGCCGGTTTGACCGGGCATTGCTGCTGCGATCCAATCTCAGCGGCAGACAGACCTTCAGGATCAAGCCGCATTTCGAGAAGTGCTGCGCGCAGCAACAGCACGTCCCGCGCCACCTCCGCGCCATGCCGGTAACCAAGTTCCGCAGGCGGTTCGGATGTCGAGATTAGTCTCTGATACTGCTCAAATCGCCTCTGGTGCTTTTTTGACAGGCGCAGACCCTCGCAGTCGAGCGCACCCAGGCTGACCAGCCTGCGGATGGCGTCAGGAGGCACATCGGCGGCTAACTCAAGATGAACCAGCAGCGCCAAACCGCGTGTCGTGCTGCCCGGAAGAATTGCGTGCAAAACGCCGGTTTGTTCCATTGACCCGACGGCAGGCGCAGGATCTCTAGCAGAGAGCAGCTTGACTACCTCTCCACCAATCCTTTCCCGTGACAGGCCGTGAAGACCGTCCAGGCTGACAGCAATAGCGGCTAGTGCGTCCGCATCAAACCCAAGGTCGGGATCACCGTACCACGCAGCAAAACGAAAGAAACGCAAGATGCGCAGATAGTCTTCGGCGATCCGGTCCTGCGCGTTGCCGATGAACCGCACACGCCGCGCCTCGAGATCCGGAAGCCCGCCCAGCGGGTCTACAAGCTGACCTGTGGCATCGGAATATAGCGCGTTCATGGTGAAATCGCGCCGCGCCGCGTCTTCGGCCATATCGGTCGAAAATCGCACAATCGCGTACCGCCCATCGGTTTCGGTATCGGCGCGAAACGTGGTGACTTCGTAGCCAGTGCCCTCAGACACTATCGTAATTGTCCCGTGGTCGATCCCTGTCGGTACAGATTTCAATCCCGCCGCTTGCGCAAGCGCCTGCACGGTTTCGGGCGTGGCATCCGTTGCGATATCCACATCCGAAACCGGGACACCCATGAGCGCATTGCGCACACATCCACCAACGGCAAAAGCGCTGTGCCCGTCAGCCTGCAAGGCGGTGAACACCGCCTGCGTGCTGGCGGCGGTTAACCAGTCGCCCGTGACTTTCATACCTCCTCCATCCGTTGGGCCAGTCCGCGCAGGATACGCGCGGTCGCCCCCCAAATGTAATAGGGACCGAAGGGAACGGTATAGTAATGGCGGCGTGTCCCGCGCCAGCGTCGGGATTGCACTGTGAACTGACCCAAATCGGCGACATGAGCGAGCGGAACGCGGAATGCCTCGGCGACTTCGCCCGGTTCGGGGACCACGTCGAAGGCGTTTTCGATCCAGCCCACAACCGGTGTGACCAGAAAGCCCGTCACAGTCTCATGGGTCGGCATGGTACCCAGAATCTCGACATGCCCGCGGGCAAGGCCAACTTCTTCCTCGGCCTCTCGCAAGGCAGCGGCGACCACATCTGCATCGCCATCGTCCTGTTTGCCACCAGGAAAGGCAATCTGGCCGGGGTGGTGTTTGAGCCGCGACGACCGCTTGGTCAAAAGCACCTCGGCGCCATACGCGCCTGCAATCACGGGCACCAAAACACCAGCGGGGCGCAGTTTGCGCCCCACCGGAAGAACCACATCCGGGTTCAGATCGAAATCGGACGAAGCAGCACTGTTCTGCTTCAAAGCCACCTCTAGCCGCGAGCGGTCATTCACCCGACACCTCTTCTGCCTCGAAACCGACAGTCGCCGGGTCCAGATCGTAATGTGCGCCGCAGAACTGGCAGTCCGCCGTAACCCGACCCTCTTCCGTGGTCATCGTCGCAATGTCCTTGGCCGAATAGATCGACAGGCTTTGCCGCACGCGATCTTCGGAACAGGTACACCCAAACCGCACCGGCAGTGCGTCGAACACGCGCGGGCTTTCCTCATGAAACAGCCGGAACAGAAGGTCCGTCGCAGGCAGGGACGGGCCGATCAACTCCATGTCCTCGACCGTCGCAAGGTGATGGTTCACCCGGTTCCAGTTCTCGCCTTCGTCCTCGTTCAGCAGATCATCAGCATGAAGCAGGCCACCCTCGCCCGATCCACCATCGGTGGCAAAGGGCGATGCTTTGGGCATGTGCTGGATCATGATCCCGCCCGCGCGCCAATGTTGCGGCACACCGGGTTCGGTGGATTGGCCAAAGCTGAGCGCGAATTTCGTCGGCAGCTGCTCGGACTGCGCAAAATAAGCTTCGGCACAGCTCGACAATGTCTTTCCGGTCAGCGGCGTGATTCCCTGATAGGGCTGCATCCCCTTCCCCTGATCCATCAGGATCGCGAAATAGCCTTCGCCGATTTGATCCATCGCCGGGCCGTCGGTGATCCGGTCGGGATCAAAGCTCGCATAGGCGCGGATGCGCGCGGGCTCACCCTCCGCCTCGGGCGCATAGAAATCGGTGGCGATCATGCGCACGGCACCCTTGGTCTGAATCTGCAGCGACAGCTTCCAGCGCAGCTTGATCGTCTGCCCGATCAACGCGGTCAGCAATGCCATCTCAGCCACCAGCGCCTCGACCGGGGCGGGATAGTTGTGCTGCTTAAGAATACCGCTCAACACCCCGTCCAGACGGGCCACCCGGCCACGGATGTCCGAACGGTCAAGTTGAAATGGCAGGACGGTGTCGTCCCAAGCGATTTTCGATCCGAGTGTCATGGAATTTCCTTGCTTGCCGCCCTCCGGCATGTTCGGGACTATATAAGGGACGATCCGGCAGGTCCAAGGGGCAGAAGGGGAATGACATGATGCGCAGGTTTGGCGACGCGCCGGAATCCGGTCGATCTTACACGCTACGCACCGGCGCCTACGCGATTTTGCCGCTTGGCGAAGGTCTTTTGCTGACGCATCAGGACGCGCCCGAACCCGAGGTGCAATTGCCCGGTGGCGGCGTTGATCCCGGCGAATCCCCGGTACAGGCCTTGATTCGCGAAGTTTACGAAGAAACCGGTTGGCGCATCGCACGCGCGCGGCGTTTGGGGGCGTATCGACGGTTTACCTATATGCCGGAATACGATCTCTGGGCCGAGAAGCTGTGCCTGATCTACATGGCCGCCCCCGTCATCCGGTACGGCGATCCGCTCGAAGCGGGGCATACCGCGCTGTGTATGGGTGTTGGCGAAACTTTGGACAGCCTCGCCAACAGCGGCGACAGGGATTTCGTGGCGCGCTACGCCTCACGCCTGCCCGTATTCCAAAAGCGCAGCTGACAAATCATCGTCAAACTCGGCGCCGTCGCCAAGTTTTTCCCGAAGCACATCGTGTAACGCATCCAGAAACGCAGGCCCCTTGCGATCTTCGGGAATGGACCGCACCAGCGCCAAGAGGCCGTCGCCGTCCAGCATTGTCCCGTCTGGCAGAACCGCCTCGGTAAACCCATCGGTATAAAGCAACAGCCGGTCGCCTGGTTCGAGCGCAACCTCGTGATCCTCGAAACGCGCGCCCTCAATTAGACCGATCGGCAAACCGCCGGACCCGATAAACGCAGCCTCCCCATCGCGGCGCAACAAGAGTGGCGGCGGATGTCCCGCCTGCACAAAACGCGCGATGCCGGTGTCTTGTTGAACATGCGCATAGGCCAGCGTCAGGTATTCCGTGACCCCCTGCTGCGCGACCATCCGAGCGTTCAACCGCTCTGCCATAAGGCGCGGGGGCAGAAATTCAAACCCCTCCCCCTGCCGTTCGAGGGCAAGGTTTTCCTCAAGATGTTCGGCGCTTAGATGCCCGGCAACCCGTGCCGTCATCATCGCAGACGTGATGCCGTGGCCTGATACATCGAGACTGAACATGCCGAAATCACCGTTGGGGATCGAAAACATCCCCGCAAGATCACCGCCAACATGCCCACAAGATCGAAGCAAAACGCTGACCCGACTTTGCCCGAAATACGCCGTGCGTGTTGGCATCAGCGATTGCTGCAAAACGCGCGCTTGCTGCAAATCCTTGTCGATTACCGCATGGACGGATTGCAGTTCCGCCAACGTTTCCGCGATCACCTCGTTTTTGGCCCGCAGTTCCTTTTCCATCGAAAGGATGCGCGCGCCTGCATTGATCCTTGCGCGCAGTTCGTCGCCATTGACCGGCTTGGTCAGAAAATCGTCGGCGCCCGATTCAAGACCTGTCGCAACAGCCGCCTTTTCCGACTTTGAGGTCAGCAGGATGAAATAACCATAAGTCGCGCGAGCCGAGGCACGGAACGCGGCGCAGAACTCCGGCCCGCTCAGACCCGGCATGACCCAGTCGGAAATGATAAAATCTGGCTGAAATACCTCGCACAAGGTCAACCCCTGCTTGGCATCCTCCGCCTCGGCCACGATGTATCCCCAACGTTCAAGCATGAGGGTGAGGATCCGACGCTGTGCGCGACTGTCATCGACAACCAACACTTTACACAGATGACCGTCCTGAACATCGGGGAACGCCAATGCTGCGCTCTGAAACATAACCTTGCACCAACCCAAACGTCGGCCCCCAATCGGTGCTCTAATGGTGAAGTGTTAAGAAGAGATGAAATCGCCTGTGCTTTCGCCGTGTTGCAGTTTCTTCATCTTTGCCTGCTAGAGCAAAGCAACGATGGAGGTTCCTATGATCGACTGGACACGCGTTGCCGAGCTGCGAAGAGAAATCGGCGCCGAAGATTTTTCAGAGGTGGCAGAGCTGTTTTTGATGGAGGTTGAGGACACGTTATCTCGACTCGATGGTGCGCAGAACGATCCGGCGCAGATGCAGGAACTGATGCATTTCCTAAAGGGATCGGCGCTCAATCTCGGATTCGCCAAGCTGGCAGAGATCTGCAGCGCGGCTGAATTCTCGGCCACACGCGGTGCCGGAACAGTAGATGCTCGGCATCTGAAACAGCTATTCAGCCAGTCCCGAAAACTTTTCGAAGCGGAATTTGCGGAACGATTTGCAGCTTAGATGAAACGATGGAGTGACGCCGGATCGGTACCATCTGTCTGCTCGGACACACGCTCTCGCAACCGCTGCATCCCGGCGACCCAACGGTCGGTGTCAGCAGCGCGCTGCGCAAAAAACTTTTGCGCCTCGGGGTGTGGAAATATCATGAACCGCCCGGCTTTCAACCCGTCCAGCGTCGCCTTCGCCACATCCTGCGGTGAAATCACCCCAGCCGGGCGGTCTGATGGATCCTCGTCATAACCAAGCAAGGGCGTGGCAACGTAGAGCGGGCAAACCACCGACACCTGTATCCCGTCCCGCCCGTGTTCGATGGCCAGCGATTGCGCAAGGCTGACCGCCGCGTGTTTGGTTGCGGAATAGGCGGCATCACCGATTTGCGACAACACCCCTGCCGCCGACGCGACATTGACCAACACGCCGGCTCGCCGCGCCAACATTTGCGGTAAAAGCAAGCGCGATGCCCGAAGATGCGCCATCACGTGCAATTCCCAGCTTGTATGCCAATGCGCGTCCATTCGGGATGTGGGACCATCCGGTTCGCCTAATGCGAAACCGGCATTCGACATAAGCATGTCCACCTTGCCGAACCGATCATTCGCAAGGTCAACCATCGCCGCGATTACGCTCGGATTACACAGATCGCCGTGATGCGGAACGCCGTCAATCTCTTCCGCGACGCGATGGGTACTTTCCTGCGACAGGTCAGAGACCAGAACGTTGACGCCCTCTGCCGCCAAAGCCCGCGCCAAGGCTGCTCCAATGCCCTGCCCGGCCCCGGTCACAATCGCGCTGGCGCCGTCGAACTGCATCAGATCACGAATTGCGACAGCAGATCGTCGTCAGTGATGTCCTGATAGGTGAACCCTGCCGCGTCCAACTGCGCGAAGAGGCGATCGAAATTGCCAGCGTTCCGAGTTTCGATCCCGATCAGAACCGACCCGTAGTTGCGCGCCGACTTCTTGAGGTATTCGAACCGCGCGATGTCGTCTTCGGGACCAAGGAAGTTCAGGAAATCCTTCAACGCACCGGGACGCTGCGGAAGGCGCAGGATGAAGTATTTCTTCAATCCAAGGTATTTCTGCGCCCGCTCCTTGACCTCGGGCAAACGTTCGAAATCGAAATTGCCGCCTGTTGTCACGCAGACAACCGTGCGCCCCCGGATCGACTGCCCCAGGTCCTGCAACGCATCGACTGACAGCGCGCCTGCGGGCTCCAGAACAATCCCTTCGACATTCAGCATCTCAAGCATCGTGGTGCAAAGCCGGTCTTCCTTGATCGTCAGCGTGTTCGCCAGACCAATTCCACTGAGCCGCGCAAACGTTCTTTGCCCGATTTGGCCGACTGCAGCGCCATCGGCAAAGGTGTTCACATAATCCAACCGAACAGGTTTGCCCGCCTCAAGCGCCGCGCGCAGACAGGCGCCGCCCGCCGGTTCGACAAAGGTGTATTGGCAATCGGTTCCAAGATAGCTGAGCATCCCCGCCGACAAACCGCCCCCACCTACGGGAATGACAAGGTGATCCGGCATCTTGCCAAGCTGTTCGACCACCTCGACCGCAACACTGGCCTGCCCTTCGATCACGTCTTCGTCGTCAAAAGGCGACAAGAAATGCCCACCCGCCTCGGCGCAGAACGCCTGTGCGGAGGCGAGCGTGTCATCGAAATAATCCCCAGTGAGACGGATCTCGATGCTGTCGCCCCCGAACATCGCAGTCTTTTGGATCTTCTGCTGCGGCGTTGTCACCGGCATGAAGATCACGCCTTTTTTGTCAAAATGCTTGCACATATAGGCCACGCCCTGCGCGTGATTTCCGGCGCTCGCACAGACGAAAAGCTCGGCCTCGGGCCGTTTGCGCATCGCGTTGAACGCGCCACGCAGCTTGTAACTCCGCACCGGGGACAAGTCTTCGCGCTTGAGATAGATCTCGGCGTTGTACTGTTCCGACAGATGCGCATTGCGCAACAAAGGCGTCGGCGGGAACACCTCGCGCATGGCTTCGGTCGCGTCACGCGCGGATTGAGCAAAATCAGTCATACTTTCCCCTTGGGGCAATAGCACATGCGCGCCTATCATCAGTCAATCGAACGGTTTTCAACGAAATGCCCATAGAGCGTCGTCAGAACCGAGATCCCGATA
Source organism: Alphaproteobacteria bacterium (assembly GCA_030425145.1). Taxonomy (GTDB): domain Bacteria; phylum Pseudomonadota; class Alphaproteobacteria; order Rhodobacterales; family Rhodobacteraceae; genus Marivita. Next base: position 77,624 of record JAUHVK010000001.1, on the reverse strand, counting down.
ATCGTCGCGAACCAGTTGACGACAAGCGAATAAACCACGTTGATCATCGAACTCGGGTCGTCATTGAACCACGAGGGCAGCTGAATGACGATGCTCGCCCCGACCACGATCAGCGCCAGCGTAAGGATCGTCCCGCTTTGGCCTTTGGTGGCATCCCATGTCGCGCCCAACGTCAGTTTTTCGCCCAGCGCCGCGGCAGGCAGCATGATGCCAAGCCGGAAAAACAGATAAGCGGCCGCACCGATCAGGATCAGCGACATGATCCCGGCAAAGGCAGGCAGTCCGATGGAAATGATCCCGACCGGAATAGACAGAACCATCACGCCCAGCACCACCAGCACCCCGATGAGGATGGACCGGCCCAAATATCCCATTACGGCCGAACCGTGAAACTGCGGCAGCCACCCCGATGTGCTTTCCCCGGTCAGCGCGTACCGATGCCACGCCACCGCGATCCAAAGGCTTGCGATCACAGCAAGTAATCCCAAAACGATGGTCGGGAATACCGTTTCCGGCGACATCATCGGCACTTCGGTGCCTTCGAACTCCATCATCTGGGGTGGATTGAAGAAAGCGTAGACCGTGTAGGCACTTTGCACGAGGTACAACACCAGCGACAGCCGAAGCGCCTGATCCAGATTGGCCATCACCAGATTGAACGAATGTCGGAAAATCTGCCAACCCTTCATCGCACCTACGCTCCTGTCTTCACTACACTGATCCGAGGCCAGTTCTTGCCCCTGCCTTGAAAAACAAGTAATCGCCCGGGCAAACCCGTTAAAGGAAAACCCATGTCTGCGCCCAAAAAAGTTGTGCTGGCCTATTCCGGTGGCCTCGATACCTCGATCATTCTGAAATGGCTGCAAACGGAGTATGGCTGCGAAGTCGTGACCTTCACCGCCGATCTGGGCCAGGGCGAAGAACTGGAACCAGCACGCGAAAAGGCGATCATGCTGGGGATCAAACCCGAGAACATCTTCATCGAAGACGTGCGCGAGGAATTCGTCCGCGATTTCGTTTTCCCGATGTTCCGCGCCAATGCGCTGTATGAAGGTCTGTACCTGCTCGGCACCTCCATCGCCCGCCCGCTGATTTCCAAGCGTCTGGTTGAGATTGCCGCTGAAACCGGCGCCGACGCCGTGTCCCATGGCGCAACCGGCAAAGGCAACGACCAGGTGCGTTTCGAACTGGCGGCGTATGCGCTTAACCCCGATATCAAGGTGATCGCACCGTGGCGGGAATGGGATCTCAGTTCGCGCACCAAGCTGCTCGACTTCGCTGAAAAGAACCAAATCCCGATCGCCAAGGACAAACGCGGAGAAGCGCCGTTCTCGGTCGATGCCAACCTTCTGCACACCTCGTCTGAGGGCAAGGTTCTGGAAGATCCGGCGCAGGAAGCACCCGATTACGTCTATCAGCGCACCGTCCACCCCGAGGATGCGCCGGACACGCCTGAAATGGTCGAGATCACCTTTGAAAAGGGCGATGCCGTGGCCATCGACGGCGAGGCAATGTCGCCCGCCACGATCCTGACCAAACTGAACGAACTTGGCGGCAAGCACGGCGTGGGTCGTTTGGACCTCGTGGAAAACCGCTTTGTCGGCATGAAGTCGCGCGGCATCTACGAAACACCCGGCGGCACAATCCTGCTTGAGGCACATCGCGGGATCGAACAGATCACGCTCGATTCCGGCGCGGGTCACCTGAAAGACTCGATCATGCCGCGCTATGCGGAACTGATCTACAACGGCTTCTGGTTCTCGCCCGAGCGTGAGATGCTGCAAGCCCTGATCGACAAGAGCCAGGAACATGTCACCGGCACCGTTCGCGTGAAGCTCTACAAAGGCTCGGCCAAGACCGTGGCGCGTTGGTCGGATCACTCGCTCTATTCCGAGGCACACGTGACCTTCGAAGAAGACGCCGGCGCTTACGATCAAAAAGACGCGCAGGGCTTTATCCAGCTGAACGCTCTGCGGCTCAAGCTGCTTGCCGCGCGCAACCGTCGTCTGAAGTAAAGCAGTCTTTATTCAAGCCAAGAGGCCCGCCAAATCGGCGGGCCTTTTTCGTGTTCAGTTGGCGGTGACGACGGTCATCACCAATTTGTCGTCCACCCGGATCGGGCCATCTTCCTTGGCGCCAAGCGTGTATTCGAACACGCCCGTGGACATGCCGCCATCTTCGCCATGCACCATCAGCATGAGCATTTCACCCGATGCGACGTCTTCCTGAAGAATCGCGGCAACATCCATGTTCTCCCCTTCCTTGAGCACAGCATAGCCAACAACGGGGCCCGGCTTCATCTCGGCGTCGGTGCGGTGCACAACCATCCAGCCGTTTGCCGGAGCCACAACCTTGGCTGCGGTCACGGTGCCGCCGGACACATCCTGATCCATCGCCTCAACAGACGGGGCCAACGAATGGCCAGCCGCCATCAGGGCTGTTGCGGACAGGGCGAAAATCATGGTCGAGAGTGCAGTTTTCATTGTCAGTCTCCTGTGTGATGCAGGGTTCCGTTCCCTGCGGATACTCACACTCACGAAGTCCGACGGATCATAGTTTCACCTGTTGTGAAATTTTTTGCGCTTCGAGCTTGCGATAAGCGGGAATTGTCCGCTCGACCAGCTCGGCCAGATGACCGGACATCTCTGGCAGCGACCCTTCCGACCCGGCAAATCCGGTTGTTGCGTGAAGGGAGCCGTACCAATGAGGGGCCCAAACCCCATCGTAAGGTTTAGGCCCGGCAGGCCAAGCCAACATGGCGGGGTCGAACTCCAGATCCAGGGCCGAACATAAAGCACGCAACATCCCTTCAGGATCATCCCGGATATCAGCGCTGTCGATCACGATGGGAGACTGGCCCAAAGCCTGCACATGATCGAAAAGCTCTGCCTGTGCATCAAACCCGATGTCGCCCGCGGTTAGGTCCGGATAGCCCTTGGCAAAACTGGCCACGACCCGGGCGGGATGGCGGATCAGAAAAACGTTCTTGCACGCAGCCATAAATCCACGGGGAATACCGTCGATCATGTGCTGGCACATATGCTTATGATAGACGTGCGGCTTGCCGTCGGGAATGAGTCCAATCAGAGACTGTTCCAGCTCAACTGCATCTTCGGTTCGGTCATTGAGGATCTCCACGCTCATCGGATGATCCAACCCGGTGAGCCGTAGGTAAGGGCCATAAAACGGCTCATCGAGCACCGCGAAATCATCGCGTTGCGCAAAGGAATACATCATCGCCGTCGATAGGTTACGCGGACCCGACCACATCGCCACGCGCATAAAGATCACCTCCCAACTGTGCCATGCATCACGCGGACGGTACTGCGTGAAACCACGCAGGCAAGTGGTAACTGGATTTCACCTTCCGGTGAGATCCCGACACGCAAATTGCGCCGAGTACCGCTTTGGGCGCAGGGTCACTTCAGAGAAAACGAGGTAGTCCCATGCGCACGCTCCGCCGCAGTCATCCCATTCTTCTGTCATTGGCCATTCTTGCCGGGATTTTTCTACAATCCGTCCAAGCAAGGGCTGGTGAAACACGTGACATCATCGTCGCCGGCGGTTGCTTCTGGTGTGTGGAAGCAGATTTCGAACGTGTGCGCGGAGTCAAAGAAGCGGTTTCCGGCTACACGGGCGGATCCGTCGCCAACCCGACCTACAAGCAGGTTACCGCAGGTGGCACCGGTCACTATGAGGCAGTCAGGATCAGCTATGATAGCGCAGTGATCGAACTGGATCAGCTTTATGGCCTGTTCTTTCGCTCGATCGATCCCACCGATAACGGCGGCCAGTTCTGCGATCGGGGACAAAGCTATGCGACGGCGATATTTGTCTCTGACTCAGCCGAACGTGCAGCTGCTGAACGCGCAAAGGCGACTGCGCAAGCCCAGCTTGGGCGCAAAATCGTGACGCCTGTATTGGACGCAAAAGCCTTTTACGAGGCAGAGGATTACCATCAGGATTACTACAAGGGGACCAAACGTGTTCTCACCCGCTTTGGCCCGATCCGTCAGGACGACGCCTACAAGCGTTACCGCAAAGGATGCGGCCGCGACGCGCGGATCGAACAGCTCTGGGGAAGCGACGCGCCGTTCATCGGCAATTAGGAAAGACGTGCATCCTCGATGTCTTTGAGGTCAGGGATGACGTCCGCTGTGCCATGCCGCGTAACCATGATCGCCCCGGCTTGCTGACCCAGCAAAATCGCCTGTTCCATCGGCATACCACGATCCAAAGCCGCCACCAAGAAACCGGTAAACGTATCGCCCGCGCCAGTCGTATCGACCGGGGTGACAGGAATAGCCGGAAAGCTCTGGTCGGTGCCCTGATCCGTGTTGATCCAGCGACAGCCATCACCCCCCAAGGTGACAATCACGTCCCGCACCGGAAGATCAGCGAGCGTTCCGCCCAGCGCGTCGGTCAATTGCTGTGCTTCAACAGCGTTCATCACGAGGATGTCCAGCAACGGCAATACCGCCTCGACCGCTTTGGGATCGAACGGGGCGGCAGCATAGACGATCCGCATCCCCGTGGCCGAGGCCAGCGTCGCACCTTCCACCTGAGCCGAGGTTTCGTTCTGAAAGAGAAACGTGTCCGCCTCGGTCGCGCTCTCCAGCGCAGAGGCGACATGTGTTTCTGTCAAAGCCCGATTTGCGCCGGGATAGATCAGGATTGCGTTCTCTCCATGATCATCGACCATGATGACCGCGTGCCCTGTTGGCACGTCCAGTTCGAGGACAAACCGTGTATCGACCCCGTATTCCATCATCCGCTCGACCGCCCAGCGCCCATCGGCGCCCACCGCGCCGATATGCACCGCCCGCGCCGCCGCCCGTGCAATGGCAACGGACATGTTCGTGCCCTTGCCGCCCAAGCCACGGCTGTGTTCCGTCGAGGCCAGCGTTTCCCCCGGCGCGAGCAAATGCGGAACGCGGTAGAACAGGTCCGCATTGATCGAGCCGAGGTTGAAAACCGCCATGCCTTACTTTCCCTTGCAGGCCGCCAGAACCGCCATGTTCAGAATATCCTGCGCCGTCATGGTCGTGGAACAGATCTGAATCGACTTATCCACGCCGGCGAGGATCGGCCCAATCACCGTCGCTCCCGCCATTTCCTGCATCAGCTTGACCGAAATCGACGCGGAATGGCGCGCAGGGACGACGAGAATGTTCGCTGGTCCAGTCAGACGCTGGAACGGGTAGAACTTCTGGGCATTGCGGTTCAGCGCCACGTCGACAGTCATTTCGCCTTCGTACTCGAAATTCACCCCGCGCCGATCCAGCACGCGCGGCGCGATGTGCATCTTTTCGGCGCGTTCCGAAACCGGGTAGCCAAAGGTCGAGAACGACACAAACGCCACGCGTGGCTCAAGCCCCATCAATCGAGCAACCTCAGCGGCCCGCTCCGCGATGTTCGCCAGGTCCTCCTCATCCGGCCATTCATGAACCAGCGTATCCGCGATCAGGACGATGCGTCCCTTGACCAAAAGCGCCGTCACACCTGCCGCCCCATGTGACGCATCCGCATCGAACACATGGTTGATCAGTTCCATCACATGCGCCGATTTGCGTGTCGCGCCTGTGACAAGCGCATCGCCATGCCCCTGTTGGAGCATCAGCGCGCTGAAGACGTGGCGGTCCCGCGCGGCAAGACGGTGGATATCCTGGTGGTCGTAGCCTTTGCGTTGGAGGCGTCCGTAAAGCACCTCTTTGTAGCGCTGAAGGTGTTGGGTATTGGCCGCGTTGACGACTTCGATCTCGCGCACCGCATCGCTCAAACCGGCCTCTTCCAGCTTGGTCTTCACATCGGCTTCGCGACCAACGACCAGTGCTTTGCCGAAACCAGACCGCTGGTACATGACGGCCGCTCGCAACACGCGCGGATCGTCGGCCTCGGCAAAGATCATCCGCGCCTGCGCCTTACGCGCCCGTGCATTGATGCCTCGCAGAATGCTTGCCGTCGGATCCATCCGCGACTTGAGCGATTCCTCATAAGCCGGCAGGTCGATGATCGGCCGCCGCGCCGCACCCGTGTCCATCCCCGCCTTGGCAACGGCAGGCGGAATGCGGTGTATCAGTCTCGGATCGAAAGGTGTGGGAATGATATAGTCGCGCCCGAAAGTCAGGCTTTTCCCGTAGGCCAGCGCAACCTCGTCCGGAACATCCTCGCGCGCCAATTCAGCCAGCGCCTGAGCACAAGCGATCTTCATTTCGTCGTTGATCGCCCGCGCGTGAATATCGAGCGCGCCGCGGAACAGGTAAGGGAAGCCCAGAACGTTGTTCACCTGGTTCGGATAATCGCTGCGTCCGGTGGCGACGATGGCATCCATCCGCACCTCATGCGCCTCTTCCGGCGTGATCTCGGGGTCCGGGTTCGCCATCGCGAAAATGACGGGGTTGTCCGCCATCGACCGTACCATGTCCTGCGTCACGGCACCTTTTGCGCTCACCCCAAGGAAGACGTCCGCGCCAACCATCGCGTCTTCCAGCGTGCGCGCGTCGGTCTTGACCGCATGCGCCGATTTCCACTGGTTCATGCCCTCGGTCCGGCCTTGATAAATCACGCCTTTGGTGTCGGCGACGATGCAGTTTTCGTGGCGTGCGCCCATCCGCTTGAGCAGTTCGATACATGCAATCCCCGCAGCGCCCGCGCCGTTGAGAACGATCTTCACATCCTCAATTTTCTTGCCCGAGATATGCAGAGCGTTCAGCAAGCCCGCCGCACAGATCACAGCTGTGCCGTGCTGGTCATCGTGGAAGACCGGAATATCCATTTCTTCCTTGAGGCGCTGCTCAATGATGAAACACTCCGGTGCCTTGATGTCCTCAAGGTTAATCCCGCCAAAAGTCGGCCCCATGAGGCGCACTGCCTTGCAGAATTCATCGGGGTCTTCTGTATCGAGCTCAATGTCGATGGAGTTCACGTCAGCGAATCGTTTGAACAGGACAGACTTGCCCTCCATCACCGGCTTTGAGCCCAGCGCACCCAGATTGCCCAGACCCAAAACCGCCGTTCCGTTGGAAATCACCGCAACCAGGTTGCCCTTGTTGGTGTAATCATAGGCCAGACCAGGGTCTTTCGCGATGTCTTCGCAGGGCACGGCCACACCGGGGGAATAGGCGAGCGACAGGTCGCGCTGTGTGGTCATGGGAACGGTGGCCTGCACCTCCCATTTGCCGGGGGTCGGCTCAAGGTGGAATGCAAGCGCTTCTTCGCGGGTGTATTTTGGATTGGACATGCGTCAGAGGCCTCATACGTCAAAATCGGGTTTTCCACCCGGGTCGGTCGCCTTAATGTCACGCCAAAGCACCAAGGGGAAGCTTGTGAACGCGAATAAATCACCCGTCACACCCATGATGGCGCAATATCTGGAAATAAAATCCCAGTATGCGGATGCTTTATTGTTCTATCGCATGGGCGATTTTTACGAATTGTTCTTTGATGACGCTGCTGCGGCAGCCGAAGCGCTGGACATCGCGCTCACCAAACGCGGCAAACACGACGGGGACGACATCCCGATGTGCGGCGTTCCGGTCCATGCCGCCGAAGGCTATCTGCTGACGCTCATCCGCAAGGGGTTTCGCGTCGCCGTCTGTGAACAGATGGAAAGCCCGGCAGAGGCGAAAAAGCGCGGGTCCAAGTCTGTTGTCAAACGCGATGTGGTGCGTCTGGTCACGCCCGGGACGTTGACTGAAGAAACCTTGCTCGAAGCGCGCCGACACAATTTCTTGGCTGCTTTGGCGTGTGTGAGAGACAATTGGGCGCTTGCCTGGACCGATATTTCAACCGGCGCGCTACACGTGCTTCCCTTATCGCTGGCCCGCATCGGTCCAGAATTGGCGCAGCTCTTGCCGTCAGAGATCCTGTTGGCCGAAGGAACTGAGGACGCGTTGTCGGGTGTCCTTCATGATCTGGGGCTGGAGCCGACAATCCTTGGCAAGTCCACCTTCGATTCCACGGGTGCGACAGCCCGCCTGACGCAGCAGTTCAGCGTATCCTCCCTGGATGCGTTCGGACACTTCTCCCGCCCCGAACTGTCCGCAATGGGTGCGCTAATCGAATATCTCGATCTAACGCAAAAAGGCCGCCTGCCCTTGTTGCGTCCACCGCAGCAGGAGAAGCTGGGCAATTCGATGCAGATCGACGCCGCCACACGGCGAAACCTCGAGTTGACGCATTCACTGCAAGGCGGGCGCGCGGGTTCCTTGCTGTCCGTGATCGACCGAACCGCAACGGCCAGCGGTGCCAGGCTTTTAGAGCGGCGGTTGTCCACACCCTCCCGCGATTTGAACGTCATCCACAACCGACAAGACGCGATCACTTGGGCCATTTCCGATCCGATGACCGCCCGTCAGGTCCGCGAAGCGTTGAAACGTGTCCCAGACGTAGATCGCGCGTTGTCGCGTCTTGGTCTTGATCGCGGCGGGCCGCGCGATATGGCGGCGATCCGAAACGCTTTGGAGCAAGCTGAAGCGATTTCGGGTATGTTAGAGACACATGATCTGCCAGAGATCTTGCGCAGCGCCATGTCTGCCTGCACCGGCCACACCGATCTTGCCAACCTTCTCGACGAAGCGCTTGTCGCGGAGCCGCCGTTGCTGGCGCGCGATGGCGGGTTCATCGCGCCCGGTTACGAAGATGGCCTGGACGAAGCCCGCAAGCTGCGCGATGAAGGGCGCGGCGTGATTGCTGGCCTTCAGGCGCAGTACTCCGAGGCGACCGGTGTGACCTCGCTCAAGATCAAACACAACAACGTCCTTGGTTACTTCATCGAGACTACCGCGACCCACGCGCAAAAAATGATGGCTCCACCCTTGAGTGAGACCTTCATTCATCGGCAGACCACCGCAAACCAGATCCGCTTTACCACGGTAGAGCTTTCGGAACTTGAACGGCGAATTTTGAACGCGGGATCTGAGGCGATCGAGATCGAAAAGCGGCTCTATGCCACCTTAAGTCGAGCCATTCTCGACCATCAAGCGGCGCTCAACGCACTTGCCAGTGGCTTGGCCGAACTTGATCTCGCCACCGCTCTGGCCGACCTCGCCACCGATTTGGATTGGTGCCGGCCTACCGTAGACGATAGCCGCGCCTTTGACATCGAAGGCGGGCGTCACCCGGTGGTCGAACGCTCTCTCAGGGCGCAAGGCGGCACCGGATTTGTGGCCAATGACTGCAACCTTTCAGCCGAAACCGACAAAGCTGCGATGACGTTGCTGACCGGCCCGAACATGGCCGGTAAATCGACATTCTTGCGCCAGAACGCCTTGATCGCTCTGCTGGCGCAGATCGGCTCTTACGTTCCGGCAAAATCGGCGCATATTGGCGTGGTCAGCCAGATCTTCAGTCGCGTTGGCGCATCCGACGATCTGGCGCGCGGACGGTCGACATTCATGGTGGAAATGGTCGAAACCGCCGCGATCTTGAACCAGGCAGACGACCGCGCGCTTGTGATCCTCGACGAAATCGGGCGGGGCACCGCCACCTATGACGGCCTCTCCATCGCCTGGGCCACGCTGGAGCATCTGCAATCCGTCAACAAGGTTCGCGCGCTCTTTGCCACCCATTATCACGAAATGACCACGCTCGCGAACACGCTCGACGGCGTGAAAAACGCCACTGTCGCCGTGCGGGAGTGGGACGGAGAGGTGATTTTCCTGCACGAAGTCCGCGATGGCGCAGCCGACAGGTCTTACGGTGTGCAGGTGGCGCAGCTTGCGGGCCTTCCGCCGGCCGTGATCACGCGCGCACGATCTGTTCTCGATGCGTTGGAAAAAGGGGAACGTGAGAACACGTCACCTAAAGCGCTGATCGACGATCTCCCGCTCTTCTCGGCGGTCGCCAATGCGCCACAGCCTGTCAAGCCAGCCGCCGAAAGCAAAATCGAGGCGCAGATCAAAGATCTGCACCCCGATGAAATGACTCCGATAGAGGCACTACAGGCTCTGTATAACCTGAAAGCGCTTCTGCAGGACGACTAGTTCAGGATTTCGGCATTGAGCTGACGCCAACCTGCGCCGGGCGCAGAAGGCGGTCGTACAGCATGAAGCCTTCGGTCGAGACCTGGATGATCTCACCAGCGGTGGTGCCGGGAACAGGTGCCTCGAACATCGCCTCGTGCATCTGCGGATCGAACTTGTCGCCGACGGCGGGCTTGATTGCCGTGACACCATGCTTGCTAAACACGTTCAGCAATTCCCTCATGGTCAACTCGACGCCTTCGATAAATGCCTTCGACGCCTCGCGCTGATCTTCGGGAATGGCATCCAGAGCCCGCTGAAGGTTGTCATAAACCGGCAGAAGATCGCGTGCCAAACGCGACCCGCCATATTGCTGTGCCTCGCGACGGTCCTTTTCTGACCGCTTGCGCGCATTCTCGGCCTCAGCCAATGCGCGCATGAACTTGTCTTTCAGATCATCCCGCTCGGCGCGCAGGGAGTCCAACTCCACCGCTTCGCTGTCGATTTCTTCTGCGAAGGCCTCGTTCTCCTCGGCCTCAGCCTCGGCCAGACTGTCGAGAAAATCCTTCGTGTGATCCGTTTCGGCCATTTCGTTACCCTTGGTTGCGGTCGCCGAGCAATTTCCCGACGAGATGCGCTGTGTAGTCCACAATCGGTACGATCCGTCCGTAATTTAGACGGGTCGGGCCTATAACCCCTACCGCACCGATAATTTTACGATCAGCGTTCATATATGGAGACACGACCAAAGAGGAACCCGAAAGTGAGAAAAGTTTGTTCTCAGAGCCGATAAAAATGCGCACACCGTCGCCCTGCTCGGTAAGTTCAAGAAATTCTGCGATATCCCGTTTGCGTTCAAGGTCATCAAACAGCTCGCGAATCCGATCCAGCTCTTCTGCATGGGCGTCTTCGGCCAGCAGGTTCGACCGTCCTCGGACAATCAGACGCCCTGATTTGTCGGCCTGATCGTCCCAGATCGCCAAGCCTTGCTCCACCAGAGTGGCGGCAAGCGAATCGAGTTCTCGGCGTTTCCGGGCAATGTCATCTTTGATTGTGCGGCGCAGATCAGAGAGGGTTTTGCCCTCAACCAACGCATTCAGGAAATTCGCCGCTTCTCGCATCGAGCTGGGCGTTTGCCCCGGCGGCGGCGTGAAAAGTCGATTTTCCACATGACCGTCAGCAAAGACCAACACCACAAGGGCCTGATCACCGCCCACCGGTACGAATTCGATATGCTTGATCGCCGCCTCGTGTTTCGGCGTCAGCACCAACGACGCGCCCTGAGTGACCCCAGACAACGCCGACCCAACCCGATCCAGAATGGACGCTACATCTTGGCTGTTGCTGGTCACGGTAGCGTCGATTTTCTGCCGATCGTCCTGATTCAGATCGCGCACTTCAAGCAGGCCATCGACAAACATGCGCAAACCCAACTGTGTTGGAATTCGCCCTGCGCTGATATGCGGGCTGTCGAGCAGGCCAAGGAATTCGAGGTCCTGCATCACATTGCGGATCGTCGCTGCCGAGACTTTTTCTTCAAGCGTACGCGTCAAGGTGCGCGAACCCACTGGCTCACCGCTCAGAAGGTAGCCCTCAACGACCTTGCGGAAAACTTCCCGCGACCGGTCGTTCAACTCATCCAGAAGTTTGGTTCCGTCGCTCAATCACGCACCTCACAGCCAGTGTGACAGCCATACACACAACAGACTATTGGCTTGCGAAACCAGAAAGCCTGCCTGTATCCGTACACGGCAATCAAGGGGATATACCATGCGACCGTCAGGACGGAAATTAAGCGAAATGCGCGCAGTTTCAATCGAAACCGGGATCAGCAAGCACGCCGAAGGCTCTTGCATGATCCGCATGGGCGACACCCATGTGCTGTGCACCGCCACCATCGAAGATCGGGTGCCTCCGTTCATCAAGGGATCCGGCCTAGGCTGGGTCACCGCCGAATACGGAATGTTGCCCCGCTCCACCACAAGTCGGATGCGCCGTGAAAGCGCGGCGGGCAAGCAGCAGGGCCGCACCGTCGAGATTCAACGACTGATTGGTCGTAGCCTGCGTGCCGGCGTCGATCGGGTCGCGCTTGGTGAACGTCAGATCACCGTCGATTGTGATGTCATCCAAGCCGACGGCGGCACTCGCTGTGCATCAATCACCGGTGGTTGGGTGGCGCTGCGCCTTGCGGTTAACAAACTGATGAAGGTTGGCGACGTAAAAAGCGATCCGCTGATTTCGCCCGTGGCTGCGGTAAGCTGCGGGATTTACGCAGGTCAGCCCGTGCTTGATCTCGATTACCCTGAAGATTCCGAAGCAGGCGTCGACGGCAACTTCATCATGCGTGGTGACGGTCAGTTGATTGAAATCCAAATGTCCGCAGAAGGCGCCACCTTCTCGCGTACTCAGATGTCCGAACTCCTGGATCTGGCAGATGCCGGGGTTCAGGAACTGGTCGCGCTTCAGCTCAAGGCTGCGGAATGACCCGTAGGTTCGAAGACAATCAACTCCTCGTCGCAACCCATAATAAGGGTAAGCTCGAGGAGATTGCCGATCTCTTGAAGGATTACGGTATCTCGGTCGTTGGTGCGGCCGAGATGAACCTGCCTGAACCCGTCGAAGACGGCACCACATTTGTTGAAAACGCCCGCATCAAGGCCCATGCAGCGGCCAAAGCCACTGGCCTTCCGGCCCTGTCCGATGACAGCGGGCTTGAAATTGATGCGCTGAACGGTGCGCCGGGTGTATATACGGCGGATTGGGCAGAAACAGAGACTGGGCGCGACTTTGTCATGGCGATGGAAAAAGCGCACAGAGCCATCGTTGAAAGTGGTGTCAAAGCTCCTTGGACCGGACGGTTTTGCTGCACGCTGGTTCTTGCCTGGCCTGATGGCCATGACGAGGTGTTCCCCGGCACCATGGAGGGCCAAATCGTCTGGCCCATGCGCGGCGATCAGGGCCACGGCTATGATCCGGTTTTTCAGCCTAATGGCTATGATGTGACCTTTGGCGAAATGGATCGCTGGGAAAAGAACAAGATCAGCCACCGCGCCGACGCGTTCCGCAAGTTTGTGGCGGGCTGCTTTGGCTGAACTCTGGCAAGAACGCGGGTTTGGGCTTTATGTGCACTGGCCGTTTTGCGCAGCGAAATGCCCCTATTGCGACTTCAACAGCCACGTTCGCTCTACCGTAGATCAGTCTCGCTGGGCCGATGCGTTGGCAAAGGAAATCCGACGCACCGGTTCAGAAACCGGCCCCCGCGTTCTGACGTCTATCTTTTTCGGGGGCGGAACCCCCAGCTTGATGGAGCCGGAAACGGTAAAAGCCGTTCTAGACGCTGCGCGGGATGTTTGGGCTTTCGCAAACGACATCGAAATCACGCTTGAGGCCAACCCCACCTCGGTTGAGACACATCGCTTCGAGGGTTACGCCAAACACGGCGTCAACCGCGTGTCTTTGGGGGTTCAATCACTCGATCCCGACGATCTCCGCGCACTGGGCCGTCTTCACACCGTTGAAGAAGCGCAATCCGCGTTCAAAACTGCGCGCACTTTCTTTGATCGCGTTAGTTTTGACCTGATTTACGCCCGTCAGAACCAATCTCTTGACGATTGGGAGCGCGAATTGACCACGGCGCTCGACATGGCGGTGGATCACCTGTCCCTCTACCAACTGACTATCGAAGAAGGCACCGCCTTTTGGGATCGCGCGCAGAATGGAAAGCTCCGCGGCCTGCCATCTGACGATCTTGGTGCCGACCTTTACGACTTGACCCAACGCCTGTGCGAAGATGCGGGATACGTGGCCTATGAAGTCTCTAACCACGCCAAACCCGGCGCCGAGTCCGAACACAACCTGCTTTACTGGCGCGGCGGTGATTACGCCGGAATCGGCCCCGGCGCACACGGTCGACTGACGATCGATGGCATCCGCCGCGCAACCGAATGCTGGAAACAGCCAGAGAAGTGGCTCAGCGAAGTTGTCGCCGGAACCGGAATTCGTGAATCCACCCCTCTCTCACTGCTAGATGTTGCAGATGAACGCCTCATCATGGGGTTGAGGCTTCTTGAAGGCCTACAAATAGACGACGTCAAAGACGTGATTGACCAGAGGCGCCTAGAAGATCATCAATCCGACGGCCTGATCTGGAGCGAAAACAACCGCATCGGCGCAACAGCCACTGGTCGTCCTGTCCTGAATTATCTCATCGCCCAGCTGGCCAAAGGCTGATCAGTTCGCTGAGCTGAGCACGCCACACAACTTGTCGAGATCATCCAGCGTGTCATAGCTGATCGTCACTGCGCCGGATTCCTTGCCAGCACTGTGATTGATCGACACTTTCATGCCTAATGCGGCCGACAGATCGCCCTCAAGAGCCTTGGTGTCCGCGTCTTTTACGCCGCCCCCTGTGGATTTCGACGCCGTCTTTGGCTTCGGCTCCGATCTTGCGTTTTGAGCATCGCGCACCAGTCGCTCGGTCTCTCGCACCGAAAGTCCTTGGCGAACGATTTGTCCTGCCAGCAACACGGGATCCGGCGCCGTAATCAGCGCGCGGGCATGTCCAGCCGACAGCTTTCCGTCGACCACCGCCTGTTTAACGACATCCGGGAGGTTCAATAGACGCAGAAGGTTTGCGATATGACTGCGGCTTTTCCCCAAAGCCTGCGCCACCTTTTCTTGGGTATGCCCAAAACGTGTCATCAGTTGTTCGTAACCCGCCGCCTCTTCGATCGGGTTCAAATCGGCGCGCTGGATGTTTTCGATGATCGCGATTTCCAGAACGTCTTCGTCGGAAAACTCGCGTATGACAACAGGTACTTCGTGAACACCCGCTGCCTGCGCCGCCCGCCAGCGGCGTTCACCGGCGACAATCTCATACTGGTTTTCCGCATTGGCTCGCGGCCGAACGATCAAAGGCTGAATCACGCCCTTGGCGCGGATGGACATCTTCAATTCGTCCAACGCCTCCGGATCGAACTGGCGGCGCGGCTGATCTGGGTTCGGGAAAACCTGATCAACTGTCAGTGTTCGCACTGGCCGTTGCGGCGCAGTTGCTTCGGCGTCCTTGCTTGGCTCAATATCTGCCATGAGCGCCGACAGCCCTCGGCCCAAGCCGCGTCTTTGTTCTTTCTTTTCGGCCATTTGCTCTACCTACGCTGCTGTTTTGGCTTCGTTTTTCCCAAGAAATTCAAGCGCAAGCGCCCTGTACGCAATCGCGCCCTTGGAGTTTGTGTCATACTCAAGAACTGGCATCGCAAAGGATGGCGCCTCACTGACTCGGACATTTCGCGGGATTACGGTTTCGAACACCAGATCCCCAAGATTGTCGCGCGCATCGGATTCAACCTGCTGAGAAAGGTTGTTCCGGGAATCGTACATCGTCAGCACAACGCCCTCGATCCGTAGCGAAGGGTTCGCCGACTGGCGCACCTCGCGGATCGTCAGCATCAATTGGCTCAAGCCTTCCAGGGCAAAGAACTCACTCTGCAACGGCACAAGAACGGAATGTGCAGCTACCATCGCATTAACGGTCAACAGGTTCAGCGACGGCGGGCAATCAATCAGCACAAAATCGAACGCAAACGCGTCCATGTCGGTTTGCCGCAACGCGTCGTGTAACAGAAAGCTGCGTTTTTCGTTGGCGATCAGCTCAATATCGGCAGAGCTGAGGTCCGTAGTCGACGGGATAATGAACAGATTTTCCTGACCTGTCTTGCAGATGATGTCCGACAACGGAAAATCATCTAGCAACAAATCATAGGTTGTTGCATTACGGTCCTCCGCCATCAGCCCGAGGCCCGTCGAAGCGTTCCCTTGGGGATCAAGATCAACCACAAGCACTTTTTGCCCGATTTCCGCGAGCGCCGAAGCAAAGTTTATTGCGGTTGTCGTTTTGCCAACTCCGCCTTTCTGATTTGCAATTGCAATGATTTTCGGGCCAGCCGGGCGCGTGGGATCAAACACGGGAAAGACCTCCAATCTCCAGAACGGCAGCGTCAGGGTGTGTTACACTCTTATGCACTTCACATGTGAATCGCCACTTTTTTTCTGCGTCGAGCACTTCGTCGCGCCAATTTGCGCCCTTCATGAAGAGGCTTGTTCCATTTTGAGCGGCGTGACGTTCCGCGAAGGCCAAGAGCATATCCAAGGGCGCCAAAGCCCGAGCGCTTACAACGTCTGCGCCCAAGGGATTCACATCTTCGATCCGCTTTGCGATGACCTGGAAGGGTGTTTTTGTTTCACGTGAAACAGTCCTCAGGAATGTTGCCTTTCGCTGATCGCTTTCAACCAGTGTGACTTCAACCCCTTTATCTGCAAGAGCAATGGCAACAACCGCACCAGGGAAGCCGCCACCGGAACCCAGATCGACCCATGTCTTCGCTCCGTGTGGACACAGATTCGCAACTTGCAAAGAATCCTCGAAGTGCCGAGTTTCGGCAACCTTAAGGGTTGCGGGCGCGACGAGATTGATCTTGGGAGACCACTTTTTTAGAAGGCCAAGATAAATTTCCAGACGGTCCGATGTTTCACGTGAAACATTCATCCTGCGGCGTGCTCACGCGGAGACAGGCTGCGAAGCTTGGACAAAATCAACAAAAGTGCAGACGGCGTCATACCGTCCATGCGCGACGCCTGTGCGATATTCGCGGGCCGAGCAGATTTTAGCTTTACCTTCAATTCGTTTGACAGACCTTCAATCTCTGAGAAATCGAACTCGACAGGAATGATCTGCGCCTCGTCGCGGCGTAATGCTTCAATATCTTTCTGTTGGCGTTCAATATAGTTCGCATAAAGCGCGTCTTTGCCCAATTGATCACGCGTATCCGCGTCAATCTCTTGCAGTGTTGGCTCAATTGAAAAAAGTGCGTCCCAGGTGACCGCCTCGATGGCCAAAGCTTCAAACCCGGTTCGCTTTGATCCATCTTGCGAAATCGAAACGCCCGCGTCGACCAGCTGTCGAGATGTCACTGTGAGACCATCCAGCAGAGCCCTGCCCCTTTCGAGGCGTGACATCTTTTCGGCAAACACCTTTTTCCGCTCTTCACCAACACAACCAAGGTCGATTGCTTTCTGCGTCAAACGCTGATCCGCGTTGTCGGCGCGCAACGACAGACGATACTCCGCGCGAGAAGTAAACATGCGATAAGGTTCCGACACACCCCGAGATGTGAGGTCGTCAATCATAACGCCAATATAGCTGTCGGCGCGGCTGAAAACGATTGGCTCTTCCCCTTCAGCACGGCGCGCAGCATTCAGGCCTGCAACAAGCCCCTGAGCAGCAGCTTCTTCGTAACCGGTTGTTCCGTTGATCTGGCCAGCCAAATAAAGCCCCCCGCGTGACTTGAGCGAGAGATCAATGTTCAGAGCTCTCGGATCGACATAGTCGTATTCGATTGCATAACCTGGCTGGAGAATTTCAACATTCTCCAAGCCCTTGATAGAACGCACATAATCGAGCTGAACGTCTTCTGGCAGAGAGGTTGAGATCCCGTTTGGATAGATTGTGTGATCATCTACGCCTTCTGGCTCCAGAAAAATCTGGTGCGAGGACTTGTCCGCAAAGCGCACGATTTTATCTTCGATCGACGGGCAGTACCGGGGACCAATGCCTTCGATATGACCGCCGTACATCGCCGATCGATCAAGGTTGTCACGAATGATCTGGTGCGTTTTTTCGTTGGTATGTGTGATCGCGCAGGACACCTGACGCGCTGTCGGCTTGTCCGATAGGAACGAGAACATCACCGGTTCTTCATCACCCGGCTGTTCGTCCAAACCTTCCCAATTGATCGTCCGACCATCCAAACGAGGCGGCGTACCAGTCTTCAAGCGCCCCAGCGGAAGATCAAACCCAGCAAGGGTTTTCGCGAGATCATTTGACGGGCGCTCCCCCATGCGCCCACCGGAGATCTGCCGGTCACCAATGTGGATCACGCCGCGCAGAAATGTACCCGTTGTGAGGATGACCGAGGCCGCTGTCAGTTGCTGCGCCCCATCAATCACAACCCCGCAGACGTCCAGCTCATTCAAAATAAGATCGGTAACTTCGCCGATTACAATCTTAAGATTTTGTTGCGTCTTAGTGGCGGCGAGCATCTCGGTTTGGTAAATCTTACGATCCGCCTGCGCGCGTGGGCCTTGCACAGCAGGGCCTTTTCTCCGGTTTAATAGGCGAAATTGAATTCCGGCCTTATCTGCAACTCGACCCATGATTCCGTCAAAGGCATCGATTTCGCGGACAAGATGCCCTTTCCCAAGCCCGCCGATTGCCGGGTTACAGGACATGACGCCAATACCCTCTTCGGTCAGAGTTACTAGCGCTGTGCGCACACCCATCCGTGCGGCGGCATGAGCTGCCTCGCAACCGGCGTGACCGCCGCCAACAACGATGACATCGAAATCAAATTGTTTCACGTGAAACACTCCTTACTTTCCGATGCAAAAACTTAAGAACACCTTATCTAGCACATCTTCCACATCGACACGACCGACGAGTCGTTCAAGTGTAATAATCGCAGCACGTAGTTCTTCGGACGCAAGGTCATAGCGTTCAGGGCCAGAGCGCGCGAAATCCAGGGCCTTCAGCAAAGAGCGTCGCCCCTCCACCAACACCGTTTTCTGCCGTTCGTGAGAAACCAGCCCTGCCGAAGTTGCGCGTTCAAGAAGGTAGGTTTTGACCTCTTCAATCAGATTCTGAACTCCGGCGCCGGTCACGCCAGAAACGCCTTTCCCATCCCCACGGAGATCGGCTTTTCCCTCGACAACGATATCGTGGTTCAACGGCACCAGATCGCCAAAATTACCGTCACCTTTAAGAAAAACACGCAGGTCGGCAGCGTGAGCCCGATCCAAAGCGCGCTGAATACCAATGGTTTCAATCGCATCGTCAGTTTCGCGAAGGCCTGCGGTATCGAGAAACGTCACAGGAACGGAGTCGAGATCCATCCGCACCTCGATCACGTCGCGCGTTGTGCCAGCGATTTCAGAAGTGATCGCTGCATCACGACCTGCCAATGCGTTCAACAAAGTGGATTTACCCGCGTTTGGAGGACCAACAATTGCAACTTCAAACCCAGTACGAACACGCTCCGCAATACCAAAACCCTCAATTTCACAGTCCATTGTCTGTATGACAGTCCGCACCAGACGCTCTACATCGTCCGACACATCGACGGGGACTTCTTCGTCAGCGAAATCAATTGTTGCTTCCAGCAAGGACAATGCGTGGATGAGATCACCGCGCCAGGTTTCCGATTGTTCGCGCAGACGGCCAGTAAATCCTTTGAGCGCCTGTTTTCGCTGCATCTCCGTCTCAGAATCGATGAGATCAGCGAGTGCCTCGACTTGGGTCAAATCAAGCCGACCGTTGTTTAATGCACGCCGCGTGAACTCCCCGGCTACGGCAGGTCTGAATCCCGGCAGCGATTCAAGACAGTCCAAAACACTATTGATGATCGCAATGCTTCCGTGAACGTGAAATTCGACAACAGGTTCGCCCGTAAAGCTCGCCCCATCCTCGAAGGTCAAGACCAAAGCTTCATCCAGAAACCCGAGCGCAGAATGAACGAGCCGGCGCAGCGCAGTTTTCCGCGCTGTCGGGGCGTCAAAACCAAACTCAGTGCAGCTGTCGAACGCTTGCGGCCCCGACACGCGGATCACAGCAACGCCTGATTTTCCCGGCACAGTGGCCAGGGCAAAGATCGTGTCCATGACGTTGCGCGCCCGCAGGGGTTAAGAATTCATCGAGTCGAAGAATTCCGAGTTGGTTTTTGTCTGTTTCAGCTTGGAGATCAGGAATTCGATCGCATCCGTGGTTCCCATCGGGTTGAGAATACGGCGCAGGACAAAGGTCTTCTGAAGATCGACCTTGTCGACCAGCAGGTCTTCCTTACGGGTGCCGGACTTGAGAATATCCATAGCCGGGAAGACGCGCTTGTCGGCAACCTTGCGGTCGAGCACGATTTCAGAGTTACCCGTGCCCTTGAATTCTTCGAAGATAACTTCGTCCATCCGGCTGCCAGTGTCGATCAGCGCGGTTGCGATGATGGTGAGCGATCCACCCTCTTCGATATTCCGCGCGGCACCGAAGAAACGCTTGGGTCGCTGGAGCGCGTTCGCATCCACACCACCGGTCAAAACCTTACCGGAGGACGGAACGACAGTGTTAAACGCTCTACCAAGTCTTGTGATCGAGTCGAGAAGGATAACAACATCTCGTTTATGCTCGACCAGACGCTTAGCCTTTTCGATGACCATCTCGGACACGGCAACGTGGCGGGTGGCCGGTTCGTCAAAGGTCGAGGACACAACCTCGCCCTTCACGGAACGCTGCATGTCGGTCACTTCTTCCGGGCGTTCGTCGATCAGCAGAACGATCAGGTAGCATTCCGGGTGGTTGCGTTCGATCGAATGCGCGATGTTCTGGAGAAGAACAGTCTTACCGGTGCGCGGCGGGGCAACGATCAGCGAACGCTGGCCTTTACCAATCGGCGCAACGAGGTCGATGATCCGAGCCGAGCGATCCTTGATGGTGGGATCTTCGATCTCCATTTTCAGGCGCTCGTCAGGATAGAGCGGCGTAAGGTTGTCGAACGCAATCTTGTGGCGGGCGCGTTCCGGATCCTGGAAGTTGATCTGGCGGCAATCCATGAGCGCGAAGTAGCGTTCATTGTCTTCGGGCGCCTTGATCTCACCGTCGATGGTATCGCCTGTCCGCAGAGAGAATTTGCGGATCATCTCAGGAGAGACATAAATGTCATCGGGACCGGGCAGATAGTTTGCTTCGGGAGAGCGCAGGAAGCCGAACCCGTCCTGAAGCACCTCAAGCACGCCATCACCGAAAATCGTCCAGCCGTCATCTGCGCGTTCACGCAGGATCTGGAACATGATTTCGCCTTTGCGCATCGTGGATGCGTTTTCGATCTCAAGATCCTCTGCCATCGCAAGAAGGTCTTTGGGGCTCTTTGCCTTGAGATCGGCAAGGTTCAGCTTTTCGGTCATGAAGTATCCCGGACTGCGGGTATGCGCAGTCTTATCATCGTTGTCTCAGGAAAGTCTCGTCCAGAACAGGACTGTGCTGCTCTTAGCGGAGGGGAGTGAAGCTGTCAAACGACAGCTCTTCATTAAATAAATTAAGAAAAAAGAAAGGTTTTTGAGATCTGTAGTCCAGACATGTTCCTGTGGATTATCGAGTTTTCAACAGGCGGTGCAAGGTTTGGAACTTGTGAGTGAATTTGTGTGTAAGCCCAACTTTCAATAAAAATTTTATCTAAGTATCTGTTTTAAAATTAGTTTTCACTGCTGATAGCCTTCAATGGCACTGGATAACTTATTCTGGACCTGTTGATCGCGACACTTATCTTCGCTGCCGAGTTATCCCGTTCACAGGAGGTACAGGCTGCGCGAAAGGCAGGAACAACCTGACGGTTTGTCTACAGACTTGCTGAAGAGCTCGGATTTCCCCAAAACACTGCAGGAAAGAAACAGACCTTGTCCGTAGGGTTATCCACATGAATCCTGATCTTGTCCTCGCCTCCGGTTCTCAGATCCGCGCGGATCTGCTACGAAATGCCGGGATTCGATTCGAGGTTCAGGTAGCTCGAATCGATGAAGAAGCGATCCGCCGCGCGTTAGAGGCTGAAGAAGCGTCGCCGCGCGATATTGCGGATACGCTGGCTGAGATGAAGGCGCGCAAGGTGTCGGACAAGATGCCGGGCGCGCTTGTCCTTGGGTGTGATCAGGTTCTGGCTGTTGAAAAGGCCGTCTTTGCGAAACCGGCCACGCCGGACGAGGCGCGTGCGCAGCTTCGGGTGTTGCGGAACCGGTCACACATGTTGATGTCTGCGGCTGTGCTCTATGAGAATGGCGAACCGAAATGGCGTCATGTTGGTGTTGTGCGCCTGCGGATGCGTGATTTCTCTGACAGTTACCTGGATGCATATGTGGAGCGGAACTGGGAAAGCATTCGCCATTCTGTTGGTGCCTATAAGCTCGAAGAAGAGGGCGCGCGCCTTTTTACGCAGGTCCAAGGCGACTATTTCACGGTGCTAGGACTTCCGTTACTTGAACTCTTGAACCACCTTACATTGACCGGACGGATCGACGGATGAGTGACAAAATACCTTTGGCTGCGGTTATCGGCCACCCTATCGCCCACTCCAAAAGCCCCAACGTACATGGGTACTGGCTGCGTAAATATGGGCTGAAGGGGCACTACATCCCGATGGACATCGAGCCCGACAAGCTGTCGGACCTGCTGCCACGCCTTGCCGATCTGGGATTTGTCGGCGCGAATGTGACGATCCCTCACAAAGAAAAGGTGATGGAGATTGCCGACCTCATCACGGATCGCGCCACGTTGATCGGGGCTGCGAACACGCTGATTTTCCGCAAGGATGGCCGCATTCATGCGGACAATACCGATGGGTACGGGTTTATCGAAAACATTCGGCAATCAATCCCTGATTGGAACCCGAAATCGGGGCCGGCGGTCGTGTTTGGGGCTGGAGGTGCAAGCCGCGCCGTTTTGGCGTCACTTCTGGATGTGGGTGTGCCAAAGATCATGCTGAGCAACCGGACACGGATCCGGGCGGAAAAGCTGAAAGAGGATTTTGGCAACCGCATCCAGGTCGTCGAATGGGTGCAGGCAGGGAATGTATTAGAAGACGCAGACCTTGTGGTGAACACGACATCACTGGGAATGACTGGAAAACCCGAGATGCGGGTTCCCTTGGACGGTCTGAGACCGGGCACCATCGTCAATGACCTTGTTTATACGCCCTTGCAGACAAGACTTCTGGCGACGGCAGAACAACAGAAATGCCGCGTTGTCGATGGATTGGGCATGTTGCTGCATCAGGCGGTTCCCGGATTTGAGCGGTGGTTCGGCAAACGGCCTGAGGTGGATGAGAACGTGCGCGCGGCGGTCTTGCGGTGACGTTCAAGCTTGGACTGACCGGATCAATCGGCATGGGGAAATCCACAACCGCGCACCTTTTTGCTGAGGCGGGATGTGCGGTGTGGGATGCAGATGCGGCGGTTCATCGGCTCTATGACACCGGCGGTGCGGCGGTTTCGCCGATGGAGGCGCTGTTTCCCGACGCCATTTCCGGCGGTGCGGTGGATAGGTCCGCACTTCGGACGATCATCGGGCGCAATCCCGAAGCGCTGAAGCAGATCGAGTCTGTGGTTCATCCGCTGGTGCGCGATGACCGCGCTCAGTTTGCCGAAATGGCGGATGCAGAGATCATCGTTTTCGACATTCCCTTGCTGTTCGAAACGGGTGCAGAAGCTGAGATGGATGCGGTTGCATGTGTCACTGTTTCACCTGAAAAGCAGGAAAAACGGGTTCTTGAACGTGGCACGATGAGTGCAGAGCAATTCCATGCGATCCGTGGCAAACAGATGCCCAACGACGAGAAATGTGCCCGTTCAGATTTTGTGATCGTGACCGATACGCTTGAACATGCGCAGGCGCAGGTCCACGATGTCTTGGAGCAGATCAGGAAACAGATGACCGATGCGTGAGATTGTTCTCGATACCGAAACAACGGGGTTCGAACCGGAACAGGGTGACCGGATCGTTGAAATCGGTGCGGTCGAGTTGTTCAACCATGTTCCGACCGGGAAGACGTATCACCAATACATCAACCCGGAACGCGCCATGCCGCAAGAAGCGTTCGAGGTTCATGGTTTGGGGGATGATTTCCTGCGGGACAAGCCGCTCTTCGTCGATATTGCACAGGCATTTGTCGATTTCATTGGGGACGCCAAGCTGGTGATCCACAATGCGGCGTTCGACATGAAGTTCCTGAATGCGGAGCTGTCCTGGGTAAAACGCGCGCCGATTCCCTTTGATCGGGCCGTCGATACGCTGGCGATCGCGCGGCGGAAGTTTCCCGGTTCTCCGGCGTCATTGGATGCGCTGTGTCGTCGGTTCGGGATCGATAACTCCTCACGGACGCTACACGGTGCCTTGCTCGACTCCGAAATTCTGGCCGAGGTGTATCTTGAGCTGATCGGGGGCAAGCAGCCGGACTTTGGGTTGAACGTGTCGCAGGACCGATCTTCACTTGGTCAAGAGGCGTCGGAGTGGCGTCCGAAACCGCGCTCTGCCCCGTTGCCCTCTCGACTGTCGGACAGCGAAAAGGCGGCTCACGCCGCCTTTGTCGAAAAGCTTGGAGATGCCGCTTTGTGGAAGCGGATGTAACGCTTAGGCGTTTGCTGTCTCGGTCTGCTGCGCGGTGGTGCGGCGAGCAAGTTCGGTCCGATAAAGCTGAAGGAAATCAATCGTTTCCAGGTTCAGCGGCGGGAAGCCACCGTCGCGTGTCACGTCGCTAACGATGCGGCGGACAAACGGGAAGAGCATCCGCGGGCATTCGATCAGCAGGAACGGATGAAGCTGCTCATCCGGCACGTTTTCGATGTGGAAGATGCCAGCATATTCCAGTTCAAGCATGAACAGCGTGTCGCCGCTTTCTTTTGCCTTGGAAGAGACCTGGATCTTGAGGATCACTTCGTACTGGTTTTCGGTTGTCCGTTTCTTTGCGTCGAGATTGACCTGAAGCTGAACATCAGGTTGCACGTCACCCTGAACGCCCTTCTGGGCCAAAATGTTTTCGAACGACATGTCGCGCACGAATTGTGCGAGTACGTTCATTTTGACAGGTGCCTGTTGCGGTGCGGCGCCATTGCCAGCGGTTTCCGGCGTATCAGCCATGTATCTCTCCCTCGGATCGAGCATTTGAAAAAGCTGGACGTTGCTTAGCAGCCGATCCCGCAAGCCTCAATGCTTCGTCCAGCCGGAACCTTGATGGGTGGGCTTTTTCGCCGAGGACACCTCCTCATAATCACCTTCGATCACCACGTCACGTGGGCGTCTGGTGCGTGGATCCTGAGAAAATGGGTCCGGCGTAGGGCCCATTTCGAAGCGCTGCACTTTGACGTGTTTCCGCATATAGGCGATCAGCGCCGAGCGGATCGGTGGCGCGAGAAGTGCAAAACCGACGGCATCGGTGAAAAACCCCGGTGTCAGAAGAAGCGCGCCTGCCAGCAGGATCATCGCGCCATGCGCAAGCGGTTCGGACGGATCCTCCAGTCGGGAAAACGATCCGCGCAGATTGTTGAGGGCTATGATGCCTTGAGATCGGACAAGATAGGTGCCGAGGATCGCCGTCAGAACCACTACCGCCAAGGTGGGCCACAGCCCGATCCAGCCTCCGATTTGAATGAACAAACCGATCTCGATCAGGGGAACGAGCAAAAAAGCCACAAATAGCCACATAACAGGGGCCTCCTTTCAGTGGGCGCGCGGTGGACTATGCAACACCCAACCCCTACATAAGAGTGCAACTACGACGTTTCCACTTTGGTCTGGGCGAGGTCCTGATGAATTCTCCGCTGATACAGCTTTTGGTGCTTGCTGGCATCGCCGTGTTCTTGATCTTGCGCTTGAAGAGCGTTCTTGGAACACGCGAAGGTTTCGAAAAGCCGCCACTTTCCGAGCAGCCGGAGCCGCATTCGTCCACGCGCCGTGATTTCGAAGTGATCGAAGGCGGACCGGATCACGATATCGTTGATCATGTCGAAGATGGCAGCCATGCGGCCGACGCACTCGCCAAGATGAAGCGGGTCGAGCCGTCGTTCGGCGTTGGCGAGTTCCTTGGTGGCGCGCGGGGTGCCTATGAGATGATCCTCATGGGTTTTGAACGTGGCGATCTGGCTGAAATCAAACCGTTCCTTGCGGATGATGTGTACGAGACCTTTGCCGAGGTGGTGGAAGCCCGTGAAGAGCAAGGCCTGACAATCGAAGCGGAATTTGTCGGTGTTCGAGAAATGTCGCTTGTTGGCGCATCCTTCGACGAAGCGACGGCCATGGCTGAGATCACGGTCAAATATATCGGTGAGCTGACGTCAGCGGTGCGGGACAGCTCTGGAGAGATCATTGAAGGGTCGCCGACCCAGGTTAAGCGGCAAAAAGATGTTTGGACCTACGCCCGACGGATGGGTGTGGACGATCCGAACTGGCAGCTTGTCGCCACGGGCGAATGATCCGACGGCTGGGCGCGGCCATAAGTCTTGGTGTTCTAATGGCAGGACCAGTTGTGCCCAATGAGCCGGATCCCCAATACGCGATCCTTGGATTCGAGGATTTGAAGGGGTGGGCCGACGACGACCACGACGCGGCTCTTACCGTTTTCAAGAACACCTGCGCCGATCTGGATGAACCGGATTGGTCATCGCTGTGCGCTTTGGCTTTTGATGCGAAAGACGCACGGCAGTTTTTCGAGCTGTTCTTCCGCCCGATGCTGATCACCGATGGTCAGGAGCCCCTATTCACCGGGTATTTTGAGCCGGAATTGTCGGGATCTCCGGTTCGCACGCCGCGGTATCGCCATCCCATCTACAAGATGCCGCCCGAGGCCTATGATGCGCGGCCTTGGTTGACACGCCGCGAGATTCTGACAAGTGGAGTTATGGCAGGACGTGGGCTTGAGATTGCCTGGGTCGATGATCCGGTCGAGCTCTTCTTTCTCCAAGTCCAGGGGTCCGGTCGCATCCGGTATCCGAATGGCCGGATGATCCGTGTGGGGTACGGTGGAGCCAACGGCCACAATTATCGTTCGATCGGGCAAGAGCTTGTCCGGCAGGGTGTGTACCAGCCGCATCAGGTGTCTGCGGATGTCATCAAGAATTGGGTTCGCCGTAATCCGGTGGATGGTGAGAACCTGCTCTACCACAACGACTCTTACGTGTTTTTCCGTGAGGTCAGTCAGGTTCCGGCGGACAAAGGTCCGCTGGGTGCGATGAACCGGTCGATTACCCCGATGCGGACCATTGCAGTCGATCCTTCGTTCACGCCTTTGGGTGCGCCGGTTTGGGTTGAAAAGGATGGCGAGGATCCGTTGCGCCGTTTGATGATCGCGCAGGATACAGGGTCTGCGATCAAGGGCGCTCAGCGGGCGGATGTGTTTTTTGGCACCGGCGATGCAGCCGGCCGCGCGGCCGGACGGATCAAAGATCCGGGGCGGATGGTTGTTCTGATGCCGATCCAGCGCGCCTATGCGTTTCTGCCCGAGGCGCTTCAATGAGCCGGAGGCGGCTTCGGCCCGAAGAGAAAGAGCTTTGGCAGAAGGTCACACATACGACGACCCCCCTGCCCCAGGCTCTGCGACGCGCGGCGGAACCGCAAAAACCCACGGTGCGGCGCAAGCCTGAGCCTGAACCGATGGACCTTCCGACAGCATTTGGCATTGGAACGAAAGCAGGGACACCAAGGTCGTTGATCAGTACGCCACAAGTGGCACCACGCTCAAAACCGATCATGGACAGTAAAACCCACGGTAAGATGAAGCGCGGCAAGCTGGCGCCGGAAGCGCGGATCGACCTCCATGGCATGACGCTGGACGAGGCGCACACAGAGCTGACGCGGTTTATGCTGACGTCGTATTCCCGCGGGCTTCGGCTTGTTCTGGTGATCACCGGCAAGGGCCAACGGGACGATCCGCATGATCCCATGCCCCGACAGCGCGGTGTCCTGAAACGGCAAGTTCCGATGTGGTTGAAGATGGCGCCGCTGAATACGGCGGTGATGGATGTGGCCGAGGCGCATATCCGGCACGGCGGCGGCGGCGCGTACTATGTATATTTGCGCAGAAGCGGGCGCAGCTGATCTGCGACGGACGAGATGTATGCCGATGCGGGCAAGACCCGCATCGACCACTACAAGATTGCGGTGTCGCTCACGCCTTACGAAGGATAGGATATGCGGCTCACGAAATGGGTGTGAGCGTCAAATCCAATCCAAGGCGTCGTCAACAAGGCCAGTCACGCTGATCGTGAATTCGGATCCTTGTGCCGTATCCACCAAGCTCGCATGATCGTCGACCAGGTCTTTCGCTTCCACAACAGATGCAATGGTTCCGTCGAAGGTCTGCATGACTGTGTTGGCAACAGCCACGTTGTTCAGTCCATGCACAACCGCGAAGTACGCGCCGATCTCGGCCTTGGTCTCGAGGTATTGCGCATCGGCGACGCTTCCAGTTGCGGCTTTGGACCCATCGATCATTGCAAGAATGAATTCTGAGCGTTCTACGCCACCGGAATCGAGGATGTTGGTCCAGTAGTTGAACCCATCGGAATCCGGCGCGCGACCAAGAATGTTGGAGTAGACAGCGGTCACAAAGTCCCCGGTCGTGCTGGACCCGCCGTAGAGCGCCTGCGTTTCCGGCTGATCGAAGAACATCCGAGCAATGTCGTTCATAGACATGCCATCAGCCAGTGCAGACCCCCAGAACAGCAATCCCGTCGAATCCGGCGCGCGGTTGAAATATGCGACGTAGAGTTCGCAGAACGCGAGCATGTCGGCATCTGTCAGAGTGCTCACATTTGTGAACCGGCTGAGCTCGAACGGTGTACCGTCGAATTCCAGGATTTCGATGCTGTTGAGCGTATCCGTCCCGTCACCGCCACTGCGGTCTTCGATCACAATCGAGCCGTTGCTGATTGTCAGCCCGTAATTGGAGATATCGCTCACGTAGACAGCGGTATCGGCGCCACCTTCGCCGGACAGGATGTCATTGCCACCGGACCCTGTGATCCGGTCGTCCTGATCCGTTCCGACAAGGTTTTCGGCATTGGCCGTGCCCACCAGAACGCCCGAAGCATCGGGCTGCGGATCGACACTGGGCGGTGTCGGAGCTGGTTTTTCAATGATGTCAGGCGATGTCTGTCCGCCGGTCATCGCAAAGTTCTGCGTGACCATCACGGAATAATAGGTGCCGGAGTCGTACGTGTACGCACCGGTCTGAATTCCGATACCCACCACTTCCAATTCTGGCATGAGGATGTTTTCGCGGTGACCCGGGCTGTTCATCAAAGCGATGTGCAGATCATACACGTCGTCGAACAGGCCTTCATCGCCCCGCTCACTTTGAGCCGCGATGTTTTCGGCCGTGCGCCAAGACCCGGACAGGTCAAAGCCTTCGGCGGTCATGCGCTCCGTCGGCGTGGATCCTCCCACGCCGGTGTGGCTGAAGACGTTGTTTTCAAGCATCCACAAGGAATGCGCATCAGCGGACGCGTTCAAGACCTTATCTAGAACCAGTGCGTCCAAGCCACGGCTTGTGCGCTCCTCGTTCACGAGATCCAACATGTACCGTTCCAGATCACTGGCGGTGGCAGCAGACATCTCAAACTCCCCAGTTCGAGCCCCACATAAACCACTACGGATGGAGTTAGGCCATAATTAGGGTCGAATGTGTTTAAAATTTGCTGCTTTACGCCGGGTTCACGCAGGAAACCGCCAATTCCCCGAAGATTTGTGGCGCGTATGTGTCAAGGTAAATGCGTAACCAAGGGGTAAACCGGCTTGGGTCCTTAACCACTTCCTGTACCAAATCGCCATATCGCACCCATTGGGTCGCCATGACTTCGTCGGGGTTCGGCGAGATATCCGGGGCGGTCTCCACCTCGGCCACGAAGATATCGACCACCTCGTGTTCGATCAGGCCGCCACCGACATCGGCGCGGTATTCAACGCGATCGCGATATTCGAGAGAAAGCCCGCTGATACCAAGCTCCTCGTTCAAACGCCGGTGCGCGCAGTCGAGGCTGTTTTCCTTCCAGTTCGGATGGGTACAGCAGGTGTTCGCCCAAAGGCCGGGCGTATGGTACTTTCCCATCGCCCGTCTTTGGATCAGGATTTCATCCCCGCGCAGAACGAACACGGAAACCGCCTTATGTTTAAGCCCACGGATATGGGCGTCCAGCTTTTCCACTGGTTCCAGCGTGTCGCCATGCCATGCGGGGATGAGTGTCTCGGTCATACCTGTGTCTCCCGCACCAGACCTAAGTGATGACGCGCGTTATTGAAGCCCATCTTCAAACGCACAAGCGGCCATGCTTTAACGAGCTTCTGTTCATATAGGCCTCAATGGTCAGGTTTTGAACATCGACATCATGACACAGGCTCGCGAAACGCTCCCGACGCGTCAGGTTGCTTGACTTAACCAAGCCTCTGGCTAACTGGTGCGGAAATACAAAGGTTTGTTATTGGTTATCAAGGCGAGTCCACGTTAGGGTGCGCCGAACACGGAAGAGGAGTTCAACTATGAAGTTGATTATCGCAACTGCGGTCACAGCAATTACGCTGGCCGGCACCGCATTCGCCGGAAGCCACGGAGGCTCGGGTGATGTGGCAGCTGGTGAAAAGGAATTCAACAAGTGCAAGTCGTGCCACATGATCGTGGCGGATGATGGTACCGAAATCGTAAAAGGTGGTCGCACTGGTCCGAACCTTTATGGCGTAATTGGCCGCAAGGCAGGCGGCGTTGAAGACTTCCGCTACGGTGACAGCCTTGTCGCTGCAGGCGAAGCCGGTCTGGTTTGGGATGAAGAGACATTTGTTGGCTTTATTCAGGACCCCAAGGGTTTCCTTGGTGAATACCTGAATGACGGCGGCGCACGTTCGAAGATGTCCTTCCGCCTGCGCAAGGGTATGGAAGACGTCTATTCGTACCTCGTTTCGGTTGCTCCTTAATTCGTGTCCTGATTTCCTAAACGGGACGAAGATTAAAGGGGCGCGCTGCCACAGCGCGCCCTTTTTCTATTTGGCCTCTGGCCGAGCAGAGTTGACCGCGAAACATGGCTCGCGCAATACACGTCGCGAGAGCAAAAGAGGCAGTATCATGAAAATTGCGATGATCGGGACCGGGTATGTTGGTCTGGTGTCAGGGGTGTGTTTTTCCGATTTCGGTCACAACGTTGTCTGTGTGGACAAGGACCAGCGCAAGATCGACATGCTGGAACGCGGTGAGGTGCCGATTTACGAACCGGGCCTCAAGACGCTGATGGCCAAGAACGTAGAGGCGGGACGTCTGTCCTTCACGCTTGACCTTGCCTCTGCCATCGACGGCGCGGATGCTGTGTTCATTGCGGTCGGAACGCCGACCCGTCGCGGCGATGGGCATGCAGACCTGACCTATGTGATGGCTGCGGCAGAAGAGATCGCCAAGGCGGCGAAGGATTACGTTGTCATTGTCACGAAATCCACCGTTCCCGTCGGCACAAATCGTAAGGTGTGGGACGTTGTTGCGACGGCCAATCCTGAGCTTGAGTTCGATGTGGCATCCAACCCGGAGTTTCTGCGCGAAGGCGCGGCGATTGATGATTTCATGAAGCCGGATCGTGTAGTGGTTGGGGTCGAAAGCGACCGCGCCGCGTCTGTGATGTCCGAAATCTATCGCCCGCTTTACCTGCGCGACTTCCCGATTGTCACAACCGATCTCGAATCCGCCGAAATGATCAAATACGCGGCCAACGCGTTCCTGGCGACCAAGATCACCTTCATCAACGAGATTGCGGCGCTGTGTGAGAAGGTCGGCGCGGATGTGAAACAGGTGTCCAAGGGCATGGGCATGGACAACCGGATCGGCAACAAGTTCCTGCATGCTGGGCCGGGCTATGGCGGCTCGTGTTTTCCGAAAGACACCAAGGCGCTTGCGCGTATCGGACAGGAACATGCCAGCCCGATGCATATCACCGAAGCCGTGATTGCCGTGAATGAAGACACAAAACGCCGGATGATCGAAAAGCTTCAGGATCTCTGCGACGGGTCGTTCAACGGGAAAACAGTGGCAGTTCTCGGGGTCACGTTTAAACCGAATACCGATGACATGCGCGATGCACCGTCCCTGACGATTGTGCCAGCTCTTGTGGGTGGCGGTGCCAAGGTGCGCGTCTGCGATCCGCAAGGTCAACACGAGGGCGAAGCCCTATTGCCGGGCGTACAATGGAACGATGATCCCTATGAGGCGTCCAAGAGCGCTGACCTGATCGTGCTTCTGACGGAATGGAACGAATTCCGCGCGCTCAATCTCGAGAAAATCGCCAAGATCATGGCGCGCCCGGCGATGGCCGACCTACGCAACATCTACAATGTGACGGTGGCCAAAGAGGCTGGGTTCGTTGCGTATGAAAGCGTGGGTCGCGTCGGTTTCCCCTGATTCGCACCGGTTACACTTATTCACCGGTGCGGTTTGTTTATTTTGTCCGAAATGTGGCACGAATTGGGCGGCGATTTCGGGAAAATGGGATCGACGCTGAGGGATTGTTGAATCGGGACCACCGATTGGTGCGGATTGTGGCGAAACGCTTTGTCTGGCGCCACAATTCTGCCAAGAACGCACCTGTCGGGCGGGGGCTCGAACCAAGGTGTGTCCATGCGTCAGGTCTCTGACACTGTCCACTCTCTCATTTTGCTCACGGACTGCGCCTTGCGCCAGTACACGACGCGGAATGGGCGCACCTCGCGGATATAGGAGCTTTGAGCCAGAAGTCAGATCGCGGCATGTGTGAGTGGCAGCTACAACCACTCAAGAGGTGAAGCACCGCATGTCAGTTCGACTTCAATTTGGTTCAAAGCTCCTGCCAACCTTCAACCAGCCGTGTCCCGTCCCAGAATGGTGCGAAGGATGTCTTTTGCATTGTCCGAGGCCCAGTTTGCATCCCCGCGCATTCGCGCGACCTCTTCGCCCTCGGGGTTGAGGATCACCGTGATCGGTAAGCCCAAAACGCCCATTTCCCGCGCCAAGCCGGATTTCGGATCACGGTAAAGAGGCAGGTTGTCGATGCCGATTTCGTCGAAGAACGATTTCATGGCTGGCGGCGGGTTTCGACCCGTTGCAATGGTCACGACTTCGAAGTCATCGCCGCCGAATTCTGTTTGCAGCTCTGACAGCATCGGCATTTCCTTGCGGCAGGGAGCGCACCATGTCGCCCAGAAGTTCAACAGCACCCATTTGCCTTTGTAGGCCTTGAGCGAGATTGGCGAACCATCGAAGGCAGAGAACTCGGCTGTGCCGGCAGGCTGTGCCGTGCCGTGAAAGGTCAGCTTTTTCATGTCACCTTCACGCATCGCCTCGGCTTTGGCGAGATCCGCCAGAGCCGGGTTTGCAAGCGCCACGAGGCCCGTATAGAGGAGGACGGCAAGTGTTTTTTTCATTTTCCCTCCGAAGGGGTAGACCATGACCGACAAATCCTCGAACCAGATGTGGGGCGGCCGTTTCGCTGCCGGTCCGGACGCGATCATGGAGGCGATCAATGCCTCAATCGGGTTCGACAAGCGCATGGCGGCTCAGGACATTGCCGGGTCAAGGGCCCACGCAGCGATGTTGGCGGCGCAAGGCATTGTTACACCTAGCGATGCCGAGGCGATGCGGGAAGGCTTGCTCACTGTTTTGTCAGAGATTGAAACAGGGCAGTTCGCCTTCTCGACCGCGCTTGAGGACATCCACATGAATGTCGAAGCGCGTTTGAAAGAGGTGATCGGCGAACCGGCTGGCCGACTGCACACAGGCCGGTCTCGCAACGATCAGGTGGCTACAGATTTCCGCCTATGGGTTCGGGATCAATTGGATGCGGCGGCGACTGGTCTTGAAGCCTTGATGCGCGCTTTGCTTGCACAGGCCGAGGCGGGCGCTGATTGGGTGATGCCCGGCTTTACCCATCTTCAAACTGCGCAACCCGTGACATGGGGCCACCACATGATGGCCTACGTCGAGATGTTCGCCCGCGATCTGTCCCGTGTGAAGGATGCGCGCAAGCGGATGAACGAGTCGCCTTTGGGCGCTGCGGCACTGGCAGGCACGTCTTTCTCGATTGATCGTGAAATGACGGCCGAGGCGCTGGGCTTTGATCGTCCGATGGCCAACAGCCTTGATGCGGTCAGTGACCGCGATTTCGCGCTCGAATTCCTGAGCGTCGCCAGCATCAGCGCCATGCATCTCAGCCGGTTTGCAGAAGAGCTGGTGATCTGGTCTTCGGCTCAGTTCCGGTTTGTCACATTGTCGGATCGGTTCTCGACCGGCTCTTCCATCATGCCGCAGAAAAAAAATCCGGATGCGGCGGAACTGATCCGTGCAAAAATCGGGCGCATCTTTGGGGCGAACGTCGCGCTGATGATGGTGATGAAGGGTCTTCCGCTTGCCTATTCCAAGGATATGCAGGAAGACAAGGAGCAGGTCTTTGACGCGGCCGACAACTGGATGCTGGCACTTGCGGCGATGGAAGGCATGGTCAAGGACATGACTGGCAATCGCGCCAACCTCGAAGCGGCGGCCTCCGCCGGATTTTCGACAGCAACCGATCTGGCGGACTGGCTTGTTCGCACACTCGACCTACCTTTCAGAGATGCACACCATGTAACCGGGTCACTGGTGGCGATGGCGGAGCGGAAAGGATGCGATTTGCCCGACTTGAGCCTTGAGGACATGCAGTCGGTCCACGCGACGATCACAGCCGACGTTTTCGAAGTGTTGGGCGTACACAATTCGGTTGCCAGCCGGACCAGCTATGGCGGTACGGCTCCGGTGCGCGTGCGCGAGCAGATTGCGCGCTGGAAAGAGGTGCTGGGGTGACGCGCGCGGCGCTCATACTCGCGGTCGTCGCACTAACGGGCTGCGGTGCCGATGGCCCTCCCATCACACCGTCGGTTAACACCACCGTGTCGGTTGGGAGTGAAGGGGTGCGCACTTCGACCGGCGTGACGGTAAGCTCTGGTCCGGTAACCGTAGGAGCCCGCTTCTGATGACGCCTATGCGTTGGGTCTATCTTGGTCTTGCCATTTGGGGGGCCATCCACCCGATGTATTATTTCGTGTCCTGGTTTCAGGAGAACGGCTGGAACCTCGGTGCGATGATCGACGCGTGGCACGTCAATGATGCCACGACTGGCCTTACATGGGATCTGACGATCGCAGCGGTGTCGCTGACCATCTGGATCCTTTCCGAGGTCGCCGTGCGGCGGAACTGGAGCGCCCTGATCGCGATTCCGGCGACCTACTGCATCGGTGTCAGCTGCGGTTTGCCCCTCTACCTGTTTCTGCGCTCTCGACCCGTCACCTGATCGCACCAGAACTGGCGCAATGCGGCGACACTTTGGAGGGGGTGGCGCAATTGATCGGGCTGCGGTACTGCATCGCGGTCTGTTCTGGAGGCTTGTGTGGACCATTTTCTTTATCGTGACGGCGAACTGTTTGCGGAAGACGTGCCGGTTGCAGACATCGCGGCAGCCGTCGGGACGCCGTTCTATCTCTATTCAACCGCCACCCTGACCCGGCATTATCAATTGTTCGACGATGCCCTGGACGGCATGGAGCACATGGTCTGCTACGCCATGAAAGCTGCGTCAAACCAAGCGATCCTCAAGACATTGGCTGATCTGGGCGCCGGAATGGATGTCGTATCCGGCGGTGAATACGCGCGTGCCAAAGCCGCGGGCGTGCCGGGAGAGCGGATCGTGTTTTCTGGTGTTGGTAAGACGCGCGCCGAAATCCGCGCCGCGTTGGAAGGCGGTATCCGCCAGTTCAACGTCGAAAGCGAGCCAGAGCTTCTGGTCATCTCCGAGATTGCCGCAAGCCTGGGAAAGACCGCGCCGATCACCGTGCGGGTCAATCCGGATGTCGATGCCAAGACCCATGCCAAGATCGCGACCGGAAAATCCGAGAACAAGTTCGGGATTCCGATTGCCAAGGCGCGTGCCGTATACGCAGAGGCCGCAGCGCTTCCGGGCATCGACGTGATCGGGATCGACGTTCACATCGGCTCGCAACTGACCGATCTCGAGCCTTACGAGTTGGCTTACCGCAAGGTTGCGGACCTGACCGAGCAATTGCGGGCCGATGGGCACAATATCCGGCGCCTCGATCTTGGGGGTGGGCTTGGTATTCCCTACACGCGTTCCAACGAAGCACCGCCTTTGCCGTCCGACTACGGTGCCTTGATCAAGCGCACAGTCGGTCATCTTGGCTGTGAGATCGAAATTGAACCGGGTCGGCTGATCGCAGGCAATGCCGGGATTTTGGTGAGCCGGGTCATTTACGTGAAAGAAGGCGAAGGACGGAACTTCCTGATCCTTGATGGCGCGATGAACGACCTGATCCGCCCAGCCATGTACGATGCGCATCATGACATCGTTCCCGTTGTTGAACCGGACGCCGGGGTCGAGCAACAACCCTATGACATTGTCGGTCCTGTCTGCGAATCCGGCGATACTTTTGCCAAAAACCGAATGATGCCGCCGTTGCGGGCCGGAGACCTTGTCGCCTTCAGATCGGCAGGCGCGTATGGCGCGGTCATGGCCAGCGAATACAACACCCGTCCGCTTGTGCCTGAAGTTTTGGCAAAGTGTGATCAATTCGCTGTCATTCGGCAGCGTCCCGACTTTGACGAAATCATAAACCGAGATACCATCCCTCCGTGGCTGTGAGGTATTTCCCTGCGGTCAGCGAACCGGGAGATCGGAATGACCGCACGGGACAACCTGCCCTCGGAGATTGATGCCGCATTGAAGTGGCCGCTTTTCCTGACCCGCCTGGGGATGGGTGCAGAAGTCATCGTGCGCGCGTTCTGGCCACTTTGGTCGGTCGGCTTCGCGGTCTTGGCCTTTCTGATGTTGGGACTGCACGATTACTTGTCTGTCGAGGCGGTATGGGTCGTGCTGGCCGTTTCCGTTCTGGCGGCGATTTGGGCACTTGTGCGCGGCGTGCGCCGTTTTCGCTTTCCATCGCCGGCATCCGCGCTTGCGCGTTTGGATTCGACGCTTCCCGGCAGCCCTATTCTGGCGGCAATGGACCACCAGGCAATTGGTGCCAACGATCCCGCATCCCTTGCCGTCTGGAACGCGCATCAGGCTCGGATGGTCGCGCGCCTCAAGGATGCCAAGGCGGCAGAACCTGATCTGCGCGTCTCCAAGGCTGATCCCTTTGCTTTGCGCTATGTCGCCGTTTTGGCGTTCCTTGTGGCGGTTGTGTTCGGATCGGTTCTCAAGGTGCAGACGGTTTCGGCAATGGGCCCAACGGGAACGGACCTCGCCTCTGGACCGACATGGGAAGGATGGCTCGAGCCACCGCACTACACGGGACGTCCTTCAATTTACCTTAACGACATTGACGGCACCCGCCTTGATGCCCCCGAAGGCAGCCGGATCACTCTGCGCTTTTATGGGGAAGTGGGCGTATTGAGCGTTACGGAAACGGTTTCGAACCGAGCCGCGCCGACGGCGACGCCGGAAGACCTTGTCCAAGCTTCCACCAACACCGCACAGGAATTCACCGTCACACGCTCCGGCCAGCTTGAGATCGAAGGTCCGGGTGGCCGTGCGTGGGAGATCGTGGCGATCCCGGATCGTGCACCCGAAGTGGCACGTGATGGCGACATAGAAGTCAGCTACGAGGGTGAAGCGCAAATCCCCTTTTCCGCCAGCGATGATTACGCCGTCGCAACCGGGACTGCTCGGATTGAGTTGGCGCTGACCGAAGTGGACAGGCGCTACGGTTTGCGGATCGACCCGGAGCCGCGCGCGACCATCGAGCTTCCTTTGCCGATGCCGATTGCCGGCGACCGGTCGGATTTCACCGAAACTCTCGTGGATAATTTTTCCGAACATCCATGGGCTAACCTCCCGGTCACGATCAGCCTGACTGTGACGGACGAAGCGGACCAGATCGGCGAGGCGGTCCCAGAGGTGATCGACCTTCCCGGTCGCCGCTTTTTTGATCCGATGGCCAGTGCGATCATTGATCTGCGCCGGTCGCTTCTCTGGAACCGGAAAAACGCTGCGGATGTGGCGATGCTCATGCGGGCCATTTCGCACCGGCCGGACGATGTGTTTCGCTCCAGTACCGACTTCCTCCGCCTTCGGACGATCATGCGCCGGGTCGAGGCTCTGTCTCGGGTCACAATGACCGACGACCAGCAGGCCGAGATTTCGCAAGCGATGTGGGACTTGGCGATCCGGTTGGAAGAAGGCGACCTTGAAGACGCGTTGGAGCGTTTGCAGCGTGCACAGGACCGTCTGTCCGAAGCGATGCGCAACGGGGCGTCCGATCAGGAAATCGCGGAGTTGATGCAGGAACTGCGCGAAGCAACAGACGATTATCTGCGGCAGCTTTCACGTCAGGCACAGCAGGATCAGCAGAACAATCCTGATCAGGAGATGACCCAGAACCAGAACATGATGGAGATGAGTCAGAATGACCTGCAGGACATGATGGACCGCATTCAAGAATTGATGGAGCAAGGCCGCATGGCTGAAGCGCAGGAGGCGCTGGAGCAGCTTCGTCAGATGATGGAGAACATGCAGGTTACACAGGGCCAAGGTCAGCAAGGCCAGTCCCCGGGTGAACAGGCGATGGAAGGTCTGGCCGAAACACTCCGCGAACAGCAAGGTCTGTCGGATCAGGCATTCCGAGATCTGCAAGAGCAATTCAATCCTGGTCAGCAAGGGCAACAAGGCCAGCAGCCGGGGCAACAGGGCCAAGGCCAGCAGCAAGGACAAGGTCAGGATCAGCAACAGGGTCAGGGGCAACAGCCGGGCCAAGGGCAGAACGGTGAAGGCCAGAGCCTTGAGGAAAGTCTTGCCGACCGGCAGCGCGCCTTGCGGCAGGAGCTTAACCGCCAGTCGCAGAACTTGCCTGGTGCAGGAACCGAAGCTGGCGATGCTGCGCGTGAGGCGCTGGGTCGGGCCGAGGGTGCTATGGAAGGCGCCGAAGAAGCGCTGCGCGAAAATGATCTTGCGGGTGCGATCGACAACCAGTCGGAAGCGATGGAAGCGCTGCGGGAAGGGATGCGCAACCTTGGCGAAGCGATGGCTCAGCAGCAACAGCAGGGTCAGGGCCAGCAGGGCATGGCTGACGGTGCCGATCCCGGTCAGCAGCGTGACCCCCTGGGCCGGAATGTCGGGTCCAACGGTCAGATCGGGTCGAACGAGAACCTGCTACAGGGAGAAGATGTCTATCGCCGCGCGCGCGAATTGCTGGATGAAATCCGGCGGCGGTCTGGCGAGGGTGAACGCCCCGAGGAAGAACTCGAATATCTGGAGCGTCTGCTCGATCGGTTCTGATCTGGGGAACGTTTGCGTGGACGCATCAATTGCCCTTGGCTTGGGTCAGGTCTCTGGATCGACTTTTCCACGAAGTGATTTCACTTCACCCCGCACTTTCTTGGCCTTGAGCCTGCGTTTCTTTGAACCAAGCGTTGGCTTGGTCGGCACGCGGCGCTTGGGTGGAGTGAGCGCCGCAACGATCATTTCTTTCAGCCGTTCCCGCGCGATCTCCCGGTTTCGTGCCTGAGACCGGGTCTCATCCACCTGTAGAACAATTGCCCCATCCTTGGTCCATTTCCGCCCGGCGATGCGCCGCAGACGGTTTTTGACAGAACCCGGAAGATTGGGAGACCGCTCTGCCTCGAACCGCAATTCGACAGCGGTGGACACCTTGTTCACGTTCTGACCACCCGGGCCAGACGCGCGAATGAACTGCTCGGTCAGTTCCCAGCCTTCAATGGTGATGGTGTCTGCAATCTGTAACATCGCGGTCTACTTAGCTCATACAAAAAGGGTCGCCACATGGGCGACCCTTCGAGACTTACGGAGGCGGGTCCGGTTAGGTTCCACACCAATTCGACGGGTTCATCACCCAGGGGCTGCCCTAGATGTGTTCCTCTCGAACTGTTCCGACACCTCTCTCCAATACCTCTCTCGACACTGGATCACCTCCTTTCAGCTGTTAATAAAACGCATCTTCAGCGTGACAGGCTTTCCGTATCGCGCAACTCTTTTCTTATGTC
This sequence comes from Alphaproteobacteria bacterium, assembly GCA_030425145.1. Taxonomy (GTDB): domain Bacteria; phylum Pseudomonadota; class Alphaproteobacteria; order Rhodobacterales; family Rhodobacteraceae; genus Marivita. Next base: position 38,038 of record JAUHVK010000001.1, on the reverse strand, counting down.
AGAGCGGCTTTTTCGCGAAATCGCAGAACAATGAGTCGAAATGGTATCAGTGCCAGCAGGGCCAGTCCGATTTTTACCATCCAGTCTGCAACGGCCAGCGACACCCACAGCGGTGCAACCGGACCTGTGCCCAAGAGCGGCAGCATTTCACCTGCCCAGGACACGTCATTTGCCGGTTCGATAAAGCTGAGTGTTGCGGAGAAGGCGATGCTGAAGAAAAGCGCGGTATCGACTGAAGCCCCGATCAGGGTGGACGCCAAGGGTGCGCGCCACCAAGCGCCTTCGCGCATCTTGTCGAAGATGGATACGTCCAGAAGCTGGGCGGTAAGGAATGCGACGCCCGATCCCAGCGCGATCCGCAGTGTGACGAGCGGGCCGAATTCACCCTGGATCTGAGTTCCGATCAAGGAACAGATCACGCCGACAACAAAGCCGGCAAAGACCACTTTGCGAGCCGGACCCGGACCGTAGAGCCGGTTCATCACGTCGGTGACAAGGAAAGCGAACGGATAGGTGAAGGCACCCCATGTCAGCCAGTTTCCGAACAGGAACTGCACAAGGATGTTGGAGGCCAACACGATGAAGGCCATGGCGATAATGCCAGGAATATGAGCGCGGGTCATTGTGACTCCCGTTTTGCCAAGGTTGCGGGGACTTGATTCCCGTCAATCGGGAATGGCGCGCTGCATATAGCGTGGCCGCACTACAGACAAGCTATTTGGCGATGGCGTATTCGACGATCTCGGTTTTCTGGAGGAAGAAGAAATTGTCGTCCGAAATCATCGTCAGCCGCAGGCTTCCATCCGGTGCTATCCAGACGGCGATGCCTTCCAGGTTGTCGTGCTGGCGTGGTTCCGTCGTGAAGAGCGTTTCGCCGGCTAAACCATCAATGTCGGAAAGTTCGAACCGTCGTACCCTCGAGGAGAAGCCGAACCCGCTGAATCCACGTTCAAGAACGTAAAGCAGTCCATCCGGACCAATATCTGCACCTACCGGTAGGAAGCCTTCGCTACGCGTGATCGACATCGGTAGGTCCCAGCCGTTCTCTTGTCTGAACCGGAATACGGGAAATGGTGCATTGAGGTCCTTTGACACTTCGGGCAGGGCGTAGAGCGTACCGTCTTTGGCAATCGTAAGTGCTTCCAAACCGCGATTGTTCGGTAAGGACTGAATGTCGGGATGATCGGGCAGGGCGGACCAACTGCCGTCGAGATCGCGGTATAGGACGCGGTTCGTGCCTTCGACCGATATGTACAACCGACCTTGCGCGTCCTGCGCCAAGCCTTCGGTGTCCCGAACGGATGGATCAAGAAACAGGGCGTCTGGCATGTCCAGTTGAGACATGTCTGAAGAGCGCACCCCAATGATCCGCCCCTCGTGTCGGAAAATACTGCCTTCGATCAGATGCGCACGGTCGCTGAGAATGACAAATCCCGCGCCATCGGGCGTCAGTGAAATTGCCGAATACCCGCCGAACCCATCGCGTTCCTTGGTCCAATGGTAGGACGACAGGAACCGGGCGACACCGTTCTCTTCGGCCAAAACGCTATTCCAAACCCATCAGTTCGACGAGAGAACTGCGGCACATTGTGCCGGGAGGTCTGCCAATGTGAGTTCGCGTCTCGGTTTTGGTTTCGGTGCGTTGGGATCAGGCGGCGGCGGGTTCAGAATATTGTTCACCCATTGTTGCGCCTCGTCACAGCCATCGCCACGCGGTGGGGGATTCTGATCAACACAGCCGGACATGCCGCGTGGGCAGGCCAGTCGGACGTGGAAGTGATAGTGATGCCCGTACCAAGGGCGGACCTTTCGCAGATATCTGCGGTCGCCTTTTTCGGCATTACACATGGCGACCTTGGCGCCGGGGAATACAAAAATCCGGGCAACGCGCGGATCGCTGGCCGCCGCCTTGATGATGCTGTGATGCGATTTCGTCCACTTGTCATTCGTGAACGCGCCATTGGAGCGTCGCATCGAGATGGAGGAGATGTTTTCCCGCTCTGTCCGATTGAGGTTCAGCCGATCGGTGGGCCTCATCCAGATATCGGCATCCAATCCGATCTGGTGGCTGGCGTGGCCCGTGAGCATCGGGCCGCCGCGCGGCTGGCTGATGTCGCCGATGTAAAGACCGTTCCAACCCGGTTCTCGTGCAGCGATGCGAGACAAGTCCTGAAGGAAATCGATCGTAATCGGCAAACCCCAGTTTCGGTTCCGCGACAGCCGCATCGCCTGCCATGTCGGCCCCGTTTCCGGCAATTGTACCTGGCCGGCGGCGCAGCCTTTGGCATAGCTGCCATGTGCTGCCGGAGACTGTCTGGAGGCGTTGTTCATATCGCCAAAGAGCTGCTTGGCCTGTCGTGTACTCAGGACGCCGGTTACGCGGGGGATGCTTGCCGCAGATGTATCTGAGTTGCGCGATCCGCTGTCGCCGCCGCAGGCGCTCAGTAGAAAGGCGAGACCGAGGATAATCGAAAACCGTTTCATGTCACTGCCCGCTTCCCGTGTGGGTTGACCCAGACTAACAACACAAGCCCGATCAGGAAAAGTCCTATCACGGGGCTCACACCCAATTGTTGGGAACCGGTGACGTAAGTTGTGACCCCGATCAGCAGCGGTGCCAGAAAACTGGTCGCTTTGCCCGCCAATGCGTACAAACCGAACGCTTCGGTCATGCGGGCGGGGTTGGCTTGTCGCACCATCATGGTGCGGCTGGCGGATTGAATGACACCTCCGGCGGCTCCGATGATTGCGCCGATCACGTAGAATGCAATGTCGGGCAGTGCTGATCCTTCGGGTAGAGGAACGCCGAACATCGTTTCGCGCGAGATCAGGACAATTGCCACTCCGACAGTCGTCAGCGCGAGGATACAGGCCACAATCACAGGTTTTGGGCCGAACCGGGAATCCGCCATCCCACCGAGCCACGCCGCCAAGGCACCGGCGATAATCGCAATGATGCCGAAGATCCCGACATTCTGAACGCTCCACCCGAGCACACCGGCCGCGTAGATACCTCCAAACGCATACATGCCGTTCAATGCATCCCGGTAGAACATCGCCGAGCCAAGGAAGGCGAAGAGTGAACGATCCTGCGGCAGTCGTTTCAGCGTGGTCCCGAGATCGCCGACGGCGAGCTTAACCGCACCCTTGGGGGCTCTTGGACGTTTTGGTTCTTTGACGAACAGGAAGAAGGGGATCATGAACACTGCAAACCAGATCGCAACCAACGGACCAACGAACCGCGTGCCTTCATGCGCAGCCGGATCAAGGCCAAATGCAGGTTCCAAACCGATCAGGGTACGGCCTGTTGTGGCGTTGTCGGCGAAGAACAAGAGCATGATTACAAGCGCGATCAGCCCACCAACGTAACCGAATGCCCAGCCATTGCCGGATATGCGCCCGATCTCTTCGGGCGTGCCCAGATCGGGTAGCATCGAATTAGTGAAGGTGGTTGAGAACTCCATCCCGATCATGCCGATGGCGAAGAAGGTCAGGATCAGGATGAGGTTGAAATCGCCCGGCGCGGCAAACCAAAGTCCACCCGCTCCAACGACGTACATCATCGAGAATAGCCAGATCCAGCGCATCCGGTTGCCGCCCGTATCAGCCAAGGCCCCAAGCACCGGGGCGAGAATGGCAATCACAAGTCCGGCTGTTCCGATACCAAACCCCCAGGCGGATTGCGCAGCGGTGCCATCCCCCACCAATTCCTTGATGTAGGGCGCAAAAATGAAGGTGATCAAAAGGGTATTATAGGGCTGGCTAGCCCAGTCGAAAAAGAACCAACCCCAGATCCGTTTGCGCAGAGAAGCGTTCGCCATGCCATATCCCCCTGTCCGAGGTTATGGGTGCGAAACCGCCGACCGGCAAGCAGAGTTACTGTGCGGCCGTTTCCTGCATCGGCGGCCAAGGTCGCGCGTCTTCGGCGCGTAGCCAATCCGCAACCCATTCGGGCATGTCCGGCGATGGCGTGTCGGTCATTCCCATGGCTTCGATGACGCGGTGGGTCGGGACAATCCCATTTCTGTCGGTCACAGCAGACCGATATACCGCATGGTTGGCGCATTCGCCGTTCTGCTTCCACATCGACTGTTCAATGTAAAGGAAACGCGCGTCCCAACACAGAAGCCGACTGCGCATTTCAAACCGTTCAAACGTACGGATGCGGCGTCTGTACCGTACAACAACGCCTGCCATCGTCAGCCCCCACTTTTCCTTGCGGATCATGGACATCAATCCGTTAACCTGAGCCAAGGGGATGCGCCCGAGGTCGTAAAGCGTCAACGTGCGGCCGTTGTTCAGTTCCATCCACATGTCGATGTCCCACGGCCAGCATCTGTGGTGCGAGACATATGTTGCAAACGGTCCAAGCTTCGGGGCTTTGCGCGCTTTCCAAAGGCCAAGCGCCATGCGGATGAAAGGATACATCGGGTTCTCCTGTTGGTCGCGTAGTTGACCTAATGGTCAGTCACGTCAATCACGACCTCGCGGCAATTGCTCTGACTTGTTCTTCGGCGCGCTTGCGCCTACCTGTTGAAGGATCACTGCCAAGGGAAATTCGTAAGATGCAATCGCTCTTCCAGATACTCATGCTGCTTCTTGATATCGTGTGGTTCTTTATCATTGCCCACGTCATCATGAGTTGGCTGATCAACTTTCAGGTCCTGAACCTGCGTCAGCCCATTGTTGCGCAAATCTGGGATGGTCTGAACCGCTTGCTGGAGCCGATGTATTCCCGCCTGCGCCGTATCTTACCGCCAATGTCGGGCATCGACCTCGCGCCGCTGGTGGCATTGATCGGCGTCTACATCCTGCGCATCGTGCTTCAGAACAATGCCGGGTTTTTCTACGGGTTTTGACCGGCGCAAAGGCTTGTTCACGCATCCTTAGTATGAGACTGTCAGACAAAGAGCAGATGTAGTTAAGAACCTGACAGGTCATCCATGCCCCGCGACATGTCCGACGCAGACACCATTCTGCGCGATGTTTTTGGATTCGACAGCTTTCGTCCCGGCCAGTCCGAGATCGTCGAAGCCGTGGCGCATGGGGATAACGTGTTGGCGATCATGCCAACTGGTGGCGGCAAGTCGCTTTGTTTTCAACTTCCTGCCTTGGTGCGCCACGGTGTAACCGTCGTCATTTCGCCGCTGATTGCCCTGATGCGCGATCAGGTGCGTGGGCTGCGCGAAGCGGGTGTTGCGGCGGGCGCATTGACCTCGGCCAATACCGACGAAGAGAATGGTGCTGTCTGGGACATGCTTCATTCCGGCGAACTGAAGCTTCTTTATCTGGCACCTGAACGCCTCGCGTCCGGTGGGACGCAGCGACTGTTGCAACAGGCGGGTGTGTCGCTGATTGCTGTCGACGAGGCCCATTGCGTCAGCCAATGGGGCCATGATTTCCGCCCCGATTATCTTCGCATCGGCGAATTGCGCCGTGCGCTGGATGTGCCGCTGGCTGCCTTCACGGCGACGGCCGATGGGGAAACGCAGGAAGAGATTGTCACTCGTCTGTTCGACGGTCGCGCGCCAACGACCTTTCTGCGGGGATTTGACCGACCCAACATCCACCTGATGTTCGCGCCCAAGAACAAACCGCGGGATCAGATCTTAAAATTCGCAGCCGCCCGTAAGGATCAGTCCGGCATCGTCTATTGCGGAACCCGCGCGAAGACGGAAACTCTGGCCCAAGCGCTTAATGCCGAGGGGCACACCGCCTGTTTCTATCATGGCGGGATGGATCCGGACGCCCGTCGCCACGTGGAATCCCGTTTCGCCACCGAAGACGGATTGATAGTCGTCGCCACCGTTGCCTTTGGTATGGGGGTCGATAAGCCCGACATCCGATGGGTCGCTCATGCCGATCTGCCAAAATCCATCGAAGCTTATTATCAGGAAATCGGCCGCGCTGGGCGTGATGGCGCACCTGCTGAAACGCTGACGCTTTACGGCGCGGATGACATTCGTTTGCGCCGTTCGCAGATCGACGAAGGCATGGCACCACCGGAGCGCAGGCACGCTGATCATGGGCGATTGAATGCGCTTCTAGGTCTTGCCGAGGCGTTGGAATGCCGACGAAAAACACTGTTGGGGTATTTCGGCGAAGGCGAGGTTACCTGTGGCAATTGCGATCTGTGCGATAAACCGGCCGAGGTTTTTGACGGTACCGAGGCTGTGCGAAAGGCATTGTCCGCAGCTTTGCGTACCGGTGAGAGCTTTGGCGCGGGGCATCTGATCGACATCCTGCTGGGGACAAAGACCGAAAAGGCGTTGGCACGCAGTCACGACACGTTGCCGACATTCGGAGTTGGCAAAGAGTTGAAACGCGGTGAATGGCAGGCGGTGTTCCGGCAGATGATGGGGCATGACCTGATGCGGCCGGATCCGGAACGGCATGGCGCCTTGGTGATGACCGAAGCCGCGCGCCCGATCCTGCGTGGCGAAGCGTCAATCAACCTGCGGCGCGACAGCATCGAGGCGGCGAGTGAGCGTCGGCCTCAGGTCCGGATGCTTGTCAGCGATGAAGATGCGCCATTGCTGTCTGCGCTCAAAGCGAAGCGGCGTGCGTTGGCCGAAGAACAATCGGTCCCGGCATATGTGATTTTCCCGGACAAAACCCTGATCGAGATGGCTGAAACCCGCCCGCGCACATTGGATGATCTCGCGCGGATCAATGGTGTCGGCGCCAAGAAGCTTGAACGCTACGGTCGCGCTTTCCTGGAGGCTATCGCCGGAGATACGCCGGACATGCACCCTGCACGGCGCAAGCTGGCGACCAGTGGCGCGGGTGGTCTGTACGATGCGCTGCTTGAATCGCAGGCGCGTTTGATCCGGGGGGCATGTGGGACGCTCAAACCCATGACATGTTCCGCCGGGCAATTGGCTAAGCTCGCAAATGCCAAACCAAGCGATGAAAGCGGGATCGCCCGGATCATCGGAGAGCGCCATGCCGAACGCTTTGCCGAGACGTTTCTGGACGTTTTGCAGGCAGCGAACTAAATCCACAGGGACCACAAGCAGAACAAAGGTGCCGCCATGCTCGTCGTGATCTCTCCAGCCAAACGCCTTGACTGGTCCGAGCGTGACGTGACGCTGACGGAACCCGTGTTTCAGGAAGATGCCAATCGTCTGGCCAAGACCGCGCGCAATCTGACGCTGGGCAATCTCAAGGCGCTGATGGACTTGAGTGATGATCTCGCCAAGCTGAACCGCGACCGGTTCCGTGACTTTAACGAAGCGCCCGTAAAAGACGATGTGCGCCCGGCTGCCTTGGCGTTTGCTGGCGATACCTATCAGGGTCTTGAGGCCGAAACGCTGGATGCGGACGAGATGCGCTGGGCGCAGGACCATCTGCGTATCCTGTCTGGTCTGTACGGAGTTCTGCGCCCGCTGGACGGGATCCAGGCCTACCGCCTTGAAATGGGGAGCCGGTTGAAGACCCGGCGCGGTACAAACCTTTATGACTACTGGCGCGACCAGATCGCCAAGGAACTTAAGGCGCAGGCGGCCGAGGTGAGCACCGACACACTGATCAATTGCGCCAGTCAGGAATATTTTGGCGCCGTGCCGCCGAAGCCACTTGGACTGCGGATCGTCACGCCTGCTTTCATGGAAGACAAGGGTGATGGCAAAGGCCCGAAGATTGTCAGCTTTTTTGCCAAGAAGGCGCGCGGATCAATGGCCCGTTTCATCATTCAGCGGCGGCTAACCGAACCCGAAGGCATCCTTGATTTCGATCTGGGCGGGTATTCCTATCGAGAGGACTTGTCCAAGCCTGACGCGCCTGTCTTTGTCCGGCCTTACGACGCCAGCTGAAGCTGCGGGCAGTATAGTTCCAGCTTTTCGAGCAGTGCATCCTTGCGCAGCGGTTTGGTGAGGTAATCGGTCAGTCCGGCTTTGAGGATCATGTCGCGGTCGCCGTCCATAGCATGTGCGGTGACTGCTATGATCGGCACATTCGGCCCCGCGCCCTCAAGCTGGCGGATACGCGCGGTGGCCTCTTTGCCATCCATGCCGGGCATTGAAATGTCCATGAAGATGATGTCGGGTGCATCTGTTTCGAAAGCTGTCACGGCTTCGAACCCATCGTTTGCGATGGCGAGGTCGATCTGAAGCTTGCCTATCATCTTGCGAAAGACGAGCTGGTTGGTCCGGTTGTCCTCGGCCAGCAAGACCTTTGGCAAACTCGGCGGAACAGGTGCGGGCGTCGCTTTCTCCGGTTCGCTTGGGCGCGCAGATTTCAGAACGGCCTCGATCAGATCGGTGCGCGTGTAAGGATTCTGGAGGCAGTGGATATTTGGTAAACCGGTTTCCGCTATATGGCCCGGGTCGGACGAGAGAAACACTACTGGCGTCGTTGATTTTAGATGCTTCAGAGTGTCGACTGTGGCCGCAAACATCGGGCTGGACGCTTCGATGGACGTCACGATGAGATTTGCGCGTCCGACGTGTTCCGACGTCAAACTAGCCGGGTCGCTGATGGATTCGATTTTACCGCCGAGTGCCCTGATCTGATTGCTGAGCGACGTTTCGGTTGTATCGCCTTCTATCACAAGGATGCTCTGGATCGCCGCACCGAGAATTGGCGCAGTTTCGGATGCACCCGGATCAACAGCTAGCGTCACGGAAAAGCCGAAACAACTTCCCACACCAGCCTCGGACGTGACCCAAATCTTTCCGCCCATAAGCTCGACCAGACGTTTGGTGATCGTCAGACCGAGCCCAGTCCCTTCAAATTGGCGGTTGCGGTCATCCTCGACCTGATTGAATTCGCCGAAAACATGGTCGACTTTATCTGCGTCGATCCCGATGCCTGTGTCTTCGACAGTGATGCTCAGTTTGGTTTCGGCCTCCGAAACCGGCTCTCCGGCGACCCGCAATTGAACATGGCCTTCCAGCGTGAATTTGACGGCGTTGCCCATCAGGTTGGTGACAATCTGACGGATGCGCCCCGGGTCTGCGACGAACTTTGTCGGCTGGTTGAGATCATAATCGATTGTAAGCGCAAGACCTTTGGCCTGCGCGGAGGGTTGTAAGAGCATCACAACCTCCTGCAGCGTCTTTTCGAGATCGAAAGGCTCCGGGTGCAAAACCAGCTTGTCGGCGTCGATTTTCGAGTAATCGAGGACGTCATTGATGATGACCAGCAACGCCTCGCCAGAATGCTTGATCGTTTCCACAAAAAGGCGCTGTTCCGGGTCAAGATCGGTTTCTGTCAGCAGATCAGCCATGCCGACGACCCCGTTCATTGGCGTGCGGATCTCATGGCTCATATTGGCAAGGAATGCTGATTTCGCGCGGTTCGCGGCTTCGGCCCGTTCTCGCGCATCGTGCAACTGTTCCTCGTACCGAACGCTGGAGGTGATGTTGAGCGCAAGGCTGACCACGTCACCAGTCGGGCCACGTCGGTCGAAGATGCGGACATGCTCACCATTCCAAAGTTGGATTTCCATTGGCTGCGGATCGTCTTGTTGCCACCGGTCCTGCATTCGTGCGCGCCAGTCGGCGGGGCGTTCATCGCCGATATTGACGATGCCTTCCTCGGTCAGAAGCTGAAGGATGCGGGGATAGGTGATGCCCGGCTGCACCTCTTCTAAATCCTCGAACACCGCGAGATAGGCGCGGTTGGCGACGATCATGCGATTGTCGGCGTCGAAAAAGGCGAAACCGTCCTGAATGGTCTCGATGGAGTGCCACAAGCGGCGTTCGGCGATCTGGATCTTTTCGTTGGCAACGCCCAACTCGGTTTTGACGCGCTGGTTTTCGCCGCGCACCATCGCCACTTCGGCCCGCGTTTCAACGATTTCGTTGCTGAGTTTCTGTGCGTGATTGCCCAGCTTGCGATTGGCGGCGAACAGTTCGGCCTGCTTGAGTTCCAAAAGGCGTTCAGCGGCCAAACGGGCACGCCGTTCCTCTGCCAGCTTGTTGGCGAGACTCATCCAGACCTCCGTCATTCCGTTTTGGGACTGTCCGGGATCATGGTGAAGAATGAATTAACCCGGCCGAGGGTGGTCAGCCGGGTTTTGAAAGCAGAGTATTGCCCGAAGTTTACAGGCGTTCGATAGCCAGTGCGATGCCCTGACCGCCGCCGATGCACATGGTGATCAGCGCCTTCGATCCGCCAATGCGCTCCAGTTCATAGAGTGCTTTGACTGTGATGATCGCACCGGTTGCGCCAACGGGATGACCGAGCGCGATAGCACCGCCGTTCGGGTTCACTTTCGCCGGATCAAGGCCAAGTCCCTTGTTCACGGCAAGCGCCTGTGCCGCGAAGGCCTCGTTGCTTTCGATCACGTCGAAATCATTAATCGACAGGCCTGTCCGCTTGAGCAGGTTTTCGACCGCAGGCACGGGGCCGATGCCCATCACCTCGGGTCGGACGCCGGCATGGGCATAGCCCAGAATGCGCGCTTTGGGTTTGAGGCCGCCCTTTTCGGCGGCAGACGCGGTGGCCAGAACGACAGCCGCTGCACCATCGTTGATGCCCGAGGCGTTGCCGGCCGTGACGGTGCCGTCTTTCTGGAACACGGTCTTCAGACCGCCGAGCGCTTCCATCGTGGTGGCCTTGGGGTGCTCATCCGTCTCGAACGGCACCATGTCGCGTTTGACTTTGACCTCAACCGGGATGATCTGGCTCTTGAAGCGGCCTTCCTCGATGGCTCTCGCCGCGCGCTTCTGGCTTTCCAGCGCAAAGGCGTCTTGCGCGTCGCGGGTGATGTCGTGCTCGGCCGCGACGTTTTCCGCCGTCACCCCCATGTGGCCTGTGCCGAAGGGGCAGTTCAGTGCGCCCAGCATCATGTCGAGTGTGCGGATGTCGCCCATCTTAGCGCCCCAACGCTGATCCGGCACGATATAGGGAGAACGGCTCATGCTTTCGGCGCCGCCAGCCAGAGCGAATTCCGCATCGCCCAGCATCAGGGATTGAATGGCCGACACAATTGCCTGAGCGCCCGATCCGCAGAGGCGGTTCACGTTCATAGCGGGGGTCGTTTCAGGAATCCCGGCCTGGATCGCCGCGATCCGGCTGAGATACATGTCGCGGGGTTCGGTGTTGATGACATGCCCGTAAAAGACATGCCCGATCTGACCACCTTCGACCCCGGACCGCTCCATCGCGGCTTTGGCGACTGCTGCCCCAAGGTCGGACGGAGGCGTGGCAGCCAATGATCCGCCAAAGGTGCCGATAGCGGTGCGCGCACCGTCGAGAAGTACGATATCGTCTGCCATGAGAGACTCCTTTATTTTGTCGCGCGCAGTATGTGCGACAGGCTTTGCGGAGTCAGCCGCAACGTTCCGTCAGTCCGGGTGCGTTGTTGTCGCAAGTTGCGACCCTTCCAGTAGTTTGACCTCTCTCTGCGGGAACGGGATCGAAATTCCGTTGTCATGGAATGCGTCCCAAAGTGCGAGGTAGACGTTGCCCCGGATATTGGTCAGCCCGCCCGTTGGATCACGGATCCAAAAGCGCAGGATGTAGTCCACAGAGCTGTCGCCAAAGCCTACGATGTGACACACCGGCGGTTTGAAGCTGAGGACACGGTCAACCGATTTCGCCGCATTGATTGCGATCTCGCGGACCTTGTGCGGATCGTCGGAATAGGCTGTCCCAAAGTAAATGTCCAAACGCACAAATTCGTTGGAGTGGGACCAGTTCACCACCTGACCGGTGATCAGGTCTTCGTTCGGGATCAGGTATTCCTTGCCATCGCGTGTGACCACGCTCACGTAGCGCGCACCAAGGCTGTTGATCCACCCGAAGGTATCGCCGAGCGAGATCACGTCACCCGGTTTGATCGACTTGTCGAGCAGGATGATGATGCCGGAGACGAGGTTCGATACGACCTTTTGAAGGCCAAAGCCGAGGCCGACACCAATGGCCCCGGACAGCACCGCAAGCCCTGTGAGATCGACCCCGACGATGCGAAGACCGAGAAAAAACGCAGTTCCGAAGAGGGCAACTTGCAGGAACTTGATTGCAAGCACCTGCATCGACGGGGAAATATCTTCATTCCGCCGGATCGTTGCAGCGGTCGTACTGCTGATGATGCGGGCCAGGGTCAGAAGCGTTGCGACAATGACGATGGCCTGTATCACCAACCATAGTGACAGCCGTGTTTCGCCGATGGTTACTGCAGCACTATCGAGGAGGGATTGGGCTTCTCCCGCCAGACCAGTGATCGAAAGCGTGACCCAGATCCAAGCACCATAGCGCACAACCGACCGCATTAGCGCGTTCTTGATCAGGCGGGTTGCAAAGGCGATGAGGAGCCAAGCCGTCGAAAGATTGGCGATGATCGCAAGCAAGTAAGAACGCGATGGCCATGTGATTTCTCGCATGACGAAAACAACCAGCCAGATCAGCGCGACGAAGAGAACCATGCGCAGGCGGCGATGGAACACGACCAAAGCGCGCATCCGCCATTTCGGCCAGCCTTCAAGGCCGCGCATCCATTCGTGCATTCTTGGCTTGATCAGGGCAGCCAAAAGGTGCGCCGTCACAAAGATGCCAAGAGCGATCAGCAGTTGGTAGGCGTTCCAGGGCCTCAATAAATTGGACAAGAACGCTTGAGCCCAAACATAAAAATCGAGTGTGACCTCGGTCAGCGTTTCAGGTGAGACGACATCAGGGCCCATTCTATTCCCGGCTGGCTGCGTAGGAACAGCGTCGCACTGCTATAGCGCTAGCGCAACCGGTTAAGAATCTGCAAATGGCAACACGATGGCCACGGGACGTAAACCTGTATCCGCACCAGCCGTGTTCGCGATCAGGCCCGCGCCAAGAATAGTAATAAGCCCAAGATTTATTATGTTCAGTTTTGTCAGCATTTTACCCGTCATTTTGAAGCACGAGAGGATTTCGGTGTCGGATCACATGCCTGGAGGCGTTTCTCAAGGTTGGAGAGCAGCGCCGCACTTGCAGCAAGACGGGGCGATGATGTAAGGCAGCGCATATGGAAATGGTTTTCGATCTGGCCGAACGTGCGCGTTTGCGGGAACGTTTTTTCGGTGCGACCCACACGGTGCTCGCGCGGCTATAACGCTGCGCCCGAACCCTGACGACCCAACACGATATTTTAGAAACGCAAGGGAGAGGACCAATGTCCCCCAAAACGCTCTATGACAAAATCTGGGATGCCCATGTCGCACATGAGTCCGACGACGGCACCTGCCTTCTCTACATCGACCGTCACCTCGTTCACGAAGTGACCAGCCCCCAGGCTTTTGAAGGTCTGCGGATGGCAGGTCGGTCGGTGCGTGCACCGGACAAGACAATCGCGGTTCCGGATCACAACGTCCCCACGACGCCGGGTCGTGAAGACCCCAAGAACATGACCGAAGACAGCGCGATTCAGGTTGCGGCGCTCGACAAGAACGCCAAGGATTTCGGCATCCACTATTATCCGGTGTCCGATGTCCGTCAGGGCATCGTTCACATCGTCGGGCCGGAACAGGGCTGGACCCTGCCGGGCATGACCGTGGTTTGTGGCGACTCGCACACTGCGACGCATGGTGCCTTCGGCGCGCTGGCGCATGGCATTGGTACGTCCGAGGTCGAGCATGTTCTGGCCACCCAGACGTTGATCCAGAAGAAATCCAAAAACATGAAGGTCGAAATCACCGGCAAGCTGCGCCCCGGTGTGACCGCTAAGGACATCACCCTGTCGGTGATCGGCAAGACCGGTACTGCTGGCGGTACGGGTTATGTCATCGAGTATTGCGGTGAAGCGATCCGCGATCTGTCGATGGAAGGTCGCATGACCGTCTGCAACATGGCGATCGAAGGTGGTGCTCGCGCTGGGCTGATCGCTCCGGACGAAAAGACTTTTGAATACGTCAAAGGCCGCCCGCACGCGCCGAAAGGTGCGCAATGGGAAGCAGCGTTGACCTGGTGGAAAACCCTCTTCTCTGACGAAGACGCGCATTGGGACAAAGTAATCACCATCAAGGGTGAAGACATCGCACCGGTCGTGACGTGGGGCACCTCGCCTGAAGACGTATTACCGATCACCGCAGAGGTTCCTGCCCCCGAAAGCTTTGAGGGTGGCAAGGTTGGCGCAGCGAAGCGCTCGATCGAGTATATGGGCCTGACACCGGGTCAGAAGCTCTCGGACATCGAGATAGACACGGTCTTTATCGGTTCCTGCACCAATGGCCGGATCGAGGATCTTCGCGCAGCAGCCGAAATCCTCAAGGGCAAGAAGATCGCAGTGAAACGGGCGATGGTTGTTCCGGGCTCTGGCCTTGTGCGCGCGCAGGCCGAGGAAGAAGGACTGGCTGACATCTTCAAAGAAGCTGGCTTTGAATGGCGTCTTGCCGGGTGCTCTATGTGCCTTGCGATGAACCCTGACCAGCTGGCTCCGGGTGAACGCTGCGCGGCCACATCGAACCGCAATTTCGAAGGCCGTCAGGGGCGTGGTGGTCGAACACACCTCATGTCGCCCGCGATGGCTGCGGCTGCGGCGATCACCGGAAAACTCACCGATGTGCGGGAGATGATGTAATGGAAAAATTCGAAAAACTCACCGGGATCGCGGCGCCTATGCCGCTGGTGAATATCGACACTGATATGATCATCCCCAAGCAGTTTCTGAAAACGATCAAGCGCTCGGGTCTGGGTGTGAACCTGTTTGACGAAATGCGTTACGATGATGCCGGAAACGAAATCCCTGATTTCGTTCTCAACAAGCCGCAGTATCGCGATGCCGAAATTCTCGTAGCCGGTGACAATTTCGGCTGCGGGTCTTCGCGTGAGCACGCGCCGTGGGCGCTCAAGGATTTTGGCATTCGGTCGGTTATCTCGACCTCCTTCGCTGACATCTTCTACAACAACTGCTTCAAGAACGGCATCCTGCCGATCGTTCTCCCGAAAGAGGCTGTGGAAGTGCTGATGAAGGATGCTGAAAAAGGCTCCAACGCGCGGATGACTGTTGATCTGGAGAACCAGACGGTCACCAGTTCAGACGGCGAGAGCTTTTCCTTCGAGCTTGACAGCTTCAAGAAGCATTGCCTGATGAACGGCCTGGATGACATCGGTTTGACGATGGAGAAGGCCTCTGCGATCGACAGCTTCGAGGCGCAGGCATCTCAGGCTCGCCCCTGGGTTTAAGCCTTACAAAACAGCGAATGACTTGGGCCGTCCTTTGGGGCGGCCTTTGTTTTTTCCGACCTACAAGATGTTGTGGCTGTTCCGTCCGCTGCCATATTTTGCGGCAAGCGCTGATGTAATCGCGCACCAGTTTTTCGGCGAATCCAATGATTTCACAGAGATAGACGCAAAGCAGAGTTGAGCCGCTCTGCGAACTTGGGCAAAACTGGGGCAAGAATGAGGCAGTCCGCCAAAACCTGGCGGCACAAATTTGGAATAAGGCCGCGGCAGCGTATCGCGTCCATCCGATTTGAAGGGAAACCAGAGTGGTCAAGCGGATCATCGGATCAGCTGTGCGGGCGCTGTTGATGGCGTTGCTTGTGGTGTTGCCGTCGTTGGTGATGCCAGGAACCTCCAGCGATGCAGCGCAAATGGCAGCGTTGGTTGCGCTTGTCGCGGCGGTGGTGACGTTTGCCGAGTACAACAGCGAGTATCCGACCTTTCTGGAATTCCGGAATGCGCCGCCGTTCAATCGCTTAAGGTTTCTCGCGCTGTTCTTCAGCGTGTTGTTTGCCGCCTTGCTGATGTCGTCAGGCGCGCGCGATCCGAACCTGCCACCGACAATGCTGGAGTCGCTCTCCGTCACCGCGGCCACCATGTTTGACTTCCCGTATTCACCAGTACGTTTGATGTCGATTGCTTATGCTGATCTGCCGTTCCGGTTTGACATCACTGCTGCGACGCGAATCTCCAGCCTCCTGTTCTTGGTCTCACTGGTCGCGTTGTTTCTGTTCTGGGTATATGCCCGGTTCATTTTCTGGCCGATCCGGAAAACCGCGTTCAACTTCTGGATCAATCTCCCGCTGTTTGATCCGACCTCGGGCCGTGACGTGCTGTTCCGCCTGAAACGCGATGCGCATTTTAACCTCGCCTTAGGGTTCTTGCTGCCATTCCTGATCCCGGCGTTGCTGCGGATGTGGATTGGCACCTTCGATGCCTCGATGCTCGTGATGCCGGAGATTTTCATCTGGGTGCTGTGCGCATGGGCCTTTCTTCCATTGACGTTGATGATGCGGGGAATTGCGTTCTTCCGTGTGGCCGCTCTGATCGAAGAAAAGCGCCGCCGCGCCTACGCACAGGAAGACGAATTGCAAATGGTTTGATCGGGCTGTGCGCCGCGGTCATCTTTTCGACGGGTATGGCGCTAGCCCAGGATCTTCGGGTCGCACTCTGGCACGCCCCTGTGACGCGGAATGGTCCGGGCCTGTTGTTGCGTGACCTAGCCAACCGGGATGAGCAACTCGTCACTTTCGCAAACGAGATTCAATCTGCCGACGCGGACATCGTTGTGCTCACCCGGTTCGATTTCGATGCGAGTGGGCAAACACTTGCTGCATTCGCGGACCTGATTGACGGGGGGTATGCCTTCGCCATCCCATTGCGCTCGAATGCCGGTGTCCCAACATTGGCCGACATGGATAGCGATGGAAGGTTCGGTGAGCCCGAGGATTCGCAAGCCTTTGGCCGCTTTCCAGGTGAGGAGGCGCTTGCTATCCTCTCGCGATATCCGACTTTTCATACCGAAGTACGATCCTTCAACGATCTGCTGTGGCGCGATGTGCCAGATGGGCTGATGGCAGAGTCGGATACCGGTCGCGATACGCAACGCCTGTCCTCGGGCGGACATTGGATTGTTCCGGTCGAGATTGGCGCTCAGGGTCACGCACACCGGCTATCGCTCTTGGTCGGGCATGCCGGGCCGCCGGTGTTCGACGGTCCTGAAGACCGGAATGGACGGCGAAATCGGGATGAGCTGCGCCTGTGGGAGCAAATCATCGGGCAGGTGGATCGGCCATACCTCTTCACGGCCAATACCAATCTCGATCCTGACCGGGGGGATGGATATCGTGATGCGATGGCAGAGTTTCTCTCGGCACAGCATGTGAACGACCCGCTGGCAGGTCAGACCACCGCCCATTGGGACACGCCAGGCCCGATGCGTGTGTCATACGTGCTGCCTTCACCTGACCTCGGGGTCGTCGATGCAAAGGTCTTGCCTGTGCTCCAGGATCAGCACCACAGTCTGATTACGGTCGACTTGACCCTGCCTTAGGCGGCCTTGCCTTGACCATGGAGCCTTGCGGGTCTACGCGAAGCACAATCCAGTTGATCAAAGGAACCCATGATGAGCAACGCTTCGCTTTTGATACTGCCCGGCGACGGGATTGGCCCCGAAGTTATGGCCGAGGTGCGCAAGATTATCGATTGGTACGGAGCCAAGCGAGATCTGGCGTTTGATGTGAGCGAAGACCTTGTCGGTGGTGCCGCCTACGACAAACACGGCACGCCGCTCCACGACGACACGATGGCGAAGGCTCAGGAAGTTGATGCCGTGCTGTTGGGTGCTGTTGGCGGCCCCAAATATGACAGCCTTGATTTCAGCGTGAAACCGGAACGCGGCCTGCTGCGCTTGCGCAAAGAGATGGATCTTTTTGCGAACCTTCGCCCTGCTCAGTGTTTCGACGCGCTTGCCGACTTCTCGTCGCTCAAGAAAGACGTTGTTGCCGGGCTCGACATCATGATCGTGCGTGAATTGACGTCCGGTATCTACTTTGGTGAACCGCGCGGCATCTTCGAGGAAGGCAATGAGCGTGTTGGCATCAACACCCAGCGTTACACCGAATCCGAGATCGACCGCGTTGCGCGTTCTGCTTTCGAACTGGCGCGCCGCCGCGGGAACAAGGTGTGTTCCATGGAGAAGGCCAACGTGATGGAGTCGGGCATTCTCTGGCGCGAAGTCGTACAGAAAGTGCATGACGAGGATTACCCGGATGTCGAGCTGTCGCACATGTATGCCGACGCCGGTGCTATGCAGCTGTGCCGCTGGCCCAAGCAGTTTGATGTGATTGTGACCGACAATCTGTTCGGCGATCTTCTGTCGGACGCTGCTGCCATGCTCACCGGCAGCCTTGGCATGTTGCCGTCGGCGTCGCTTGGCGCACCAATGGCAAACGGCCGTCCCAAAGCACTTTACGAACCCGTGCACGGTTCTGCACCGGACATTGCAGGGCAGGGCAAGGCGAACCCGATCGCATGTATCCTCAGCTTCGCGATGGCGTTGCGCTACAGCTTCGATCAGGGTGACGAGGCCGCACGCCTTGAAGCTGCGATTGAGAAAGTGCTCGCTGACGGCGCCCGGACTGCTGATCTGATGGGTCCGGAAGGCGGCACACCGATGTCCACGTCTGAAATGGGCGATGCCATCGTCGCTGCACTAGACGCGAGCCTGTAACTCCAGGTAAAGGGGCCAGCCATGTCTTCGAATGTCAAAGGCGCTGTGCTGGCCCTGGTTGCCTTTGGTCTCTACTCGAGTCACGACGTATTCATCAAAATTCTCGGTGCAAATTATTCACCGATCCAGATCGTATTCTTCAGTGTTCTGCTGAGCTTTCCGCTCGCCACGATTATGCTGATGCGCGATGCTACTCCGGGTACGCTGGTTCCGGTGCATCCTTGGTGGATGGCCATACGGACCGTTGCCGCTGTCGTCACTGGGGTTTCAGCGTTCTATGCGTTTTCGGTTCTCCCACTGACCCAGACTTACGCAATTCTCTTCGCAACACCTCTCATCATCACCGTTCTATCGATCCCGATCCTCGGGGAAACCGTCAGACTTCGGCGTTGGATGGCGGTGCTCGTGGGCTTGGTCGGGGTGATGGTTGTGTTGCGGCCGGGTTCCACCGCGCTGAACCTTGGCCACCTCGCCGCGATTCTGGCAGCGTTCGGAGGCGCTTTTGCGTCGATCGTTGTGCGCAAGATCGGAGCAGAAGAGCGAACTGTTGTGATGCTGTTGTACCCGATGGTCGCCAACTTCGTGGTGATGGGATTGGCACTGGCGTTTGTTTATGAACCGATGCCGGTCGAACATCTCGGGATGCTTGCAATCATCTCGATCATGGCATGGATCGCGGGTCGCATCATCATCACCGCCTATCGGACAGGTGAGGCGGCGATCGTCGCGCCTATGCAGTATTCGCAGATTCTCTGGGCTACCGGTTTCGGCCTTCTGTTTTTTGGCGAGACCACGGATGTCTACACCGCTGTCGGTGCCGCCATCATCATCGCATCCGGCCTCTATATCGTCTTCCGCGAAAGCCGAGGCGGCGCTTCAAAAACAACTCCGGTTCTGCGCACCCGAACCCGGTTTGCAACGCCGTCCATGCCCCGTCTTGGCGACATCATGCGCTCGGGTCGGTTTCGGGATGAGCCCATGAACAGCGGTGGCCGCGATTAGTTTTGCCTTCATCGCAAATTCAGCAGTGCTTTTGCCAAATCAAGGCTTGTCAAATCCGCACGCTGGCAGTAGTTCCCCGGGCACGGTCGGGCTGTAGCGCAGCCTGGTAGCGCACCTGCTTCGGGAGCAGGGGGTCGGAGGTTCGAATCCTCTCAGCCCGACCAATTTCTCCAAACCTGTCGCCTATGCGGTTTTGGCCGCCGAAAGCCCGCCTTCGGCGAAGGCTGGAACGAATGCACCCAATTCAAGTGCACGTTCGGGATTGGACGCATTGCCATCGAGCGCGCGGCGTTTGACGCCTTGAAGGATCGACGCCATCCGGAAAAAGCAGAACGCGAGGTAGAATCCGAAGCGGTCGATCCCCCCAATCCCGGTGCGGGCACAATAGGTATCAATAAAGGCTTGGTCAGATGGCAGCCCAAGCGCTTTGCGATCCACGCCTTTCAGTCCCCGTCCAACTTCGCCGGGAGGCAAGGCCCACTGCATGATCACCGCGGCAAGATCGGCATAGGGGTGGCCGAGCGTCGAAAGTTCCCAATCCAGAACCGCAACGCATTCTGTCCCGTTCTTGGCAAAGAGCAGGTTGTCGATGCGGTAATCCCCGTGAACCAGCGTCACCCGGCCATCATCGTCGGGCACGTTGCGTTGAAGCCAGTCGATCAAGGCATCCATATCGGGCACCGTTTCCGTTTCACTGGCGCGGTACTGCTTGGTCCAGCGGTCGATCTGTCGCTGGTAGTAGTTGCCCTGCGGTCCGTAGTCGCCAAGGCCCGTCGTGCCCAGATTGACAGAATGGATCGCCGCGAGCACACGGTTCATGTCGTCAAGAATCGCCGCGCGTTCCTCTGCAGGGACACTGGGCAGTCGGGGATCCACAAAGGTTCGGCCGTCCACGTGATCCATCACGTAGAACATCGAGCCGATCACTGACTCGTCCTCGCATAAGGCATGCATGCGGGCCACAGGGACATCTGTCTTCGCCAAGGCCCGCTGGACCCGGAATTCGCGGTCGACGGCATGCGCGGATTTCAAAAGCTGTCCGGGTGGCTTGCGCCGCAGCACATACGCCCCCGATGTAGCTGTCAATTTGAAGGTCGGGTTGGATTGGCCGGTTGCGAATTTCTCAACCGAGATCGGCCCGCGGAATCCGGGAACATGCGCTGCCATCCAGATTTCGACAGCGCCGGTGTCGAACGGCGCGCTCATCCGTTTGTGTATTTGCGCAGTTCGGCGCGCGCGACCTGACGGCGGTGCACTGCATCAGGGCCGTCAGCAAAGCGCAGGGTGCGCAGATGGGTCCACATGCGCCACAATGGCGTGTCCTGGCTGATTCCGCTGCCGCCATAGAGCTGCATCGCTTCATCCACCACCTTGAGCGACATAAGAGGCGCCACCACCTTGATCTGACTGATCCAGGGTTGCGCAGCACGCGTGCCTTGGGTGTCCATCATCCACGCCGCCTTAAGGCACAGCAGGCGCGCCTGTTCGATCTCCATGCGGGCATTGGCGATAATGTCGTAATTGGCCCCCAGCTCCACCAGCGGCTTGCCAAACGCCTCACGGTGCAAGCCACGCCGGCACATGAGCTCCAATGCCTTCTCCGCCAAGCCAATGGACCGCATACAATGGTGGATGCGTCCCGGCCCAAGCCGCCCCTGAGCCACTTCGAACCCGCGCCCTTCGCCCAGCACGATGTTCTTGGCAGGCACACGTACATTCGTGAAACGCAGGTGCATATGACCATGGGGTGCGTCATCCTGTCCGAAGACATGCATGGGGCGCAGAACTTCGATGCCCGTTGTGTCTGCATCCATCACAAACATCGTATGGCGACTGTGCTTGGCGGCGTCGGGTGCGGTGCAAGCCATCAGGATATAAAGCTCGCAGCGCGGGTCTCCTGCACCGGAGATCCAGTATTTCTCACCATTCAGGACCCAGTCATCACCGTCGCGTTTTGCCTCGAACGCAAGCTGGGCGGCGTCGGAGGACGCCACGTCGGGTTCCGTCATCACATAGGCGGATCGGATTTCGCCATCGAGCAACCGTGTCAGCCAGCGGTCTTTCATCCACTGCTCGCCGTACCGTTCCAGCACTTCCATGTTGCCGGTGTCAGGCGCGTTGCAGTTGAAGACTTCGGCGGCAAGATGCACCTTGCCCATTTCTTCAGCGATATAAGCGTATTCGACAGTGGTCAGGCCATGACCTTTGTCGCTGTCGGTAAGCCAGAAATTCCAAAGGCCGCGCTCCTTGGCTTTGGCCTTCAAACCTTCGAGGATCTCGAGTTGGCGCTCCGTGTGCTGGAACCGGTCTCCTGACGGGTGTTTG
Organism: Alphaproteobacteria bacterium; assembly: GCA_030425145.1. Lineage (GTDB taxonomy): Bacteria > Pseudomonadota > Alphaproteobacteria > Rhodobacterales > Rhodobacteraceae > Marivita. The sequence continues at coordinate 16,338 of JAUHVK010000001.1, read as the reverse complement.
CCAACTTCGTCGTGGAATTCACCATCCAGCGGTGCAATCTCGGTTTCAACCATGCTGCGCACCTGTTCTATCAGCGTGCGCACGCGATCCGATACGCCCAGATCCATCGCGTCCTCCCTCGTTCTGCTCTGTTGCGGGATGGTAGGACCGTCATCACTGATCCACCAGACCCGAAACGCACTACGAAACAGGGTTTCTTTGGGAGAAAAAACCTCAGGGCGTTTGGGGGACTGGTCCCCCAAACAATCAAATTGGCACAGCCAACCCGATCCCGTCAGAAATCGAGGTTTTCCACGCTCAGCGCGTTTTGCTGGATGAATTCGCGGCGCGGTTCAACCACGTCGCCCATAAGCTTGGTGAACAGGTCGTCCGCCTCGGTCATGTCATCGACCTTGACCTGCAACAGCGTCCGCGCGTCCGGGTCCAGCGTGGTTTCCCACAACTGATCGGGGTTCATTTCGCCCAAGCCTTTGTAGCGTTGCAAGGTCAGACCCTTTTCGCCCTCTTCGAGGATTGCATCCAGTAGGTCGAGGGGGCCGTGGATCCACTGCTTGCGATCCTTGCGCAACAGTTGCGCCGGCTTGTCGTAGACCGCTTGCAGGCTTTCGGTGAAGCTGCCAGTTTTGCGCGCCTCGCCAGAGCGCAGCATCGGGCCATCCAGTGTTCGCACTTCCTCGACGCCCCGCAAAATGCGGGCGAGACGGAAACCACGGTCCTGTGTGATCCGGCCCTGCCAGCCACGCTCGTATTCCAGTGCGATCAGGTCCAAACGTGCTGCGACCTTGTCGGCCACACCTTGAAGGTCGGCATCCACGGCACCCGGAACAAATGCCCCGGCGATTGCCGCCTGTTCAAGAATATGGCGCGGATAATGTGTCGGGAAAGCGTCCAGCACGCGCTTGAGTTGGCGTGCCTCTTCGACAACGCGCACCAAGTCCTGACCAAGAATGGTCTCGCCATTGCCCTGCAACAGCTGAGCGCCGTCGGTGCCCTGCTGGATCAGGTATTCTTCCATCGCTGCCTGATCCTTGAGATAGACCTCGGACCTGCCGCGCATGACTTTGTAGAGCGGCGGCTGTGCGATGTAGAGATACCCGCCTTCGATCAGTTCCGGCATCTGGCGATAGAAGAAAGTCAGGAGAAGCGTCCGGATATGTGCGCCGTCCACGTCCGCGTCCGTCATGATGACGATCTTGTGGTACCGCAGTTTGGAGATGTTAAACTCGTCGCGGCCGATGCCGGTGCCCAGTGCCATCACGAGGTTGCCGATCTCTTGGCTGCCCAGCATCCGGTCGAACCGGGCGCGCTCCACGTTCAGGATCTTACCTTTCAGAGGCAGGATCGCCTGCGTGCGACGGTCGCGCCCGGTCTGGGCGGAGCCGCCCGCGCTGTCACCCTCGACGAGGAACAGTTCGGTTTGCGCCGGGTCTTTCTCGGAGCAATCCTTGAGCTTGCCGGCGAGGAAGTTCACGTCCATTGCCGTTTTGCGCCGGGTCAATTCGCGGGCCTTGCGGGCAGCCTCGCGGGCGAGCGCGGCCTCAACGATCTTGCCGACGATGCGCTTGGCTTCGTTCGGGTTTTCCTCGAACCATTCGGCGAGTTTTTCGTTCACAAGCCCCTCGACGGCCGGGCGCACTTCGGAGGACACCAGCTTGTCTTTGGTCTGGCTCGAGAATTTCGGGTCCGGCACTTTGACCGACAGAACACAGGTCAGACCTTCGCGGGCGTCGTCGCCGGTAAAGTTTACCTTTTCCTTCTTCGCGATGCCCGACGTCTGCGCGTAGTTGTTGATCGTGCGAGTCAGCGCGCCGCGCAGGCCCGCCAAATGCGTTCCGCCGTCACGCTGCGGAATGTTGTTGGTAAAGGGCAGGACGGTTTCGTGGTAACTGTCGTTCCACCACATCGCGACTTCAACGCCAATACCATCGCGGTCGCCGGTCATGAAGATCGGCTCCGACATCACCGGGGCTTTGGAGCGGTCGAGGTATTTCACGAACTCGCGGACACCGCCTTCGTAGAACAGCTCGGACTTGAGCGGTTCGGCCGGGCGTTCGTCTTCCAGGATAATCCGCACACCTGAGTTCAGGAAGGCCAGCTCGCGCAGGCGCTTTTCCAACGTGTGGAAATCGTAGTCGAGGTTGGAGAATGTTGTTGTCGAGGCGAGAAAGCGCACCTCGGTTCCTTTTTCGCCATCGGCATCGCCAACCACTTCGAGGTGTTTCACAGTATCGCCGCGTTCAAACCGCGCGACATGTTCTTTACCGTTGCGCCAGACACGAAGTTCAAGCCAGTCGGACAAAGCGTTCACAACCGACACACCCACACCATGCAGACCGCCGGAAACCTTGTAGGAGTTCTGGTCGAATTTGCCGCCTGCGTGTAGCTGGGTCATGATAACTTCGGCAGCGGAAACACCTTCTTCCTCGTGGATATCCACGGGAATTCCGCGGCCGTTATCACGGACGGAGACGCTGTTATCGGCGTGAATTTTGACCTGCACAAAATCTGCATGACCGGCCAAGGCTTCGTCGATGCCATTGTCCACGACCTCGTACACCATATGGTGCAGGCCCGAGCCGTCGTCAGTGTCACCGATATACATGCCCGGACGTTTTCGGACAGCTTCCAAGCCCTTGAGAACTTTGATGGAATCCGCGCCGTATTCTTCCGGAGCCTGTGCGGGGTCTGCCATGAATTCACCCTTCGTTTTTCTGCTGATTTTATACGCTATAGCCAAAGGGTTGTCACGCGACTGACACAAGATTTAGGGGTATCCACAATTCAGGAGCGGACGAATTGTCAAGGGGCGGAACGCGGCTCGACGACAGTCCCTTGCTCGGTTTCCGTGACTTCGTAATACTGTGCCCGGTCGCCCAATTCCGTAAAGAGCTCAGGACCCGTTCCCGTCATCCAAGCCTGTGCCCCGAGTGCGCAGATTTCGTCGTATAGCGCCGCCCGCCGACCAGCATCCAAATGTGCTGCTACCTCGTCGAGCAGTACGATTGGTGGCGCTCCGAAATCCTCGACCAAGGCGCGGGCATTGGACAGCACGAGCGAGATGAGCAGAGCTTTCTGTTCGCCGGTAGAGCTGTCAGACGCGGGAACGCCTTTGGCGGCAAAGACACCATACAAGTCAGCGCGGTGGGGACCGACCAGCGTACGGCCTGCTGCAAGGTCGCGGAAACGGCTCTCTTCAAAAGCGGCGCGCAGATCGGCTTCCGTTTCCGGCATTTCGCCTTCGGTCTGGATTAGGTCGAGTTCTGCTGCCGGAAACTGGGTGCTCGCCTGATCCTGCGCTGCGGAGATTCGCTCCAATGCCCGCAGTCGGTTCGCATGAATGGTTGCGCCGGACTGGGCCATCTGCGCTTCCAGCGCCTTGTACCACATCGGATCGCGGACCTGATCCTTGAGCAGCCGATTGCGTTCACGCATGGCCTTTTCATAGGTCAACGAAACATCGCCGTGCTCGGGGAAAAAGCTGAGCGTCATACGATCAAGAAACCTGCGCCGTCCCTCCGCTCCCTCGATCCACAAACGGTCCATAGAAGGAAGTAGCCATAGCAGACGGACAAGTTCACCCAGGCGAGTTTGAGCGGCCGGCTTCTCATTGATCCGAACTTGTCGCGGGGCGCCATTCTCGGATTGGAACGCGATGTCCTGCATACCCTCGGGAGTTTCGACCAGTCCACTGACCTTCCAACCCAGACCCTCGGGGCGTCTGGTCATGTCCTGTGCTGACGCACGTCGCATTCCTCGACCGGGCGAGAAGAGCGAGACTGCTTCGATCAGATTCGTCTTGCCAGCGCCGTTTGGTCCGAACAGCACGACAGGACGTGGGTCGGGGTCAATCGACACATGCAGATGGGACCGGAAGTGAGATAACCTGAGGCGGTTGATATGAAGCGACAACAGCGCCCCCGTTTACAGGCGCTTGGTGATCACACCCGCATTGGCATGACGACGTAGACGGCGCTGGTGTCATTTCCTTCGCGCATCAGGGTCGGATCACCGGATGAGTTGAACATGAACACAGCGTTTTCACGGTCCACTTGGCTCGCGATCTCGAGCAGATATTTCGCGTTGAACCCGATCTCGAGCCGATCATCCCCGTAGGCTACAGCCAACTCTTCCTCAGCAGCGCCGCTGTCAGGCGCGTTGACCGACAGGATCAAGCGGTCTTCGTCCAGCTGCATCTTGACCGCACGCGAACGTTCAGACGACACAGTCGCCACTCGGTCAACCGCCTTGGCGAACTCCGCTGCATCGACTTCCAGACGGCGCGTGTTGCCCTGAGGGATAACGCGTGTGTAGTCAGGGAACGTACCGTCGATGACCTTGGACGTCAGGGTGATGTCCGGTGTCGCAAATCGTACCTTGGTTTCCGAGACGGAGACCGCGATCTCCATATCATCGTCGTCCAGGAGCTTGCGCAACTCGCCAACTGTCTTGCGCGGAACGATCACGCCGGGCATGTCGGCCGCGCCATTCGGCAGCGGGGCGTCAATCCGGGCAAGGCGGTGGCCATCGGTGGCAACGCAACGAAGAACTTGACCGTCCTCACTGTTGGAAACGTGCATATAGACGCCGTTCAGGTAATACCGGGTCTCTTCCGTGGAGATTGCAAACTTGGACTTATCGAACAGGCGGCGCAGGACTGGAGCAGGAGCCGAGAAATTCGCGCTGTATTCTGACGAGGCCATCACCGGAAAGTCTTCTTTCGGCAGGGTGGCCAGAGAGAAGTTCGAGCGTCCCGCCTCAACCGTCAGTCGCCCCGAGGCGCTGTCCTCAGACACAGATACCAACGCACCGTCCGGCAGTTTGCGCACGATTTCATGCAGCGTTACGGCAGAAACTGTTGTTGCCCCGGCGCGCTCGACCTGTGCGACAGCGCGATCGACCACTTCGATATCGAGGTCTGTCGCGCGGAATTGGACCTTGTCACCCTCAGCCTCGATCAGAACGTTGGCGAGGATGGGGATAGTATTGCGACGTTCGACAACGGATTGCGCCTGTGCCACTGCCTTAAGCAGCGTTCCGCGTTCCATGCTGAATTTCATGCGTACATCCCCCGACTGACCGGACGCCGACAGTAACCCGCTTCAGGGTCTCTATCCAAGTCTTTGTTTTGCAATTTCTTGGCCGGATTGTGCGCAGGGTCAAGGGCAGGCGTGCAGTAAGACACGCAACTGCCCGTTTTGTTGTCTCTGGGACTCAGGCTTCGAGCGACCGACGCAGCAATTCCACGTCTTCGGCGATCTGCGCGTCCTGTTTCTTGAGCTCTTCGATCCGGCGGACACCATGCATGACTGTCGTGTGGTCGCGTCCGCCGAAGTGCCGACCGATCTCTGGCAAAGAACGTGTGGTCAACTGCTTGCAGAGATACATCGCGATCTGGCGCGGACGGGCGAATGTACGCACCCGCTTGGGGCCGACGAGATCGGAATGTCGGATGAGGTAATGGTCTGCCACCTTACGCTGGATCTCTTCGATCGAAACCTTGCGTTCTGACACGCGCAGGATGTCGGTCAAGCATTCCTGTGTCAGGTCCATCGAGATCGGTTTACCGACTAAGGACGCAAACGCGAACAAACGCGTAAGCGCGCCTTCGAGGATACGCACGTTGCTCACAATGCGCGCCGCGAGGAATTCGAGGATGCCGCGCTCAACTTCGAGACCGGGATACATCCGCGAATACATTTCGGACTTCGACTGAAGGATGCCGAGGCGCAGTTCGTAATCTGTTGGGTGTAGGTCCACCACGAGGCCGCTTTGCAGGCGCGAGCGGATTCGATTTTCAAGATCCTTGATTTCGTCAGGCGCACGGTCAGCCGAAATGATGATCTGTTTGTGTTGGTCCACAAGAGCATTGAACGTGTGGAAGAATTCTTCCTGCGTACTGTCCTTGCCAGCGATGAACTGAACGTCGTCCACCATCAGCACGTCGACAGACCGGAACAATTCTTTGAAGTCCATCATCTTGCGGTCGCGCAGAGCTTGGACGAAGCGATACATGAACTGTTCGGCAGACAGGTTCAGCACGTTCAGATGCGGATGCCGTGTGCGCAACTCCCATGCGATAGCGTGCATGAGGTGCGTTTTGCCAAGTCCGACGCCACCATAGAGAAAGAGCGGGTTGAAGGTTACCGGGCCGCCTTCGGCAACGCGGCGCGCCGCAGCATGTGCCAACTCGTTCGGTTTTCCGACAACAAAGGAGTCGAAAGTGAACCGCTTGTCCAGCGGGGAGCTGTTCAAGTTATCCGGAGATGTGGACCCATTGGTCTGCACTTGCGGAGCCGCGAGAGGTTCTTTTTCTGCCTCAGGAGTCGCCACCGGTTTCGCCGTCGCTTCGGCGGAAGCCGTAACGGTGTCGAACACAATACGGCGGACCGTTGGGTTTACCCGCGTGATTTTGGATAAGAGCAGATCGCCATAGTTCTGCGATACGTAGTTGCCAAGGAAGTTGGTGGGCACATTGAAACGGGCGATTCCGTCACCTGTGCCGACAAAAATCAGTGGTTCGATCCAGCTTTGGAAGCTGTTGGCCCCCATCGTTTGATGCAGCTCATCTCGAATCGATCCCCACTGGTCTTGTGTCATTTGTCCCTGTTCCACTGTCTACGCGTGTGGTTGCACGCGATCCCCTTTTCGGAAGGCATTTTCATGACCTCCTTGAGTCACAGTTGGCAAAAGATGATCCGTGTCTTCCCATACCAAACGGAAGACCAAGAAGAGGGTCAGGAACGCCTGGCAAATGGTGTTCGCTTTAGCCCTTGCATCAATTTGGACGAGGCGGTTGATCTAGCATCAATTATTCCACCAGACCAAAATTGAGATTTCTTCCGATCTCGATTGTGAACTGGTGGAGCCTGTCCCCCCACGCGGTGTGACTCGCAGTCCCGATTTATAAGGGTGGATGAAGGTGCATCAACTGAACTTCGTTATTGACTCAAACAATGTCTGAAAAGAATCTCTCACCGGTGCAGAACTGCGCAAGCGCCGACAAAAAACGCCGCCCCAACTGGAGCGGCGTCTTGATTTTCGAAAGCTGTTTTGACAGCCGATGATTCTTTAAGCGAGAGCTTTGACGCGGGCCGCGAGACGCGACATCTTCCGCGATGCAGTGTTCTTGTGGAACACGCCTTTGTTCACGCCGCGCATGAGTTCGGGCTGAGCCGCGCGAAGGGCAGTTGTTGCTGCTTCCTTGTCGCCGGACGCGATTGCTTCTTCAACTTTGCGCAGGAACGTGCGGATGCGCGAACGACGCGCCTTGTTAACCGCGAAACGCTTTTCATTCTGCTTTGCGCGCTTCTTGGCTTGGGGCGAATTTGCCATGTGAGTCTTCCTGGTTCGTTTCGTTCAAATCGGGTTGCATATGACAGCACGCCCGGAACCATCGACCGGATCGAATCTTGCCTAGCGGGCATCACACGCATGTATCGGGCGCGTATAGACGCAGACGGCCCCTATGAAAAGCCCTGTTTTTGCGATTACCGGTCCCGGAACTGCGCTGTACGCTTTTCCAGAAACGCCGCCATCCCTTCCTTTTGGTCTTCGGTTGCGAAGAGCGAGTGGAAAAGGCGACGTTCCAGCAAGAGACCCTCGGTCAACGTGGTCTCATATGCGCGGTTCACAGCCTCTTTCACGGCAAAGGTTGCGACCATGGATTTCTCTGCGATCTTGGCCGCCGCAGATTGTGCTTCTTCCATCAGAGATTTCGCGGGAACGACGCGGCTAACCAAGCCCGCCCGTTCCGCCTCTTCGGCGTCCATGAAACGGCCGGTAAGGTGCATATCCATCGACTTCGACTTGCCGACAAAACGTGTCAGACGCTGTGTGCCGCCAATGCCGGCAACCACGCCAAGGTTGATTTCCGGCTGGCCGAATTTCGCAGTATCCGCTGCAATGATGAAATCGCACATCATGGCAAGCTCGCAACCACCGCCCAGCGCGTAGCCGGATACGGCTGCGATGATCGGTTTGCGTACCTTGCATACTGCCTGCGATTCCGAACCGAAGAAGTCGGACATGAACATCTCGACAAAACTCTTCTCGGACATCTCCTTGATGTCCGCGCCCGCAGCAAAAGCCTTGGGTGAACCTGTCAGGATGATGCACCGAACCTTCTCGTTCCTGTCGGCATCTTCCAGCGCGCTGGCCAGCTCAGAAAGCAGTTGGCTGTTCAGCGCGTTCAAAGCGTCTGGTCGATTCAGTTTGATTGTGGCGACATGATCTTCGATTTCGACGATAATCGTCTCATAAGCCATGAGTGAGGGCTCCGTCCGGTGATCTCAGGCGTGAAGCCTTACGCATCTCATCCGTGGCGTTCAAGTTATCTTTGACAGGTTGGGCAGTAGAAGGTTGATCGTCCGGATTGTACGATCCGACGGATGGTCGACGAACACGCTTCGGTGCGGCACGGTTCTCCTTCGCGCCCGTAAACATCGAAGTTGTGCTGAAAATATCCAAGCTCTCCATCGGCTTGACGGAAATCACGCAGCGAAGAACCACCGGCGTCGATAGCCTCAGAGAGCACCTCTCGAATGATCGGAACCAGACGCGAAATGCGGTCTCTTGAGACGCGACGCGCGGGGCGGGTGGGATGAATTTTTGATCGGTACAAAGCTTCGCAAACATAGATATTGCCAAGACCTGCCACCAGTTTCTGGTCGAGCAGGGCGGTTTTCATCGGTATGTTTCGCTTTGCCAAAGCATCTACGAGATAGCTTTCGTCAAAGCTGTTGCCCAAGGGTTCTGGACCGATGGACGCCAGGAGTGGGTGCGATTCGCCTGTCTCGGTCGGAAAAAGGTCCATGGCTCCGAAGCGGCGGGGATCGTTGAACGTAATGCGCGCACCATTGTCCATGTCTAGCACCACATGGTCGTGTTTCTCGGGCGCAGGATGTGTGTGCACAAACTGGCCGAGCGGGTCACCTGAAACCAGCAAACGTCCTGACATGCCTAGATGAATGAGCAGGGTCTCTCCGCTGTCCAGATCGCCCAAGATATACTTTGAGCGTCTCCGCAGACCGAGCACCCTCTTTCCGGTCAACCGGTTCGCCATGTTTTCGGGGAAAGGCCATCTCAGATCCGGTCGGTTAACCTGCGCTCGCGCAATCACGAATCCCTCCATCGCTGGAGCAAGCCCGCGTCGTACCGTCTCAACCTCTGGCAATTCGGGCATTCCGGGTATCCTGTCTCTTGTCGTCGCATTGTAACGCCGGGTGGGCGCTCTATAAGAAGGTCTGGCACGGAAAACGACAAGGCTTATGGCAGACCAAAATCAATCTACGACGCATTTCGGGTTCCAGGACGTTCCTGAAAATGAAAAGGCGGGCCGCGTTCAGGGTGTGTTCAGCTCTGTTGCGTCGAAATATGATGTCATGAATGACGCCATGTCCTTTGGCATTCACCGCGTCTGGAAAGATGCGATGATGGATTGGCTTGCGCCTCGTCCGGGTCAAAAGTTGCTCGATGTGGCCGGCGGTACGGGCGACATCTCTTTTCGTTTCCTCAAGCGCGCAGGACAGGGTCACGCAACGGTACTGGACCTGACAGAGCCGATGCTGATCGAAGGCCGCAAACGCGCCGAGGCCAATGCGATGAGCGAAAGCCTCGACTGGGTTGTCGGGGACGCCATGAACCTGCCGTTCGAAGACAACACGTTTGATGTTTACACCATCTCCTTTGGCATCCGGAACGTGACCCGCCCGCAGGAAGCGCTGAATGAAGCGTTCCGCGTTTTGCGCCCTGGTGGGCGGTTGATGGTGTTGGAATTCAGCCAGATTCCGAACGACCTCATGCAAAAGGTCTACGATCTGTATTCGTTCAACATCATCCCGCGCATGGGGCAGGCCATCGCCAATGACCGTGACAGCTACCAGTACCTAGTTGAGTCGATCCGCAAGTTCCCCGATCAGGACACCTTCCTAAGCATGGTTCGTCAGGCTGGGTTCGAGAACGCCAAGTACCGCAACCTGAGCATGGGCATCGCTTGCCTTCATTCGGGATGGAAAATCTGACGTGAGAGGCCCGCACAACATTCTGCGCCTGATCCGTACGGGCGCGACGCTGGAACGTACAGGTGCCATGGGCGTCGTCCTCGATGCCTTCGACGCGCCCAAGCCTCTTAGATTAGCTGCAAGGCTCTTGGGCTGGCCGTTCAAATGGCTGGGCTATTACGGTGATCCGAACATGCCGCCAGCACCGCGCGCGTTGACGGCTTTGGGGCCGGCCTACATCAAGTTCGGTCAGGTTCTCAGCACACGTCCGGACGTGGTTGGCGACGAGATGGCAACGCAGTTGCGTGTCTTGCAGGACAAGCTACCGCCGTTTCCCGTGTCCGAAGCCAAGCGCACGTTTGAAACGGAACTGGGTGTCTCCGTCGATTCCCTGTTCTCGGAATTCAGCGAGCCAGTTGCTGCGGCGTCGATTGCGCAAGTGCACCAAGCCCGGTTGACAGAGAGCGGCGAGACCGTGGCCGTTAAGGTACTTCGCCCGAATGTAGAGCGGAATTTCCAGAGGGATGTCGACGCCTTTTATCTCGCCGCCAGCATGATCGAGCTCTTGTCGCCCTCATCGCGCAGGCTGCGCCCGATGGACGTCATCAAACATTTCGAAGGCGTCGTAAAGGGCGAGTTGGACCTGCGGCTCGAATCCGCTGCCGCGTCCGAATTTGCCGCTAATACGTCTAACGATCCGGGGTTCCAACTGCCCGAAGTCAAATGGGAATTGTCTGGTCGTCGCGTGATGACTCTTGGCTGGGCCGAGGGCATTCCCTTGGGCGACAATGATGCGCTCGACGCCGCCGGACATGATCGCGTCGCACTGAGCGAGCGGGTCTTGCAACTCTTCCTGCAGCACGCGCTGCGGGACGGCTATTTCCACGCAGACATGCATCAGGGCAACCTCAAGGTGGCTCCGAACGGCGACATCATCGCGCTTGATTTCGGGATCATGGGGCACATCGACGAGTACACCCGCCGCGTCTATGCCGAGATCCTCTTTGGCTTTATCCGCCGCGACTACAAGCGCGTGGCCGAGGTCCATTTCGAAGCCGGCTACGTGCCGAATGATCGCGATGTTGATGAATTCGCGCGCGCGCTCCGCGCTGTGGGTGAGCCGATCTTCGGTATGGACGCGACACGTATTTCGATGGGGCGGTTGTTAAGTTACCTGTTCGAGGTGACGGAACGCTTTGGCATGGAAACCCGGACCGAGTTAATCCTGCTTCAACGGACAATGGTGGTTGTCGAGGGTGTCGCCCGATCGCTCGATCCCAAGATGAACATCTGGAATGTCGCCAAGCCTATCGTCGAGGACTACATCAAGACCAGCATCGGCCCGCGTGCCTTTGCCAAGGACCTTGGGAAAACCGCATTGGTCTTGGCGCGCTTTGGTCCGCGCTTGCCGGACTTGATGGAGCAGGTTCTGATCGCGCAAGCGCAGGGCAAGCCGGAGCCAAAGACAAGCACCTTCAAGACCAAATCAGTCTGGGCGGTTACCGGCGCGGTTGCGGGCGGTGGACTCGCGGCCTTGTTCCAGTCGCTTTTCTGAACCTTCCGGGCTGACGTAACCGAATCCTAACTGTTTACGACCTACCGTCCGCGAAACCGCAGAATGTGGGGTCGCGACGTGAACAGGATTTGGTCGGTATCGGGTCTTCTTGCGCTCTTGGCCTGCGCTTCGGCTTCGTGGGCAAGCGTGTGCGACAGCGCGGCGCGCAGCGCGTCTGTCGAAATTGGCGTTCCGCTGGATGTCATGCAGACCATCACGCGCTTGGAAACCGGGCGCGGTGCTTCATCAGACCCATGGCCTTGGGCCGTCAACCATGCAGGAAATGGTTCTTGGTTTCAGACTGAAGATGAAGCGCGATCTTTCGTCTTTTCCAAGATCAAACGCGGCCAAACGAACCTTGATATCGGTTGCTTCCAGATCAATTACCGCTGGCATGGCAACGGATTTCGATCACTTGATGACATGTTCAACCCCGAGCTCAACGCGCTCTACGCGGCGCGTTTCCTGAGCGATCTCTACCACGAATTCGGGTCGTGGACGGCGGCAGCGGGTGCTTACCACAGCCGTACGCCCGAATATGCCGAGCGGTACAAGGCCCGATTTCGCAGCATTCGCAATACGGTGGCTTCGCGTGGATCGATGTACGAACCAGCACCGACACAGGTGGCCGTGTCTTTGTGGGGACAATCAGGTGCCGCAAGACCCGGATCTCTGTTCATGCCGGATGCTTCTGAACGTGGTCCGTTCATACAGCTGGATCGGCGGAAGTGATGCGCCCCGCCGTACAAGCACTGTTTGCAAACCCGACTGTCGGGCTAGCCGTCGCGCTGATGGCGATCATTGTCATGATGATCTTACCCGTTCCCGCATTTGTTCTGGACATCGGCCTGGCAGCCTCGTTCGCATTGGCGATCCTGATCTTTACCGTCACGCTATTCGTTGAAAAACCGCTGGATTTCTCGGCGTTCCCGACGATCCTTTTGGCGTCGTTGATGCTGCGCCTATCGCTTAACATCAGTTCCACCAAGCTGATTATTGGCGAAGGTCATACGGGCACGGACGCCGCCGGGGATGTCATTCAGGGTTTTGCCGACTTCGTGATGGGCGGCAGCGTTTTCCTTGGGTTGGTGGTGTTTTGCGTATTGTTGATCGTCAATTTCATGGTGATCACCAAGGGTGCCGCACGCATGGCCGAAGTGGGCGCGCGCTTTGCGCTGGACGGAATGCCTGGCAAGCAGTTGGCGATCGACAGCGATATGGCGGCCGGTGCCATCACGCATGAAGAGGCACGAAAGCGGCGGCAAATTGAATTGCAGGAAACCACATTCTTCGGCTCGCTGGATGGCGCGTCGAAATTTGTCAAAGGCGACGCGATTGCGGGCCTACTGATCACGCTCCTGAATGTCGTGGTCGGCCTGATCATGGGCACCGTTGTTCATGGAATGCCGATTGCGGCCGCTTTTGAAACCTATGCAATTCTCACTGTAGGCGATGGGCTGGTCACGCAGATTCCTGCCGTCATCATTTCCATTGCGGCAGCGCTTCTTCTTGCCCGGGGCGGCGCGATAGGGGCAACCGATCTTGCCATCACCACACAGTTGGGACGTCACCCCGCAGCACTGGCCACTGTGGCCGTGCTCATGGTGTTGTTTGCCTTGGTTCCCGGATTGCCGTTTCTTCCATTCCTGATGGGAGGGGCAATCCTTGGCGGGCTGGCATTCTGGGTCCATCGCAGCAATGCAGCCAACGAAGCCGAAGCCTTGGAAGAAAAACCATTGGCCCAGCCGCGCGAACGACCAATCGGCGATGTTCTGGACCTTGATGACATCCATGTAGAGTTCGCGCCCGATCTTGTGGACATGGTGCTCGATCCCGCCAACGGATTGGATTCACGTATCACGAACATGCGGACCCATATCGCCAAGAGCTTTGGCATGATCATGCCGGAGGTCCGGTTAACCGACGATGCCTTACTTATGGACGGCACATATGTTCTCCGTATCCACGGTGTCGAAGTGGCGAGGGGTGTTCTGCATCCCGACTTGATGCTGGCCTTGATCCCGGACGACACAGCCGCACTCCCCAGCGGTCAGGATGTCGAAGAACCGGTCTACGGCGCTCCGGCGCGATGGATACAACACTCGACGCGGGAAGAGGCGCAACTGAACGGCCTGACAGTGGTGTCCCCGAGCGAGGTCTTGGCGACCCATCTTCTGGAAATGATAAAGCGCAATCTCGGGCGGCTTCTGACGATGAAGTCGCTGAAACGGCTGCTTGACGAGCTTTGCTCTTTGTCTAACCCCAGCCGCGCGGAGGCAAACCGCACTCTGATCGACCAGATCATCCCGGACAAGGTGGCGATCGATACGCTGCTTCGGGTTCTTAAGCTATTGCTTGATGAACAGGTGTCGATCCGGAACTTCCAGTTGATCCTTGAGGCGATTGCGGAGACGCGCGGCCAAGGGCAGAGCGCGGAGGCGATTTGCGAACATGTGCGCCAACGCATCGGCTTCCAACTTGTTGCCTCCATGCGACGCGAGGACGGCACGATCCCTTTGGTTCACCTCGCTTCAGACTGGGAGAAGCGATTTTCGGAATGCGAAATCGCCAATGATCGTGGAACACCGGATGTCGCGCTGTCCCCCAAGGATTTCGAAAGCCTGGCAGCGCGGATCGCTGAAGAACTTGCACGGGTGGGCAAAAAAGGCCTGTTTCCGGCGCTTGTCGCGCCCGGCCGCCGCCGCCGTTTCCTGCGAAGTATTCTCACAGCCAAAGGGATCAGCAACCCGGTGATGGCATTCGAAGAGATCGGCATCGACGCAAAGCCGGCACTCGTCGGAACGGTATCGGTGTCACCGTGATTGAGGGAACGTTCACAGAACTGATGTCCCAATTTTGGCTGGTGACTGCGGTTTTTCTGAGAATAGGCCCCGCATTTTCTCTCGCACCGGGATACTCGGAAACCTATGTGTCTGTGCGGGTTCGCCTATCTGTCGCATTGTGTTTCTCCGCAGCGTTGGCGCCCGCCTTGGAACCCCATCTCCCGAAAGAGGCGCTTACCGGAGCGAACTTGCTTAAATTTACGTTGAGAGAAACGACAGTCGGGTTCTTCATCGGATTGATGTCACGCGGCATGATTTTCCTTCTCGAAAAAGCCGGCGCGATTATCAGCCAGACCATCTCTTTGTCACAGATGCTGGGAAACGCGACGACAGCCATGCCGGTCGTCAGTCATATTCTCACCACGACCGGATTGGCGATCCTGTTTTCCACCACCTTGGCGGACCAGATGCTTTACAGCTTCGCCGCGGGATACAGCCTTCAGTTCCCATCCTTTGCTGCGCTGACCGGTTTCTTTGCAGCGAAAACAACGGAACTCGTGAACTACATCTTCAATAACGGTGTTTTCCTATCCGCAGCGTTCCTGAGCCTGATGATTGTGTATTACCTGTTTGTTGGCTTCATCAACAAAGCGATGCCGCAATTCATGGTGTCCTTCATCGGCATACCGTTCGTTGCGCTGTACTCTATTCATTTTCTCTACCTGCATCACGAACGCCTCCTCGGTGTTTGGCAAGAGAAAGCGCGGACCGTCCTCATGCTGCCATACAGTGAGCGGCAATGAGCGAGACCGAGGAAGATCAGAACGACAAGCCGTACGAAGCTTCCCGCCGCAAATTGGAAGACGCGCGCAGGAAAGGCGAGATAGTTCGTTCCCAGGATGCGGTCAACTTTGTTGCTTTGGCTGTGTTCATGATCGTCCTCGGCGTGATTTTCGGCAGCCAGATGGTGACGCTGGTCCAGCATTTCGGGACGCTCGTTGGGCAGTTTGCGTCCGATCGTTCCAGCCCTGACGGCGCGAAGTTGTTCTACGCCGTCTTTGGGGCAACTCTGCCCGTCCTGACGCTTCTATTTTTCGTGCCGTTCGCAGTCGTAGTCCTTGGCTTGGTCGCGGCGAGACAGGTTCTGTTCACGCCAGACAAGATCAAACCAAAGCTGAACCGCCTTTCTCTCGTGGCGAATGCGAAAAAAAAGTTCGGACTCTCCGGGTTGTTTGAGTTCGGAAAGAACGTCGCGAAGTTTCTCATTTTTTCGGCACTGATGGCCCATTTTTCTATGAACAGCTTTCCCCACTTTGAAATCGCGTTACTGCGTGGTGACGGGTACGGGCTGATGAACCAATACATCGTCGCAATGGATTGGCTTTGGGCTACTCTCGGGATTTTTGCAGCCTTCGCGGCCATAGACGTCTTGTGGCAATACAAAGAGCATGCCCGGAAAAACCGTATGTCTTACAAAGAGATGAGGGATGAGCACAAGAACGAGGAAGGAGATGAGAGCATCCGCCAGCAGCGGCGCGCCAAAGCCGAGGAGATCGCGACCAACCGGATGTTGCTGGATGTTCCAAAAGCGTCTGTGGTGGTCACCAATCCCACCCACTATGCAGTAGCGCTGCAATGGAGCGGAGAGTCGAACACTGTCCCGAAATGCGTGGCAAAGGGCACTGACGAAACTGCGCGAAAGATCCGTGAGATTGCCATGCAATCGGGTGTTCCTCTATTTCGGGATCCCCCGACCGCACGAGATCTGCATGCTAATCTGGAGATCGGAATGTTTATCGAGACATCTCATTACAAAGCGGTGGCGGCTGCGATTGGTTATGCACGACGCATGCAGCAAAGGTTGACCCGTGACGACTGATACCAAAGGCGCTGGCGTCTGACTCATTTTGGATTTCTGGGGTTCTCGGTGCGCCGGCGATCTGATTCCATGGCGGCAAAGGAGTTTCCGATGCCTGCCAGAGTTTCCCTTTGCACCGATCTC
>JAUHVK010000080.1 GCA_030425145.1 Alphaproteobacteria bacterium | reverse complement strand
GCCACCCGCGCAGCCGGTCAGGGCTCCGATATGTGAGGTCTCCGCCCTGCCCGGCTGCGCTTACGGCGCTCCAGGTGGGACATTTCTGCTTTGCCAACCACGCGACATTTCTACTTGGTTGCAACAACGGTGACTTCAGCGTTTCATGGGATAAATTTCTTAGAATCAAACCCTTACGTAAACCTTACGCATGGAGGTTGGCGGTTTCCGAGTTGCGCAATGCAGCCCCTGCAACTCCGCTCCGGCCAAAGTGCTCCGCCCCAGGCCATCATCCTTGGGTCATTGCTCAAGATGATATGGTTGGATCAATGTCTCGGCCGGTATTTTCCATGCAGCATTGATTTTGCGGATCATCTCAAGAGACAAGCCGCGTTTCTTGGAGAGGACTTCGCTTGCACGCGGTCGAGAACCAAGCACCGCGGCGAGCTCTGCAGGCCCCTTTTGCGTTTCTTCCATGTAATAACACAGCGCCTCGATGGGATCTGGCGACGAGATCGGATGATGGCGGTTTTCATACGCTTCGATAAGATCGGTCAGGACATCGAAGCGATCTGCCTCAGCCGTTCCGGGCGTCGGCGGCGAAACGAAATACTGCTCGACCTCGGCCAACGCCCAAGTGAGGTCCTCTTCGGTCTTGATCGGTCGAATATCCATGGTCACACAGTTCCCGGGTTGATCCTGTCGTATTCCTTGTGCGTGCCGACAAACTTGATCAGCACGCGATAATAAGGGCCGTAGGCCACGTGCGCGACGAGCCTGTAGTCATTGCCCTTGATGTTGAAGACGACCCTGTCCCCAACTTGATCCGCCGAGTTGAAGGTCTTCCTGACATCGGCGAAGTTCTCCCATTGCGCGCCAGCGACACGGTCGTGCCAGACCGTCAACGGCAATTCCGCTCGAGGATGGCGAGACCAGAACGCGCGCAGCGTGCGCTTTGAAAGAACTCTCATAGGGTTATGATAATTCCCAAAATGGGAACGGTCAAGGCAAATTTCCCACCACGGGAACAAGACTGTGCGAACCCCTGCCCGGTACACACTTCTCCGGCTTTGTCAGGTTGACTGGCCCAGACAGCGAAGCCGATCACGCGCGCGGAAATCGGAAGCCCTTGATGCGGGACAGGTCGGATAGATCAAGCCTGACGCTTCGCTATCCGGCGATCGCGCTCAAAACCTGTCAGCCAATAGCCGGAGCGCGCATGATCACGTTGGCATAGCCGTCGTCGATCACGCGGCTCATGGCGTCGCGCGCATCATGCGGCACGCCTGACGCGATGGCCGACACGATGGCCCGGTGTCTCTGGGCCACGCTTTCGCGCCGGTCCGAGAAATCGCCGATATGTTCCGCCATGAACAGCGAATACAGCGCGGTCTGCACCAGATCGCCCAGCGATTGCAGGAACCGGTTGCCGGACAGGCGCAGCACCTGCTTGTGAAATTCGTAATCCGCCAGCGCGAAATCGGTGCGATTGTCCGCTGCCGCCAGATCGTCGCACAGATCATACAGCGTCTCGAGATCCAGCTGGTTGACGCGCCCTGCCGCCTGCGCCGCTGCCGCCGGTTCAAAGATCATGCGGATTTCATAGAGTTCCTCATAGAACCGTGTCGGATTGCGGGCGGTGGCGTGCCAGCGCAGCACGTCCTCGTCGAACATGTTCCACTCGTCGGCGGGCCGCACGTGGGTTCCGACCTTGGCTTTGGACTGGATCAGGCCCTTGGCGATCAGCGTCTTCTTGGCTTCGCGCACGACGGTTCGGGACACGCCGAACATTTCGCACAGGTCCGGGTCCAGCGGGATCATGGTGGCAGCCGGGTATTCGCCCGCAACGATGGCGCGGCCCAGCTGGTCCACCACGAAGGCCGTGTGATTGGACGCGCGTTCCGCCCCTGCGCCGCCCGCTGTGACCAGAGTCATGAGAGAGCGGCGGAACCAGTCGCTGTGCGAAGCCGTGCCTGTGCTGCCCTTTTCTCTGCCGCCCACGTCAGTCCTTTCTGAAGGAGGATGAATGCAAACAACAGCCCTCCGATCACGATCTTGGTCCACCAGCTCGACAGGGTGCCGTCGAACACGATGTAGGTCTGGATCAGCCCCATGATGAGGATGCCAAAGAACGTCCCCGCGACAAAGCCATATCCGCCGGTCAACAGCGTGCCACCGATGACGACCGCCGCGATGGCATCCAGTTCGACCCCCACCGTGGCCAGCGAGTAGCCCGCCGATGTATAAAGCGAGAACACGATCCCGGAAAGCCCCGCAAGCCCGCCCGACACCGCATAGATGCCGATGGTGGTGGCAGCGATGGGCACCCCCATCAGCCGGGCGGTCTGTTCGCCACCGCCAAGGGCATAGACGTTCTGGCCAAAACGGGTGCGATGCGCCGTTATGATCCCCACCACGAAGGTCAGCACCATCACCAGCCCGATCAGGCGAAAGCGGGCGCCGTCGATCTTCCAGTACATGTCTTGCAGCGTGTCGTAGAACTCATGCGTGATCGGCACGCTTTCGGTGGACAGCACATAGGCCGCGCCCCGCGCAAGGAACATGCCCGCCAGCGTCACGATGAACGGCGGCATTTCAAGATAGTGGATCGTGGCCCCCATTGCCGCGCCAAATCCGGTCGTCAGCGCCAGAACCAAGGCAAACGCCACCAGCGGATGCAACCCGGTGTCGCGTAGGATCACCGCCAGGAAAACGCCGGTAAACGCGATCACCGATCCGATCGACAGGTCGATCCCGCCCGACAGGATGACAAACGTCATGCCAACCGCCGCAATCCCGAGAAAGGCGTTGTCGGTCAGAAGGTTCGCCACCACCCGAAAGGACAGCATCGCCGGGTAGGCAGAGGCGCACAGCGCATAGGCCAGGACAAATGTTGCCAGCGTGATCAGCAACGGCAGATACGTGGAACGGATCATCGTGCCGCCTCCTTTTCCTGATGGTCGATGGGCTTGGGCCGGTCTGGCTGGGGCTGAATGTCGGATGCCCGAAGCATGTAGACGTAGTTGCCGATACGCGGGCTCTGGATCACGAGGATGCCGAGGATCAGCAGTGCCTTGATGACAAGGTTGAATTCGGGCGGCAGGCCCGACAGCAGGATCACCGAATTGACCGACTGGATGATCAGCGCGCCAATCAGTGAGGCTACGATGGAAAACCGCCCGCCCAGCAGCGAATTGCCTCCGATCACCACCGCGAGGATGGCATCCAGTTCCAGCCAAAGCCCGGCATTGTTGGCATCCGCGCCCTTGATGTCGGCGGCCACGATCACGCCCGCCAGCGCGGCGCACAGGCCGGATACCAGATAGACACAGACCAACAGCACGCGGCTGTTGATCCCCGCCAGCCGCGACGACCGTTCGTTGATGCCGATGGCCTCGATCAGCATCCCCAGCGCGGTGCGGCGCACGACAAAGGTGACAAGCGCGCCAAGCGCAATCCAGATCAGGATCGGTGTCGGCACGCCCGCGACAGTCCCTGCTCCCAGATGGATCAGGCCAGCATTGTCAAAGGTCAGGATCTTGCCTTCGGTCACAAGCTGGGCAATGCCGCGCCCGGCGACCATCAGCACAAGCGTCGCCACGATGGGTTGGATTCGCAGCACCGCCACAAGGAACCCGTTCCATAGCCCGCACAGCCCACCCGCCGCCATCGCGGCCAGCAGCGCCGTGCCCCAGCCGTGGCCTTCCACCACCATAGACGCCGCCACCGCGCCCGCGATGGCCATCACCGCGCCCACTGACAGGTCGATACCCTTGGTCGCGATCACCAGCGTCATGC
Organism: Alphaproteobacteria bacterium; assembly: GCA_030425145.1. GTDB lineage: Bacteria > Pseudomonadota > Alphaproteobacteria > Rhodobacterales > Rhodobacteraceae > Marivita. The sequence continues at coordinate 4,140 of JAUHVK010000080.1, read as the reverse complement.
CGATGCACAGCAAGGCCACCGGGGCGCCCCGGTTCAGCACGTCGATCAGATTGCCGAACAACCGACCATTGCGAAAATCGATGTGGAAGAAGTCGGGAAACACCACGACATTCAGCGCAAGCGCCACCGCAAGGATCACCAACTGCGGCAAGATGCGTTTGAAAACCGATGGCCGGGGCCCGGCGCTTGGGGTGCTCATCGGGCGGCCTCCTCGGTGGCAATGACGTCGATGATGGTCGCGGGCGAGATGTCGTCTCCGGTGAGTTCGCGCACCTGTTGACGGTCGCGCAGCACGATCACGCGGGTGGAATAGGCGACCAGTTCTTCAAGCTCGGACGACGCGACCAGCAATGCCATGCCGTCGGCGCGTAACTGTTCGATGAGCGCGATGATCTCGGCGTGCGCACCCACGTCGATGCCCCGTGTCGGCTCGTCCAGGATCAGGAAATCCGGGTTCGTCGCCAGCCACCGGGCGAGCAGCGCCTTTTGCTGGTTGCCCCCCGACAGCAGCCGGATCGGCATGTCGAGCGACGCCAGCCGGATGTCCAGCGCGCGCACATAGCTTTGCGCGATTTCTTCGACCTTGGCGCGCGGGATAGGCCGCATCCAGCCTTGGCGGGCCTGAAGCGCAAGGATGATGTTGTCGCGCACCGACAGGTCACCGACGATGCCGTCGACCTTGCGGTCTTCGGGGCACAGCGCAAACCGATGCGCCACCGCATCGCGCGGGTTGGTGATGTCGATGGCTTTGCCGCGCAACGTGATCTTGCCCTGATCCGCAGGTACGACGCCAAAGATCAGGTTGGCGGTTTCCGTGCGGCCCGACCCAAGCAGACCGGCAAGGCCCACGACCTCGCCTTCGTGGATCGTCAGAGAAAACGGGTCGATCATGCCGCGTTTGCCCAGATCCGAGATCTCGACCAGCGTCTTGCCTGCCCGGCCCGTGTCACGGTTCTGCACCCGCGCTTCCAACTGGCGGCCCAGCATCATCGTCACGACATCGTGCTGCGTGACCTCGTTCAAAAGGCATTCGCCCACGACCTGTCCGTTGCGAAGCACCGTAGCGCGGTCGGAAATGTCAAACACCTGATCAAGGAAATGCGTGATGAAGACCACCGCAAGCCCGCGTGCCTTGAGCTGCCGGATCACGCGGAACAGCAGCTGCACCTCGTCGTGATCAAGGCTCGCGGTGGGTTCATCGAGGATCAGCACCTTGCCGGACATATCCACCGCCCGCGCGATGGCGATGACCTGCTGGATGGCCACCGAATAGCCCGATAGTGGTTCGGCCGGGTCGATATCCAGCCCGTAGCTTTCAAGAACCTCGCGGGCCATTGCGTTCATGCGGCGGCGCGCGATGAACCGGCCGCGTGTGGGCTGGCGGCCCAGAAACAGGTTCTCCGCCACGGTCAGGTTGGGCAGCAGGTTGACTTCTTGGTAGACGGTGCCGATGCCAAGCCGCTGGCTCTCGGCGGTCGACGCGGGATCGACCTCTTGGCCGTCCAACTCCATCACGCCCGCATCGCGGCGGTAGGCCCCGGTCAGACACTTGATCAGGGTCGATTTGCCTGCGCCGTTTTCGCCCAGAAGCGCGTGCACCTCGCCGGGCATCAGCCGGACGCTGACGTCATCCAATGCGATGGTGCCGGGGAAAAATTTGGAAATGCCGCGTGCATGAAGCACCGGTCTATCGGGTGTGGGGACGTCTTTCATGCGGGGGACCTTATCCGCCGGGGGCCAGTCTGCCTATGGCCGTCGCGAGGATGCCGGGCGTCAGGGCGCCCGACAAACGACCGGGCACGCCGAAGGGCCGCCCGGTCAAGGATGTTCGGATCAGTAGCCGAGATCCTTTTTCATGTTGAAGATCGCCATATTGTCGTCGGCGCTGGTGAACAGCTTCGATTCCGTCTGGATCCACTTCGCAGGCTCGGTCCCATTGGCAAGATAGGCTTCGAGCGCGTCCAGCGCGGGGCCCGCCATGTTCGGGGTCAGTTCGATCGTCGCGTTCATCTCGCCCGCGGCAATGGCCTTGTGCGCGTCCGGCACAGCATCAATCGCAACGATCTTGATGTCTTCGCCGGGCTTCAGGCCCGCTTCCTTGATCGCCTGAATGGCGCCAACGGCCATGTCGTCGTTGTGGGCGTAAAGCGCGCAGATGTTTTCTCCGCCCTCGGCCTTGAGAAAGCTTTCCATGACCACCTTGCCCTGCGCCCGGGTGAAATCGCCCGTCTGGCTGCGCACGATCTCAAGGTTGTCATGGCCCGCGATGCCCTGTTCGAATCCGGCCTTGCGGTCGATGGCGGGTGAGGACCCGGTGGTGCCTTGCAGTTCCACGATGCGGCAGTCTTCGCCTGCCATCTCGTTGGCCAGCCATTCACCGGCAACCTTGCCTTCGTGGACCAGATCCGAGGTCACGGCGGTCAGATACAGCGACTCGTCCGCGTCCACGGTGCGGTCCAGCAGCACGACGGGGATTTCCGCGTCGGCGGCTTCTTCCAGAACTTCATCCCAGCCGGTCGCCACAACCGGCGCCACAAGGATGGCGTCCACGCCTTGGGCGATAAAGCTGCGGATCGCCTTGATCTGGTTTTCCTGCTTTTGCTGCGCATCGGCGAATTTCAGATCGATGCCGCGCTTTTCGGCTTCTTGCTTGGTGACGGTGGTTTCCGCCGCGCGCCAGCCGGATTCCGACCCGATCTGGCTGAACCCGATGGTCAGATCGGCAGCAAGGGCGGCCACCGGGGCCAGAGCGATAGCGGACGCCAAAAGCGTTGTCTTGAGTGTCATGTTTTCCTCCCTGTCGAAGCCTCCTCCGGCTTCGTGCGACTCATTAAGTATTATTTTATTAATTTTGTAAACCGCCTTTGCTTTTGCGACGACTATGCAAATTTTTCCATTTTGTTTACAGGGCTTTGTCCTGTTGTGGCTGATTTGTTCGACTCTGCACCGCAGGGGCTTTGGTAGGTCGCAGACCGCGCGATCGCCGAATAGCGAAGGGTCAAGCTACATCTATCCGACATGTCCCGCATCAAGGGCTTTCGATTTCTGCGCGCCGTGATCGGCTACGCTGTCTGGGCCTCTCATCGGTTTGCCCTCAGCCTCCTGGTCGTCGAGGATATGCGGGCCGCACGCGGGGCTCGCGTTTCCTACGAGACCGTGCGGGACTGGGTCGCGCGCTTTGGCGGGATGTCCATGGCCAGGATCCGCCGCGAGCGCCCCGGCTCGGCGGACTAATGGCATCTCGACAAGGTCGTAGTCCCGATCAAGGGCAAGAAGCACTGGCTCTGGCGGGCGGTCGCCGCCAAAGGCCCCTTTTGGCCTATTTATTGAAAAGCTTGCCCTTGATCGAAAGCCACTCGGCTGGCTCAATTCCCCCCTTGGGTGTCAGGATTGGCGATGATGGGACCGCGGCAGGAGGCGCAACCGGCGCTGTTCTATGAGTTCTCGCTCAAGGATCATGTCCCGCAGAACCACCTGTTGCGGCCTATTGACCTGTTCGTGGACCTGTCAGTGATCCGCATTTACCTCGCCGATCTCTACAGCCGCACGGGGCGTCCGTCCGTCGATCCCGAACTCCTCATCCGGCTGCTGCTGGTGAGCTACTGCTTTGGCATCCGGTCGGAACGGCGGCTCTGCGAGGAGGTCCATCTGAACTTGGCATATCGCTGGTTTTGCCGTCTCGATCTGAGCGACCGCGTCCCGGATCACTCAACCTTTTCCAAGAACCGGCACGGCCGTTTCCGCGACAGCGAACTGCTGCGGCACCTGTTCGAAACAACAGTCGCGCGGTGCATTGAGGAGGGCCTGGTCAGCGGACAGCGATGACGGTGGATGCAAGTCTGATCGAGGCGGATGCCAACAAGCAGAACTCGACGCCGAAGGAAGAGTGGGATCCGGTGCAGGTCGATCCGGCCGACGTGCCCCGCGCTGTGCGTGAGTATCTCGCCACCCTGGATGGTGAGCGCATGAACGCCATTGGTCTGAGAGAATGCGCGAACGCGTTCGGTGCGGCCAGTGTCAATCCCGGAGCAAAAAGGGTCAGTGAACCGGTGGAATAATCCCCAACGGCTGGGGTCTGGCGGGCGCCTTGGCGCGTGCGCTCCCAGATAGCTGGCGCGCGTCAAGGCGCACTGGCTGAAG
>JAUHVK010000027.1 GCA_030425145.1 Alphaproteobacteria bacterium | reverse complement strand
AGATCGGTGCAAAGGGAAACTCTGGCAGGCATCGGAAACTCCTTTGCCGCCATGGAATCAGATCGCCGGCGCACCGAGAACCCCAGAAATCCAAAATGAGTCAGACGCCAGCGCCTTTGGTATTACCCCAAAATCCCCGGCCAGTTCGCTTCGCCCTTGGCGATGTTGCCAAGGATGTCCTGAAGCCAGAGTTCGCGGGCGCGGAGGTTGGCGTTGAGGTAGAGGCGGTCCTCGTAGATCGTCCAGGCCTCGGGGGTTGTCGGCGCGAGGTAGCCGCGGGAGGCGGCGAAGGCGCAGTAGCCTCCGAAGGCGGGTTCATAGGCGGTGGGGTTGGCGGCGAAAGCGTCGGCGGAGGCCTGATCGGCAAAACGCCAGGTTGCGCCTTTGTAGTCGAGTGTCACATCGCCACCCGCAACAGGACCGTTCGTGGTGAAATAGCCAACCGGGTCAGAGCCGTCGATGGCGATGCCGCCTTCCTGGTAGATCTCGGGTTCGCGGGCGAGCGCCGGGCGGGCAAGCCAGAGTGCAGGGGCGGCGAGGGCAAGGGCGGAAAATGTGCGGCGGTGCATCGGCGTTCATCCTTTTTCAACGGTTCCACGCCAAACATGGCAGGTAACGTAACGGAAAGAAGGAGGGTGATACACAACTCGCAGTGTCGTGAAACATCGTCATCGCCCCACAGGCTCTTGGCATTGGGGCCTGTCCCGCTTATACGCCCGGTCTGATCCCGAACAGCCGGAGGCCCATGATGCAGGGCAGCGCCAATCTCAACATCATGATCAAAGCCGCCCGTAAGGCGGCGCGGTCGCTTACCAAAGATTTCCGCGAAGTGGAGAATCTCCAGACCTCGGCCACCAACGCCGGTGAATTCGTCGCGCGTGCGGCGGCAGCGGCAGGGGCGTCTTTGCGGGACGATCTGACCGGCGCGCGCGGCACCTACGGGTATGTCGACCCGACCGGGGAAACCGCGGGCGAAGATCCGACGCGCCGCTGGATCGTGAACCCGCTCGAGGGGGCCACGAACTTTCTGCACGGCCAGCCGCATTTTTCGGTGACGATCGCGCTGGAGCATAAAGGGCAGATCGTGTCTGCGGTGGTGTTCGACCCGGCCAAGGACGAAATGTTCTATGCGGAAAAGGGTCAGGGCTCCTGGCTCAACGACAACAAGCGTGTGCGCGTGTCGAGCCGGACCAAACTGGTCGAGGCCGTTCTGGGCCATGCGGTGCCGTTCAGTGTGAAGCGCACTTTGCCGGCGACGCTCAAGGATCTGGCGCGTGTGATGCCCGAGTGTTCGGGTATGCGCGCCTCGGGGTCATCGGCACTGGACCTGGCCTATGTGGCGGCAGGGCGGTTTGACGGGTTCTGGCAGCGCGAAGGCGGGATTACCGATCTCGCGGCGGGCATGCTGATCGCGTCCGAAGCCGGGGCTCTGGTCGAAGGTGTGCGTGCGGGCCAAACCCCGCTCGAAGACGGCGCGATCCTTTGTGCCAACAACCAGATCTTCCAGGCCCTGGCCAAAGTGATCCGCAGCACGGACTGACGAAGGGCTATCCCGTCCCGACGGTGTGTGTATCATACCCCCCAAATTAGCATGGGGGGATTACATGCGCCTGAGAGGAGTTCGCGGCAGCCGCAACATCGAAGACCGTCGCCGAAGTGGTGGTGGCGCTGGCCGCGCGGGCATTGGTGGGGTCGGACTTTTGGTGGTCCTGGCCATCGGGTATTTCGCCGGGATCGATGTCACGCCTTTATTGCAACAGGCGACGCAGCCTGCCTCTGCCCCAAGAGAACTTAGCGCCGAAGAAGAGCGGGCGGCGGAATTCACCTCACGCGTGCTGGCCACAACCGAAACGGTCTGGGGTGATATTTTCCCGTCGCAGGTGGGGCGTCCTTATGAACCACCGGTTCTGGTTCTCTATTCCGGGGTGACGGCCTCGCCCTGCGGCAATGCCAGCGGTGCGACCGGGCCGTTTTACTGCCCGGCGGATGAGAAGGCCTATCTCGACACGGCCTTCTTTGCGACGCTGTCACGGCAATTAGGCGCGCGGGGGGATTTCGCGGCGGCCTATGTGATTGCGCATGAAGTGGCGCACCATGTTCAGAATGAGCTTGGCATTCTGGGGCAGGTCAATGAACGGCGCCAGGCGGTGGGCGAGACACAGGCCAACGCGCTGACCGTCCGGTTGGAGTTGCAGGCGGATTGCCTGTCCGGCGTCTGGGCGCAGGCGGTGGATGGTCTGCTGGAACCCGGCGATCTGGAAGAGGCGTTGAATGCGGCGCGGATGATTGGCGACGATCATCTTCAGGAACGTGCAGGCCGGGTGCCGCAACCGCACACGTTTACCCACGGAACGTCAGAGCAGCGGTCACGCTGGTTTGCCAGCGGTTATCAGAGTGGTGATATCCGCAACTGCGATACGTTCCGGGCGCAGAGGCTCTGAGATGATCGTCTACGCGTTGTCCGTCGGTCGCGGTATTCTTGCGATTTCCCCCATCCCGGGATCGGAGGGCGACTATGCCGGGGACGTGCAGCACCTGATCGAATGGAAGCCGGCAATCGTGATTTCCCTGGTGACGGAGGTGGAGTTGGTCGCTTCTGCGGCGACCGGTCTGGGGTCTGCCCTGATGGACGCCGGGTGCCGGTGGGAGCATCTGCCGATCACCGATTTCGGCGTGCCGGATGCGGCCTTTGAAGAGGCCTGGCCCGAGGTTAGTGCAAGTGCGCGGCGGGCGTTGATGGGAGGCGGGCGGATCCTTGTGCATTGCCGGGGCGGCTGCGGGCGGTCGGGCATGGTGGCTTTGCGGTTGATGAGCGAGTTGGGCGAAGCGCGGGATGATGCGTTGGAACGATTGCGTGCGGTGCGGCCCTGCGCGATCGAGACACCCGAGCAAATGGCTTGGGCGATGGCGGCCAAGCGTGACCCGGCGGTGTTCCTGCGGCACGAGGACTGAGGTCTCAGGCCGCGTCGAATTCGGCGAAGACATCCTCGGAAGCAATGCCGCGTTTTTCCGCACTTTCCCGGACCGTATCCTTGAGCGCCGGATTGCGGCGCAGGAGGCGGAAGAACCGTTCTTCGCGGAGTTCCAGCACTGTCGTGGGCGCAATGGCGCGGACTTCGGACCTGCGGGTCTTTTTCATCAGGATCGCAAGTTGGCCAAACATGTCACCTCGACCCAAGCGCCAGGTTTGACCGGCTGTTTCGACCTCCACTGCGCCGGAGGCGATGAAATACACGCTCTTGGCGATCCGTTCTTTGCGGAGAAAAACGTCGCCGGCATCGACATGGCGTGTGCGGAGCACACGGCTCAAGCGTTTCAGATCGGGTTCGCCCAGCTTTGAAAAGAGCGGAAACTGGCGCAGCAACTCGATGCGCTGCACGGCGATGTCGAGGTCTGGGCGATCCTCGACCGCGATGCGACGCGCGCCGAGGTCTTCCGTCAGCTTAGTAAAGACTTCCGCGCCGATGAGGCCGTCTTCCCGCATCATGGCGTATTCGCGTTCTTCGAGTCGCAGCGCGGTGCGGCGGATGAAGCGGCGTTCCAGTTCTTCGGCATAGCCCGGGTACTGGAGTTGCAGCCCTTCGAGTGCGGTTTCGACGGCGTCGATCCGGCGGGTGAGCAATTCGTGAAGGAGCACGGCGACGCGACGTCCGTGAATGCGAAGGATACGCCCGTCGATGAACGCGCCAAGGTCGCGCATCACGAGGCGTTGCGACAGCAGAAGTTCAAAGCGGTCAGCGGTGATCTGCGCGAGGGGCGCGGAAAGGCGGAGCCAGTTGTGCAGGACACCTGCAACGCGGAAAGCGGGTCCGTAAGCGAGGCTGCGCTTCGCTGCGCGATTGTAGCCACTGCGGCCGTCGGAGCGCGCGCCTTCGATCAGGCGTTCGGTGTCGGAGAGCACCTGTTCCGCCATACGTGCCGAGATCGTGCGTTCCCGCATCCGCATCAGGATCGTGTCGCGCTCATGGCCTGCTAGGGCGATCAGGCCGAGTGTGATCCGGTCCCGGTCGAGAATGTCGGCGTTGTCTTCGGCGGTCTTGACCGCATCGTCGAGCCGTTCGCCAAAGCGTTTGGCCTCGGAGCGAACGATGTCGTGGCTGAGTTCGTAATTGTCTGTGGTCCGGGCCACGTCTTCGCGCACGGTCTGCAACGAAACCGCAACCACCTGCCGGGAGAGAGCGTCATCGATGGGGGACAGCAGATCGAGACCCAGACGGCCGATGATCCAGCGCAGGGTGGTGCCCTGAACCATCAGCGTGAACAGCGTGAAGCCGGTGGCAAGGATGCCGACAACGCGCTGGACATCGTTCGGTACACGGAAGCTTTCGGTGACGGCAAGGGCCAGCGCCAGCGTGACCGCGCCGCGCAAGCCGCCCCAGAGAATGGCGACGCGGTAGGGGCGTTCGACCGGCGGCGACAGGCGAAGGGTTGTGAGCAGGGGCAAGAGGCCGAAAAGGACAATCACGCGGGCTGCAATGGCGGCGAGGATGACAACGCCGACCAAGGCGAAATCCCCAAGCCGGACCTCTTCGAGCAGGCGGGGAATGAGCAGGGCGGCGAGGATAAAGATAAGCGCGCCTGCCCAATGCGCAAGGATGTCCCAGAGGTCGCGCAGGTTCGTCCAGGTTTGGGGTTGCAGGCGGCCAGGTCCGACGAGGTTGAGCGTCAACCCGGCGGCCACCACGGCGACAACGCCCGACGCGCCAACGAGCTGTTCCGAACCGATATAGGCCAGATAGGGCAAGGCAACCGAGATCGACAGTTGCGCCCGTTCGTGACGCCCGAACTGGCCCATGATCCAGAGCGCAATGCGTGCGATGAACCATCCTGACAGAGCGCCGCCGAAGATCAGAACCGGGAAGCGTGCGATTGCGTCCGACAGGTTGGGATCGGGCACGCCCAGCATGACAAAGCCCATGAAGAGGCCGAACAGCGCGATGGCGGCGGCATCGTTGAGCAGGCTTTCGCCCTCGATGATGCGTGCCAGACGGCGCGGGGCCGAGATGGAGCGGAATATCGACACAACTGCAGAGGGGTCTGTGGTCGAGACAATGGATCCGATCAGCAGGCAGGCGGCGAGTGGCAGGGCGCTGACCCAGAAGAGCGCGTAGCCGACGCTGAGGGTTGCAACGACGACGGCCACAACGGCGAGGACGAGGATCGGTACCCAGTCGTCTAGCATACGGCGCAGGTTCATGCCCAGAGTTGCCTGAAACAGCAGCGTCGGCAGGAAGAGGTAGATAAAAACATTCGACCGGATCGGTAATCCGAGGATCGCTTCGGCAACCGGGTTGAGCGCGTCTGTCAGTTCGGTGCGCAGGAAGAAGGTCGCGCCAAGACCGATCAGAATTCCGATGATTGCGAGGATCACGCTGTAGGGCAGTCGCAGCCGTTCGGCCATCGGTTCAGCCAGACCGATGACGACAAACAGCGATGCAATTACGGTCGTGATGAGAACGATGTCCATGCTACCGCAATATCAAATCGCGTGTGGACTGCACTTCAAAAAATATTTGCGTTTCGGCCTATGGCTGGCCGAAACGAGAGGAACTGGCGGCTGGTTGCTCACGGCCAGATGACGTAGACGTAGCCCAGATATCCGGCCAGAAGCGCGGCGCCTTCCGAACGGGCAATCCTGAGCCCCGTCAATGCAAACAGGACAAGGGTCACGGACACGCCGATCATGACCAGATTGTCGAAGCTGACGATTTCAGCGGGCACCTTTCCGGGGGCGATCAGGGCGGTACAGCCTCCGATCCCGAGGATGTTGTAGATGTTGGAGCCGACGATATTGCCGAACGCCACATCGCTCTGCTTGCGCAGGCCGGCTACAACCGAGGTGACAAGTTCCGGCGTGGAGGTGCCAACGGCGACGATGGTCAGGCCGATGACGGTTTCGGAAATGCCGAAGCCCTGCGCCAGAGAGACTGCACCGGTGATGAGGAACCGCCCGCCTAAGACGACAAGCACAAGTCCTGCGATTGCGATGAGCGTCGAGGAGAGCATCGGAGACTTGGGTTCGACCGGTGGCGTGAGGGCCGCGTCGGTGTCTTGCAGCGCGAGGCTTTTGTCATAGACGGCGCCGTGCTCGGTTGGGGCTGCCGTCCTTTCTTGGCGAAAGGCGAGGTAGATGTAGACCGCAAGCGCGATGACGAAAAGTACGCCGACGGCGCGCCCCATTGGCATTGCAAAGGCGACGACGGCAAAGAGCACTGCGACACCCAGCATAACCGCGCCGTCTCGCTTGAGGGCGGATGACGAGATGGCCATCGGGTGGATCAGCGCGGCTACCCCTGCGATCAGCAGGATGTTGGCGATGTTCGATCCGACAATGTTGCCATAGGCGATCCCCGGTGCGTCCGACAAAGCTGCTTGGACCGAGGTGACCAGTTCGGGCGTTGATGTGCCGAACCCGACAAGGGTCAGGCCGATGACCAACGGGGATACTCCCAGCCCGGAGGCAACCTGAACGGCCCCGCGCACCAGAAGTTCGCCCCCGACGATGAGCAGAACCAGCCCACCGATCAGAGGTATCCAAATCTCCATCATGTTCTATTCCCGTTGGTTTTCGTGTTTCCGCCTAACGGCCAGACGGGTTGTGTGATGATCATATACGGGACCTGTGCCTATCTCTTCGGGAGCGGTTCTATCGGGTGTTCCGCCGATGCTGCGTGTGAGACGCAGCGGATGCAAGCACGGTCTTGGAATGAGACCTTCATCTGGAAACCCAAGAATACCCGCTTTCGGCGGAGGTTTTGAGCGCCCAAAGACTACGTCGTCGCGATGTGACGACAGCTTCCGGCGTGCGTTCCCGAGAACGTGGCGACGGGCGGCATTCGTTCAATACCCGGCTTCAAATATATTTATTTTTGCGGGGGGCTTGTTCGGCCTGCGGGCGCGCATGATGTCTTTCACGCTGACACCATCATGGGGCGCCGAAATGAAGGTTCGGTCGCCATGCTGGGCAGAGCGGCACGCCGCGCCCGACGGCATCGGGTCTGGAGAAACTCAAATTGTCTCAGATCGTTGAAAGCGCCTTTGCCCTGGTGTTTTTCATTCCCGCCACGCTGATGCTGGCCTATTTGCTCTACGGATTCACCCGCACCTATCAGGCCGACGATACAGGCGGACAGTTGGGGGTCGAGGTCTGGCTGACCGGTGCTGCCGCGTTGATCGTTCTCATCGCAACGGCTCTGACCATGTGGATCTCCGGCTAACGCGCCTGAGGTTTGGGTAGGGCCATATCGGCCCGGATCGTTTCAAGATGCACGGTCATGCAATGGGACGCGGCGTCGGGGTCGTGCCGGTCGATGGCATCGACGATGCTTTCATGCTGGTCGCTGTGCAGTGTTTGGAATGCGCTGGCGCCGATGCGCCGGTAGGTCCGTTCCCATTCGCGCTGCCACGCGGCGCGACGGCGAACGCTGGAGAGGTAGTTCAGAAAGCCTGACAGGATCGGGTTCTGGCTGATCTGGGCCAGTGATCGGTGAAAGGCGTCGTCGGCCTGTTCGCAAGCGGCGCGGTCTTTGGCCCTGCGGCCTGCGGTGACTTTGTCGCGCAGGAGAGCCACGTCGCTGGCATCGGCAAGCCGGGCGGCCTCGGCCGCAACCATCGGTTCGAGCAGCATCCGCGCCTGCATGACATCGGGTGGGGTCGCGCCTTCGATGAGGAGCGTGTCACGGACAGGCAGGTGCCGGGGGCGGGTACCGCGGAACGTGCCCTGTCCGACATTGCGCCAGATCTCGCCGTCTTTTTCGAACCTTGCCAGACAGGTTCTGAGCGTCTGCCGCGAGCAATCGAACCGCTGCGCCAGTTCGCGCTCTGCCGGAAGCCGCTCACCTTGCGTGAGCGTGTCGAGAAGTTGAGCCATCGCAGGCTGGATGTCTTTGGCGGATCGTCTGGACATGTCGGCCTCCTTTGCGGACCAATTTGCAGACCAATCGAATGCAGTGCAAGTGCGCGCACGGATGCAACACGGGGTGCGCGCCATGATCTTTGACATTGTCCTTCTTTGCCTTGCCGGTGCAGCGGCGGGATTTCTGAATGCGGTTGCCGGGGGTGGCACGTTCCTGAGTTTTCCGGCGCTGCTTTACGTTGGTGTTCCGCCGATCGCCGCAAATGCCACCGCCACGCTGAGCGCGCTTCCGGGATACCTGAGCAGTGCCTGGGGATACCGCAGCGATATTTCCGGTGAGGGCACGCTGGGGCTTCGGATCATCCATGCAATTGCGGCGCTGGGCAGCGTTCTGGGCGCGCTGCTGCTGATCGTGACGCCGGGGGACACATTCATGTGGATCGTGCCGTGGTTGCTGGCCGCGGCGACGGTGCTTTTTGCGACCGGGCCTGCCTTGCTGCGAAGGTTGCGACAGCGGGGCGTGGGCGTCGCCGGGCCTGTGCTGTCAGGTGCCGCGATCCTGGGGGTGTCGATCTATGGTGGCTATTTCAATGGCGGGCTTGGGATCATGCTGCTGGCGACCTTCGGTCTGCTAGGGCATGTGAACCTGCACGGCATGAACGGGTTGAAGAGCATCCTTTCGGCGGAGTTGTCGCTGATTTCGGCTGTCACGTTCATTCTGGCCGATCTGATCTACTGGGAACAGGCGCTGATCATGGCGGCAAGTGCAACGGTCGGAGGCTATGTCGGGGCGCGGATCAGTCGGCGGATCGTGCGGACGGACCTGCTGCGCGGGTTCATCACGCTTGTGGGCGCGACGATGACTGTGATGATTCTGGTGATGTGAGGGGACGGTAATTGGGGGCAGGTGTCGTCAGACACGCCCCCGCTGCGGATGATGCGTCTTGATCATACGTAGAGAGGGTAGGTGAGAGGCTGGACAACGACCCAAGCGTGGCTCGTTACGGCTGCTTCCTTCCGGACCTGACCGGGTTGGCGAGGTGCTCGCCCGCGCCAACCTCTCGACGCTTCATCTAGGCGAGGTGCGGGCCGATTGCAAGTCGGTCAGGCGGTAAATCCGGTCTGCCGGATTGTTCTTTCCGCAGCCGCGTGGCAATCGACTGAAAGGGAAAACGGGGTGAGGGCTATGCGCACAGCGGAACAGGTGACTTTCGGGGGCTCTGGGCTGGATCGGGCGGCAGAGCTGCGCGGTGACATTCCCGCGCTCGCAGCGCACATGCAGGACGCGGCGACACGCACGATTGTGCTGTGGAAGGGCAAGGCGCTGGTGGTGCGGTCGGGGGAAAGCTGCACGCTGGCACGGCTGCCGCTGGATCACCCGATCCTGAAAGAGGCGCGCGTTGCGCCGATCCTGCTGGGGCGTGAGGACGGGGCGGCACGGTTCGCGCACGATATTTCAGACTGGGCACCGGATGACGATCTGAGCGAGGTCGGTGCGTTTATCGACAAGAGCGTGCAGAGCCATCCGACATTGCCGGACGATCACGGATTTGCCGAGTTACGCGGCATCATGACGGCGCTCAATGCGCGGGATGCCGAACTGGCCGCAACGGCGAAGGCAGTCTTCGGCTGGCACGAGACACATGGGTTCTGTGCGCGCTGCGGTGCGGCCAGTGATGTCACTCAGGCCGGGTGGCAGCGGGTTTGTCAGGCGTGCGGTGCCAGCCATTTCCCGCGCACCGATCCGGTGGTCATCATGCTGATCACCCATGGCAACAAGGTGTTGCTGGGGCGGTCTCATGGGTGGCCCGAGGGCATGTATTCCTGCCTCGCCGGGTTTGTAGAGCCGGGAGAGACCATCGAAGCCGCCGTGCGACGCGAGGTCTGGGAAGAGGCGGGCGTGCGTGTTGGTGAGGTGCGTTACCTGTCCAGCCAGCCTTGGCCTTTCCCCGCATCGCTGATGTTTGGGTGTCATGGCGTGGCAACCAGTGAGGAGATCAACATTGATCCGCTGGAAATCGAGGATGCGCTTTGGGTCAGCCGGGAAGAGGTGATGGACGCGTTGGCGGGACTCAGAGAGGGACTGCTGCCCGCGAGAAAAGGCGCCATTGCGCATTTTTTATTGCGTAATTGGCTTGCCGATACGCTGGATTGACGCAACTTTAAGGGTAACAGTATCGAATTGGGGGCAAGCCGATGCAAGTGACGGGAAGCGAGGACATCGCCGCGCCGATCGAGTGGGTTTTCGCTGAGTTGACGGCATTTGATGCGCTGGAACGGCAAGCCATGCGCCGAGGCATCGACGTGCGTCGGCAGTTTCGTGGCTCTGCGCCGAGCATCGGAGAAGGCTGGAACGCGAAGTTCAAGTTTCGTGGCAAGGAACGCACGGCGAAAATCACGCTCGACGCATATGATACGCCGAACATGGTCCAGTTCGGTGGTGCCTCGGGCGGGTTGGAAACAACCACGCTGATCGAATTGGTGCCCCTGTCGCCCAATCGGACACGGGTGTCTGTGATCTTCAAGATGATACCGAAGACTTTGTCGGCCCGATTGCTGGTCCAATCTTTCAAACTGGCTCGGTCAGGTATCAACAAACGTTTCAAGGCGCGCATGGCGTCTTACGCCCGCGAAATCGAGAAGAAGGCTGTCAAAACCGCATGACCCGAAACATATCGCTTGGCGCATTGATATCCGTGCTGCTGCCCATCGCGGCAACAGCGCATGAATTCTGGATTGATCCTGTCGACTACGCTGCGCCGTCTGGCGGTGATCTGGTGGCGACCCTGAGGGTGGGAGAAAACTTTGCCGGGGCGGAGCAAACCTATCTGGAACGAAACTTTGCCCGGTTCGACATGCAATGTGCGGGAACGCTCGATCCGGTGCCAGGGCGTGCGGGGGACCGACCTGCGCTGAACGTCGCCGCGCCGCGCGATGGGTTGTGCGTCATCATCCACCAGACGCGCGATTACACACTCACCTATCGCGAGTGGCAGAAGTTCGTGAATTTCGTCGAGCACAAGGACTTCGAGGGCATCCTTGCTGAACATGCGGCGCGAGGGTTGCCCGAGACCGGTTTCGTTGAGCTTTACAGCCGGTACGCCAAGAGCCTGATCGCCGTGGGTGATGGCGCGGGTGAAGATACCGAGGTTGGTTTGGTGACGGAGATCGTTGCCGAGGCCAATCCCTATACCGACGATGTGTTGGGCGGGTTTCCGATCCGGGTTCTGTACAATGGCGTACCGCGTGCGGATGTGCAGGTGGAACTGTTTGCAAGGCCACCGGAAGGGGAGGTTGAGGTGACGGTGCATCGAACCGATGCCGATGGTCGCGTCACCCTGCCGGTGCAGCCGGGCTATGCCTACCTGGCTGACGCGGTTGTTTTGCGGTCGCTAGAACCGAAGGTCGAGAAAGACCCGGTTTGGGAGAGCCTTTGGGCGTCGCTGACATTCGCCGTGCCGGAGTAACCGGCACAGGCGTTACTTGCCGTGCCAGTCGAAGAAGCCCGGGCCCGCGCGATCGAGAAGCGTACGGGCGAGGGTTTTGCCCATTTCCGCCCCGTCTGCGATGGGGCCGCTGATTTCGTCCGCATAGGCGTCTGACCCGTCCGGGCGCAGCACCTCGCCGCGCAAGCGCAGCGTGTCGCCGTCAAGTTCGGCAAGACCGGCTATCGGCGTTTCGCAGGAGCCGTCCAGAGCCTCAAGGAACGCGCGTTCCGCAGCGAGGCGTTGACCTGTGGGTGTGTCGTGGATCGCAGCCAGCATCTGCGCGGCGCGCTCATCGTTCACCCGGCGTTCGATACCGATGGCACCTTGCGCCACGGCGGGCAGCATGTCGTCGGTTTCGATGGCGGTCTTGGGTACTTCGTCCATCTTGAGCCGGTTCAGGCCTGCCATTGCGAGGAAAGTGCAGGAGGCCACACCGTCCTGAAGCTTTTTCAGGCGCGTTTGCAGGTTGCCGCGGAATTCGACCACGTTGAGGTCGGGACGGCGGTGCATCAACTGTGCCCGTCGGCGCAGAGACGAGGTGCCGACAATTGCGCCCGAGGGCAGGTCGGCGATGCGTGTCACATTGTGCGAGATGAACGCGTCGCGCACATCTTCGCGCGGCAGATAGCAGTCGAGCATCAGCCCTTCAGGCTGTGCGACGGGCATGTCCTTCATCGAGTGCACGGCGATGTCGATCCGACCTTCGAGCATCGCCTCTTCGATTTCCTTGGTGAAGAGACCCTTGTTGCCGATCTCCTTGAGCGGGCGGTCTGCATCGATCAGCGTGCGGTCGTCACCGGTGGTCTTGATGACCACGATATTGAACGCCTCATGCGGCAGATCGAAAGCCTTGGACAGCCGTTCGCGGGTTTCATAGGCTTGAGCCAATGCCAGCGGGGAGCCGCGGGTGCCGATATTCAGGGGTTGGTCGGGTGTGGGCAGGTCTATCGTCATGAAACGTTCTTTATGCGTGTGAACTTGCCCTGACAACCATGCTTGCCTTGACATATGCCTTTCTACGGTTGATCCGATGGGCGTACATAAGGAAAGCCCTGATGAGCCAGACAAAAACCATCCTCCGTGCCCTCGCGGGCGAAACTCTACCGACCCCGCCGATCTGGATGATGCGTCAGGCTGGACGTTACCTGCCCGAATACCGCGCAACCCGCGCGCAGGCTGGGGATTTCCTGTCTTTGTGCTACAATCCTGAGCTGGCCGCCGAGGTCACTTTGCAGCCGATCCGCCGCTATGGGTTCGACGCCGCGATCCTGTTTGCTGACATTCTGCTGCTGCCGCAGGCGCTGGGCGCGGACCTTTGGTTCGTGACCGGAGAAGGCCCGCGCCTGTCGACGATCACCACGCAAGCGGAGTTCGACAAGCTGGGCAAGGGCGAGATGATTCACGACACGCTCAACCCGATCTACGAGACCGTGCGCATCCTGCGCCGTGAATTGCCGGAAGAGACAACGCTGATCGGCTTTGCCGGAGCGCCCTGGACTGTCGCGACCTACATGATCGCAGGTCGTGGCACACCGGATCAGGGGCCGGCACATGCGCTCAAGGACGAGAACCGCGCGCTGTTCGAGGCCATTCTGGAACGACTGACCGAAAGCACCATCGACTACCTGTCGGCGCAGATCGATGCGGGTGCCGAAGTGGTCAAGATTTTCGACAGCTGGGCCGGGTCGCTCAAGGGCGACGATTTCGAGCGCTATGCCAAGTATCCGGCGAAGGTCATTATCGAAGAGATCAAACGTCGCCATCCGGGCATTCCGGTGATCGCGTTCCCGCGACAGGCGGGTGATGGCTATATTGGGTTCCATTCAGCCACTGGGGCTGACTGCGTTGCGGTTGATGACAGCGTCACCCCTGAGTGGGTGGCCGAGCATGTTCAGCCGGGCGGATGCGTGCAGGGCAATCTGGCCTCGCGTCATATGGTGACCGGCGGGCAGGAGCTGGTCGATGAAACCCGCAAGGTTGTTGAGGCGCTCAAGAACGGGCCGCATATCTTCAACCTTGGTCACGGGATCACACCTGATGCGGACCCTGAGAATGTTCAGTTGATGATCGACACGGTGCGCGGGGCCTGAACCCGCCAAAACCCGTAAATGCGTTTTGACACCTCCGGGATCGGAGGTGTCAGCCCGTGCGACTGCCGGGGCGCTTTGGTGCGATGACCCGGCCTTTCTGACGCTCGCGCAGGAACACGAATAGGCCTGCACCGAGGATCATCGCGCAACCTGCCCAGATCGCGGGTGTGGGCCATTCGGCAAAGAACAGCCAACCCCAGAAGATCGCCAGCGGCAGGCCGATATATTCGAAAGGTGCAATGCTGGCTGACGGTGCCATGCGGTATGCGGCGGTGATGCAATAAGCGATGATGCCGTTGCAGATGCCGGTCAGAATGAAGAGCGGCCAGTCCTGATCGCTGGGCCAGACCCAGGCGCGCAGCAGGAAGTGCAGGCTGGGTGCATCGGGGCCGGGATCGGCCTTGCCGTCCCCGACGATCAGGAAGAACAGCGATGAGACCGCGAGAAACATCAGCTGGTTGTAGATGGTCAGCGCGGCGGCGGTACTCTTGACCCCCAGCGCGCGGGTCATGACGGCCATCGCGGCATAAAGCGACGCGGCGATCACGGGCAGGGCAAAGAGCCACGGTGGCCCGTAGATGGACCCGTCACCCCACGGTTCCTGCATGACGATCACGCCGAGAAAGCCGAACACGATCGCGCCGAGCCGCAGCGGGCCGACCTTTTCCCCGAGGAAGAGAAAGCTGAACAGCGTGATGAAAAGCGGGCCGACGAAGAAAAGCGCGGTGGTCAGGCCAAGCGGCAGGACTGCCAGCGAGGCAAAGAACGTCATGTTGGCAGCGACCAGTGTCAGCCCGCGCAGAACATGCAGGCCGGGGCGGCTGGTGCGCAGGAGCGACAACCCGCCTTCCAGATGCAGCATCAGAGCGGAGAAGAAGATCCCGATGGCCGTGCGCGTGAACACGATCTGGTGCAGCGGGTAGCCACCGGACAGCGCCTTGATCAGCATGTCGTTGATCGAAATGGCAAAGACGCCGATGCAGATCAGCGTGATGCCACGCGCCACGTTCGAGTCGGATTGGGAGGTCATAACCCAGCCATAGGCGCAGCGGGCAGAAAGGTCAGGTCCAAAAACGACCTGCACACGACTTGCGTTCTGATGCACGGCAATCGGGATTGCGTCTGGCGGGCGCTGTATTAGGTAAGTCCCCTGTCCGTTTGAAAAGGAGGGCCGCGTCATGCCGATGGTCCAGATCAACAATGTCCGCAAAGCCTACAAGGATGGGTTCGAAGCCCTGAAAGGCGCGTCGCTTGAGATTCACGAGGGTGAGATTCTGGCGCTGCTCGGGCCCAATGGGGCGGGCAAGACGACATTGATTTCCACGATCTGCGGGATCACGCAGCCGACCTCTGGCACGATCACCGTGGGCGGGCATGACGTTGTCACCGACTATCGCGGCGCGCGGTCTCTGGTCGGGCTGGTTCCGCAAGAGATTAATCTCGAACCGTTTGAGCGAGTCATGAACACGGTCCGGTTTTCGCGCGGATTGTTCGGCAAGCCCAAGGATGACGCGTTGTTGGAACGCATCCTGCGGCAACTGTCACTTTGGGATAAACGGAACAACCGGATCATGGAATTGTCCGGAGGCATGAAGCGGCGGGTGCTGATCGCCAAGGCGCTGGCGCATGAACCGCGTGTTCTGTTTCTGGATGAGCCGACCGCCGGGGTCGATGTCGAATTGCGCCGCGACATGTGGGAGATCGTGGCCGGTCTGAAAGAGGCCGGTGTGACGATCATCCTGACTACTCATTACATCGAAGAGGCCGAGGCGATTGCCGACCGGATCGGGGTCATCAACAAGGGTGAAATCCTGCTGGTCGAGGAAAAGACTGCGCTGATGACCCGGTTGGGGCAGAAGGAATTGCGGATCGAATTGCACGATCCTGTTAAAGCGTTGCCCGCTGCGCTGGCGGATCGGGGTCTGCGGATCGAAGAGGACGGGCAGGTGTTGGTCTATTGCTACGACACCGCACAGGACCGCACCGGGATCGCGACGCTGGTGCGCGAAGTGAGCGATGCGGGGCTTGTGCTGCGCGATTTACAGACCCGGCAGAACTCGCTTGAGGATATTTTCGTCGGGCTGGTGTCCAAACAGGAGGATGCGGCATGAACTGGCAAGCCATCCGCGCGATCTATGTCTTCGAGATGTCACGCTTTTTCCGAACGTTGCTGCAGAGCTTCGTCTCTCCGGTAATTTCGACCTCGCTGTACTTCGTGGTCTTCGGTGCCGCCATTGGCAGCCGGATCGATCAGGTCGAGGGGGTGTCATACGGCGCGTTCATCGTGCCGGGGCTCATCATGCTGTCGGTGATGACGCAGGCGATTTCCAACGCGTCTTTCGGGATTTATTTCCCAAAATTCATCGGCACGATCTACGAGCTTTTGTCCGCACCAATCAACTTTCTGGAAATCGTTCTGGGCTATGTCGGTGCGGCGGCGACCAAGGCGTTATTCATCGGGGTGGTGATCCTTGGCACATCTGCGCTGTTCGTTGATCTGAGCATCCAGCACCCGTTTGCGATGCTGGCCTTCCTTGTGCTGACCTGTCTCAGCTTTGCGCTGTTCGGGTTCATCATCGGCATCTGGGCGGGAAATTTCGAACAGCTTCAGTTGATCCCGCTGCTTGTGGTGACACCCTTGGTGTTTCTTGGCGGGTCGTTCTATTCGATCTCGATGCTGCCGCCGGTGTGGCAGACGATCTCGTTCTTCAACCCGGTGGTATATCTGGTATCGGGCTTTCGCTGGTCGTTCTTCGGGTTGGCCGATGTGCCCATCGGGCTCAGCCTTCTGGCCATCGCGGGCTTTACGATGCTGTGCCTTACGATCATCTGGCTGATCTTCAAGACAGGCTGGCGCATCCGCCAATAAGCGGGATGCGCGGGCTGGGTGTTTGCCCGGCCCGCCTGATTGTCGAGGCCCTCAGAAACTTACGATCATCACGCCAGTCAGAACCAATGCGCCACCCGCAAGTTCGCGGGTGCTGAGAGGCTGTCCCACGGCATAGGTTGCGAGCAGCACCAAGAGCGTCTCGGTCGCCATGATGGCGATACAGGCGAGGCCCAGATCGACCTGTCGCAGAAGCAGGATTCCCGCCGTCACCACAGCAGCAAGGACGAGGCCGATCACACCGACAGCAATGGTGGTTGTGTCTTCGGAGGCGAGTTTCATCAGGAGGGTTGCAACGGCATATCCGATACCGGCCGCAATGGCCAAAAAGGCCTTGTTCGAAAATAAATCTAGAACAAGCATGGGGTTACCATTTGAAAAATAATTTGTCGAAATAAAAAAGTATGGGGAAGGATAACACGGAACCGGATTTCGCAAAGACAGGAAATCCGTACCGTTCCCCAAAATCCGGGCCGATCTGAGTGCGCAATTGCGCCAAAATATGCCGTTGGGCGGCGATTGGTGCGGAAATGAAATGAAGTGCGGTGCCTAGACCGCTGCTGGTTGCCCCCGGCCACCCATGACCAGATCCATGCTCATCCCGCCGATCCACATGCAGAATAGCGCGAGCCACGCAGTGCCAGCAAAGATGGACCCGCCGGTCACGCCTGCGCCGATGGCGCAACCACCCGCGAGCATCCCCCCGAAACCCATCAGCGCGGCGCCGATCATCGCGTTGCGCATGGGGGTTGGGCCTTCGAAGCCCTGAAACTTCAACTCGCCAGCAAAAAACGCGGCTAGGAATGAGCCGATCACCACGCCGGGCACCAAGCCGATGTCGAATTCGAGAATCGAGGAACGGTCGAGGAAGAACATCAGGGTGTTTGCCGACGGCCCGGTGAATGTGGCGCTTTCGATTTGGACAGGTTCGAATGCGACGAGACTGAGGGCATAGGTTAAGGCCCAGCCCATCGCGACGGCAAAACCCACACCCGAGGCGAAGACGAGCCGTTGCCAGCCAATCTGGTTGCGGCGCGACAATTCAAGCGCGAGGAGCGCGGTGGCGAGGCCGAAGACGAGGCCCGAGCCTTGGGGCAGGTGCAGCGTCGTCAACAGGTTCATGTTGCGCCCACCAGAGGTGATCCACATAGCGGCGAGGCTGTCGCGGATCGGTGCGAGCCAGCCGGTAAGGCTCATCTGAGCGACCACCGCAAAGATCAGGCCCGACACGACAGACCGCAGGTTGCCTGTGGCTGCCAGCACCAGAAGCCGCCCGGAGCATCCGCGCGCGAGGACCATGCCTGCGCCGAACATCAGCCCGCCGATAATGGCGCCGGACCAGCTTCCGGGGACAGCCATCATGCGGGCCTCGGTTGTGTCGATCAGGCCGAACATCTGCGCCGCCTGAACCCAGACCACAGCGGTCGAGAAGGTGAGCAGCCAGACCGCCACCTTGTCCTGCATCATGCCACGGGCGAATTCGACGGTGGCCGCGCGCAGGCAGAAGCGCGAGCGCTGGGCGGCGACGCCGAAGGTGATCCCGGTGAGCAGGCCGAACAGCGCAGCGGTCGGCGCTTCGCCGATGCGATCGACTAGGGTGACAAGGTCCATGACGCTTTCCTCTTGGGTTGGCGCATGTATGCGCACACATGAATGTGTCGGCCTTGATTTGGATCAGATTGCAAGGGTGGCTTTAACAGGATTTCAGGGTTTTCGCGGCAAAGCTTGTCGATGACAGGTGTTTTACCGCGTTAAGGAGGGTTTGGATGATGATGTGAGGACATGCACAGGCGGCGTTCCGATCACACTTGGCCCTCGCCAAGCGGGAAAAGCAGGCGTAGAGGAAAGGCATGAAGCGCATTGTTCCCCTTGCTGATGCGCGTGAGTTGCCGATTCATCGCCGGCCCATCACGCTGCTGTTCCTGATGGCGATCGCCATGCCCCTGTCTTTTTCGACATGGTCAGCGCTGCTTAACAACTTTGTCATCGAGGTGGCGCAGTTCGACGGAGCCGATATCGGGTGGTTACACACGGTGCGGGAAATTCCGGGGTTCTTTGCCGTTGGCGTGATCGCGGTGATCATCTTTATCCGCGAACAGACGCTTGCGATGATCTCACTTGCCATGCTGGGGATCGCAACGGCGGTGACGGCCTATTTCCCGTCCATGGGCGGATTGCTGTTCGTGACGCTGATCAGTTCGATCGGGTTTCACTATTATGAAACCGTGAACCAGTCGCTACAGCTGCAATGGCTGCCGAAGGACCGCGCGCCGCAAATGCTGGGTTTGCTGGTGTCGGCAGCGTCTGCTGCGACGCTTGTCGCCTATGGGGTGATCGTCGTCACCTGGCGCGCGTATGATCTGAGTTACCATTTCGTCTATATGGTGTCCGGCGCGCTGACGCTGATCATTGTGGCTTACTGCGTGGTGATGATGCCGCAGTTCGAAGCACCCAACCCCCAGGTCAAGAAGTTCATCCTGCGCAAACGCTATTGGCTGTATTACGCGCTGCAATTCATGTCCGGGGCACGGCGGCAGATCTTCGTCGTCTTTGCCGCGTTCATGATGGTGGAGCGGTTCGGGTTGGACGTGGACCAGATCACCAAGCTTATGCTGGTGACATTGGTGGTGAACATGGTGCTGGCCCCGGTGCTGGGCCGGGTCGTGCACCGCTTTGGCGAGCGCAACGCGATGGCGGTTGAATATGTTGGTCTGGTGATCGTCTTCGTTCTCTATGGCGGGATCTACTGGTTTGGCTGGGGCGTGATG
Organism: Alphaproteobacteria bacterium; assembly: GCA_030425145.1. Lineage (GTDB taxonomy): Bacteria > Pseudomonadota > Alphaproteobacteria > Rhodobacterales > Rhodobacteraceae > Marivita. The sequence continues at coordinate 43,152 of JAUHVK010000027.1, read as the reverse complement.
CTGGCGACGGTGCTGTACATCGTGAACAACATCTTCTTTGCGCTGGCCCTCGCGCTGAAGACCTATTTCCAGAAGATCGCCGATCCGGGTGACATCGCGCCGACGGCGGCGGTGGCGTTTACCATCAACCATATCGCGGCGGTGTTTCTACCGGCGCTACTGGGGTATCTGTGGCTAATCTCTCCGGGCGCGGTGTTTGCGTTGGCGGCGGGAATGGCGCTTGTGTCGCTCATGCTGGCGCTGATGATCCCCCGCCACCCAGAGCCGGGGAACGAGACTGTGTTTTCGGCCTTTGCGCCCGCACCTGCGGAGTAAGCTTGCGGCTAAGAGGTCTTCGTGGCAGAGGGGCGGCAACGTTCCTTACGTCGAAAGACTGTTGCCATGACGACATTCACAGCCTTTACCACCCTGTCGGACAAGGATTCGGCTGAAGCGCTGGGCGCGGCTCTGGAAGAGCTGGACATCGAACCTTACGGCGTTGGCGTGTTCGAGATTGAAGACGGCAGCGGCATGTGGGAGGTCGGCGGCTACTTCATGGACGCGCCCGACGATGTGGCGCTGGCCCTTCTCGCGGCCGCGCATGGGGCCAAGCCGTTTGTGGTGTCAGAACTGCCTGAAACCGACTGGGTCGCAAAAGTGCGCCGGGAACTGGTTCCGGTTCATGCCGGACGGTTTTACGTCTTCGGCAGCCACGACGCCGAGACCGTGCCGGACGGGGTTGAGCCGCTACTGATCGAAGCGGCAATGGCCTTTGGCACCGGGCACCACGGGACGACGCAGGGCTGCCTGCGCGCGCTGGATCGTCTGCTTGATGCAGGTGTGGTCTGTCACAACGTGGCGGATATCGGCTGCGGCACGGCGGTTCTGGCGATGGCCGCCGCGCGTGTCTGGCCGGAAACCGTGCTCGCAAGCGATATGGATCAGGTGGCCGTGGATGTTGCCGAGGCCAATGTGTCAGCGAATGACCTGACGGGGCGGGTTATCTGCCTTGAGGCGATGGGGTTTGAGCATCCTCAGCTGCACGAGGCGGCACCCTTTGATCTGGTCTTTGCCAATATCCTCAAACAGCCGTTGATCGACCTTGCGCCGGATATGGCCAGCCACCTGACGGACGGGGGATTCGCGATCCTGTCGGGGATCCTGAACGAACAAGGCGATGAAGTGGCAGAGGTTTATGCACGAAATGGCATCAATACCTGGCACCGCGAAGAGATTGGTGACTGGACGACGCTGACCCTGCAAAAAGCGGCGTCTTAAACGCGCCGCATTTACCAAACTTAGCAGGTTTTCGCCTCATTTTCAGCGAATTTGCCACGTTTGCCTCAATCTTGCCACATTCCGCCCCTATCTCTGTCACATCCGGTGGGGGCCGGAACAAAGGCTGCTTCACATGACCAAACAGCAGGACATGTTTGACGAACGCTACCGCCGCGTTCTTCAGCGTCATCGCCAGTTGTCGCGTGGCTATGTCACCAAACTCGAGAAAACCGGAGTTATCGTTCACAAGCCCATGCGGCAGGTGCGCGAAGCGTTTTCCTTTTCAGCTTTGTTGATGCCCTTTGGAATTCTGTTTTTCCTGAAAGCTGCAGTGGTGACGGTGCTTGGCGAAGACGGGTATCGCCAGCAGGTTGAAGTATTGCGTGATGGCGGTTTCGTCGAACAGGTCGGCGCCGTATTCATGCAGATCGACCCAATCACCGCTCCGCTTTCGCGGATGCTGACCTACATCATCGGCTGATCTCTCCGAGCGTCTCTCTCTTGCTCACGAAAAAAGCCGTGCCAGGGTTCCCCTGACACGGCTTCTTCAATTCGGGATTTTGGCTCGTTTCAGAACGAGTTGATGTCGCCGCGGGTCAGACCGATGTCTTCCAGTTCGTGATCGCTCAGCTGGCTCAGAGCGTTGCGGGTCTGACGGGAATCGTTCCATGCGGTGAAGATTCCGATCAGCGATGCTGCGATTGCACCAAAACCTTTTGAGGTTGCAGCATAAGTGGGGCGGGATGTGTCAAAAGCGGCCATGGCCAAGTTCCTTGGGTAAATCGGGGAGAATTTCGTCTGAGGTGCATTTAGTTGCGGAAAATGGCCGCTTCAATTGCCCTTTTCGCATAGTTTTTATGCGATTTCCGCATGGCTCGCGGCATGAAATTTCTGCAGCTGCGAAGGTGTCGAAAAGCGACGATTTCGAGGTCGGTTTCGACGCGTCAGGGACAGAAGTCGACCTGTCGATGTTCGTTTTCGACATCCGGTTCTTCGGAGGCGCAATTTTATGAATGCTTGGCGTTTGTTCGCGTTTCGTGCTAGCCGTGATTTAAAAGCAACAAAGGCACGAGCAGTATGCGTGTTTTGGGGATTGATCCGGGTCTGCGTTTCCTTGGTTGGGGCGTGATCGAGGCCGAAGGAAGCCGTTTGCGCCACGTCGCAAATGGTGTTTGCCTGTCCGGGGATGGTGAATTGGCGATGCGCCTGCTCACTTTGCACACGGCGCTGACGGATGTGTTCCACCGCTACCAACCGGAAACGGTGGCCATCGAAAAGACTTTTGTGAACAAGGATGCGGTCGGGACGCTCAAGCTGGGGCAGGCGCGGGGAGTCGCGCTTTTGGTTCCTGCGCAGTTCGGACTTGAGATCGGAGAGTATTCGCCGAACTCGGTGAAGAAGACGGTTGTCGGCGTCGGCCACGCGGACAAGCGGCAGGTGGAGCATATGGTCAAGATGCAGTTGCCCGGTGCCGAGATTGCGGGTTCCGACGCAGCAGATGCGCTCGCCATTGCGATTTGCCATGCGCATCACATGACGGGGCCGGGAATGAGGATGCGCGCATGATCGGGCGGATTGCAGGGCGGATCGAATACAAGGCCGACGATCATGTTCTGATCGACGTGCGCGGTGTGGGGTATGTCGTTTATTGCTCGGACCGGGTGCTGTCGCAGATCGGGCGTACCGGAGAGGCGGCTGCGCTGTATACCGACCTGCTGGTGCGCGAGGACATCCTGCAACTCTTTGGGTTTCCGACGCTCGTGGAAAAAGAATGGCACCGGTTGCTGATGTCGGTTCAGGGCGTCGGCGCGAAAGCATCGCTTTCCATTCTGGGGGCGCTGGGACCGGACGGGGTCAGCCGCGCAATTGCATTGGGAGACTGGAACTCGGTCAAGGCGGCCAAGGGGATCGGTCCGAAGACAGCGCAGCGCGTGGTGAATGAATTGAAGGACAAGGCCCCTGCGGTGATGGCGATGGGCGCAACCGCTTCGGTGGCGGCTGTCGCTTCGGATGAAGATGCGGTGATCGAGCCTGTGGCTACAGCCCCGGTTGCGCACACGCGGGCGCCCAGTGCCTCGTCGCAGGCAGAAGCGCTGTCGGCGCTCAGCAATCTTGGCTATGCGCCGGGCGAGGCGGCGAGCGCCGTGGCTCAGGCGGCAGGGGACACCCCGGAGGCCGATACCCCGGCCCTGATCCGCGCCGCACTGAAGCTTTTGGCGCCGAAGGGGTAGGGACATGGCTGCGCTTTTCCGCATGACATACGAACACCTTACCGATGCACGGCCAGGAGGCGTAAATGGCCTCTGATCCTATCGTCCGGCCCGACCCGCTGCCCGAAGACCGTGACCGCGCGTTACGTCCGCAGATGCTCGACGATTTCATCGGGCAGGCGGAGGCGCGGGCCAATCTTCGGGTGTTCATCCAATCGGCGCGGCAGCGTGGCGAGGCGATGGACCACACGCTGTTCCACGGCCCGCCGGGATTGGGGAAGACGACGCTGGCGCAGATCATGGCGCGCGAGTTGGGTGTCGGGTTCCGCATGACCTCTGGCCCGGTTCTAGCCAAGGCTGGCGATCTGGCGGCGATCCTGACCAACCTCGAGGCGCGGGATGTGCTGTTCATCGACGAAATCCACCGTCTGAATCCGGCTGTGGAAGAGGTGCTCTATCCGGCGCTGGAAGATTACGAGCTGGACCTTGTAATCGGTGAAGGACCGGCGGCGCGGACGGTGCGGATCGAATTGCAGCCTTTTACCCTGGTCGGGGCGACGACGCGGCTGGGGCTTCTGACAACGCCCTTACGGGACCGCTTCGGCATTCCGACGCGGCTCAATTTCTATACTGAGGACGAGCTGAACACGATTGTGTCGCGCAATGCGGTGAAGCTTGGCGTCGAGGCGGCACCGGAGGGTGCGCGCGAGATTGCGCGTCGGTCGCGGGGCACACCGCGTATTGCCGGGCGTCTCTTGCGCCGCGTGGTCGATTTCGCGGTGGTTGAAGGGAACGGCGTTGTCACGCGCGAGCTGGCCGATGGGGCGCTGACCCGGTTGGGGGTTGATGGTCTGGGCCTCGATGCGGCGGATCGTCGGTATCTGCGGCTGATTGCCGAGAACTATGCCGGTGGGCCAGTTGGGATCGAAACGCTGTCGGCGGCACTGTCGGAAAGCCGGGATGCGCTGGAAGAGGTGATCGAGCCTTATTTGTTGCAGCAGGGTCTGATCCAGCGCACGCCGCGTGGTCGGATGCTGGCGCAGAAAGGGTGGAGCCATCTGGGACTCGCAGTCCCAAAGGGACCACAGCAGTCGGATCTGTTTGGTAAGGCTTGACTTGTCCGGCGCGGTACCCTGTGCAAGAGGTCGTTGTTGCGTATTTTGAAAGAGAAGAAGCAGGGGGGCGGTGCCCATGATGGACGCAGCCGAGGTTGAGCGGTTTTTCACCCGGTCCGATGGGAGCTATCTGTTTGCCCGCTGGGGACGTCCGATCGCGCCGATCGTATTCGGGGTGGAGGATTCGACCCTTTTGGTGGTGAAAGGGGCTTTGGAAGCGGTCTGCGCGATGGCCGGGCACCAGATGGCAGAAACCGACCCCGAGATCGGCACCAACATGATGGTGTTCTTTTTCCGTGACTGGAACGAATTGCTTGCGGTGCCCGATCTGGATCGATTGATCGACGGGCTGGAGCCATTGGTCGCGCGCTTGTCGGAGGCGGACGCCAATCAGTACCGGGTGTTCCGCTTTGATGCGGCGGGCGCGATCAAGGCCTGTTTCATCTTCCTGCGGATGGATGATGTGCTGGCGGCGCAGCCTGCGGAGACGCTGGCGCTGAATCAGGTGGTGCAGTCGATGCTGCTCTGGTCCGATGTGGCGTTCACCGACCGGTCGCCATTGGGCAAGTTGGAGGATGGACGGGTGGTGCTGCGGCCCGAGATCGGCGCGCTGATCCGAGCGGCGTATGATCCGGTCATGCCTGCGATGGCCGATGATTCCAGCCATGCGCTGCGCCTGTCGGCGCGGATGAAGGTGGCGCAGGGCGGAGCGAACTGATGGTCCACGAATTACCGATCCGTGTGTACTACGAAGACACCGACATGGGCGGGATCGTCTATTACGCAAACTACCTGCGTTATATCGAACGGGCGCGGTCCGACTGGGTGCGGTCGCTGGGTGTTGATCAGAACGCGATGCGCGAACAGGATGGTGTGGTCTTTGTCGTGCGGCGCGTCGAGGCGGATTATCTGAAACCCGCGAAATTCGATGACGAATTGCTGGTGCGGACAGTCGTCAAGACCGTCACAGGCGTGCGGCTCATCATGTTTCAGGATGTCATTCGCGGTGAAGACCTGCTGTTTCAAGCCGAGGTGACCGTGGTCTGTGTGGGAGAGGGCGGTGCACCGGCGCGGCTCCCGGCGAATATTCGCCGCCGAATACACTAGCAGCACGGAAACCGTGCATTCTGACGCCATTGTGTTGGTGTTTCCCCTGCAATTGCGGTATTGAAGTTGGTAATGAGAGCCCGAGAAACACGGGCCAACTGGCTAAAGAGCAGGCTAATGGAAGCAGAAACACTTGCGCTGGCGCAGGAGATTGATTTCTCCATGTGGGGCCTTTTTGCGCGCGCCACCCTTACGGTCAAGCTTGTCATGATCTTGTTGACCGCCGCGTCCTTCTGGGCGTGGGCGATCATCTTTGACAAGCTGATTGCCTATCGCAGGGCGCGGGTGGAAGCCGCCGAATTTGATCGGGCCTTCTGGTCGGGCGAGCCTCTGGACGAGCTTTTTGACGACATCGGTCCCGAACCGAACGGACGTGCGAAACGGGTCTTTGCCGCCGGAATGACAGAATGGCGTCGGTCGCACCGCGATGATGGTGGGTTGATCGCTGGGGCACACGCCCGGATCGACCGGTCGATGGATGTGGCGATCCAGAAAGAAGCCGAGGATTTGCAGAAGAACCTTGCCGTTCTTGCGACGGTCGGTTCGGTGGCGCCGTTTGTCGGTCTCTTCGGTACCGTCTGGGGTATCATGCACGCCTTTGTCGAAATTGCGCAGCAGCAGAACACGTCGCTCGTGGTTGTGGCGCCCGGTATCGCCGAGGCGCTTCTGGCGACAGGGCTTGGCCTTCTGGCCGCGATCCCGGCGGTTGTGTTCTACAACAAGCTTTCGGCGGACAGTGACCGCATCCTTGCAGGTTACGAATCCTTTGCCGACGAGTTCTCGACCATTCTCAGCCGCCAGTTGGACAGCTGAGCGATGGGTGGAAGCGTCGTCAAATCAGGTGGAGGCGGCGGGCGCAGACGGCGCAAGAGCCGCGCGATGCCAATGTCTGAGATCAACGTCACGCCCTTTGTGGACGTGATGATGGTTCTATTGATCATCTTCATGGTGGCAGCCCCGTTGCTGACAGTGGGCGTGCCGGTCGAGTTGCCCAAAACCGCCGCTTCGGCCCTGCCATCCGAAACCGAAGAGCCATTGACGGTGACGATTTCGGCGGATGGTGTCGTGTCGATCCAGAACACCGAAGTTCCGCGCGAGGATCTGGTGCCGCGGTTGCGCGCGATCGCAGCTGAACGTGCGGATGACCGGGTGTTCCTGCGGGCTGATGGCACCGTCACCTATGAGGTGGTTGCCCAGATCATGGGTGCCTTGAATGCGGGTGGGTTCAGTTCGATCGGTCTTGTGACCGATATCGGCGGTCCGGCGCTTGACGGGTCGGATGGCTGAGGCGGGCAGTGCATACGGGCCATTATATCTCGGGAGCCGCCCATGGGATTCTGATCCTCTGGGCGCTGTTAGGCGGCATGTTCCGTAGTGATCCACCAGAGGTTCAAGTGGCCGAGGTTTCGGTCATTTCCGAGGCGCAGTTCGCCGCAATGATGCAGCCGCAGGCCGCACCCACGCTAGGCGCGGAGCCTACGGCATTGCCGCAGCCGGAGATCGAGGAGCAGCCCCCGACCCCTCCCGTGGTCGAGGAACAACCAACACCGCGCCCCGAGCCGGTGGAGCCTGTCGTGTCGGAACCCGATCCGGTGCCGCAACCTGTTGCGCCGACGCCGGAACCGGAGGTTGTCGAAACGCTGCCGCAGCCGCCCGCGCCAGAACCGGTGCCCGAGGTTGAAGCGCCGGACGTAGCCTTGCGCCCGATCCCGCGTCCGGCCCCGCGTGTCGCGCCCGAAGCCGTGCCTGAGCCCGCGCCTGAGGCTGAGGTTGCCCCCGAGGTGCAGGAAACGGTTGAGCGGTCGGAGACTCCGGACGTGACCGAGAGCGAAGAGCAACAGGCGACAGCGCCAGAAGCAGCGACAACCGAGATCGTAACCGAAGCCGAAGAGCCGAGCCGAGCGCCGAGCGCATCGATGCGGCCGCAGGTGCGTCCGAACCGTCCCGCGCCGGCGCCGTCGCAAACGGCGGAAGCGCCATCGGAACCAGCACAAACGCCTGCCGCCGAGCCGGAGCCAGCGCCGCAGCGGGACACAGCGGCGGCCGACGCCACGGCCTCGGCAATTGCAGGGGCGCTGGAAGAGGCGTTGGCCGGAGAAAGCACAGGTACGACCAGCGGGCCTCCGATGACGCAAGGCGAAACCGACGGTTTTCGTATCGCCGTTCAGGATTGCTGGGTTGTGGACGTTGGGTCACAGGCATCGAATGTGACGGTGACTGTTGGCTTCGACATGGATCGATCCGGTCGTGTCGTGAGTTCTAGCTTGAGAATGCTGTCGTCAGAGGGCGGCAGCGGGACAGCGGTGGATACGGCGTTTCAGGCCGCCCGCCGCGCGATTTTGCGGTGTCAGGGCGATGGGTATAACCTCCCGCCAGAGAAATTTGACCAGTGGAAGACCGTCGAGATGACGTTCAACCCCGAGAGTATGAGGATCCGATGAAACAGGTCGTCGCGTCGTTGCTGGCTGTAATTCTAATGGCGGTCAGCGCGCCAGGAGTGGCTTTGGCGCAGGGAGGTCCCTTGCGGATCGAGATCACCGAAGGTGTGGTTGAACCGTTGCCCTATGCAGTGCCCGATTTCGTGGCGGAAAGCGCCGGAGGGCAAGCGCTTGCCCAGCAGATCGCCCGCGTGGTGGCCGAGGACCTGACGGGGACCGGGCTTTTCCGCGAGGTGCCGCGCGAGGCGCATATCAGCCAGATCACCAGTTTCGGCAGCCCGGTGCAGTTTGCCGATTGGAAGGCGATCAACGCTCAGGCGCTGGTCACCGGTGCTGTGAGTTCCGAAGGCGGGCGTGTGGTGGTCAAGTTCCGGGTCTGGGACGTGTTCGCCGGCACCGAACTGGGGCAGGGCATGCAGTTTGCCGGTACCGCCGATGGCTGGCGGCGGATGGCGCATAAGGTGGCGGATCAGGTCTACAGCCGGATCACAGGCGAAGGCGGCTATTTCGACAGCCGCGTGGTTTTCGTGTCGGAAAGCGGACCGAAAGACCAGCGGTCCAAGCGTCTTGCGGTGATGGATTACGATGGGGCCAACGTGCAGTACCTGACCGGCGGCAATGCGCTTGTTCTGGCACCACGCTTTTCCGAGGACGGTCAGCGCGTACTGTATACAAGCTACGAAACCGGGATGCCGCGTGTGCATGTGCTCGAAGTTGGGACGGTGCAAAGCCGCATCCTCCAAGGGCAGGATGGTGTGATGAGCTTTGCGCCGCGTTTTGCACCCAATGGCCAGACCGTGGTGTATTCGCTCACCCAAGGGTCAAACACCGACATCTGGGCGATGGATATTGGCAGCGGCGGCGTACGTCAGTTGACCAGTGCGCCATCGATCGAAACCGCACCGAGCTATTCGCCGGATGGCAGCCAGATTGTGTTCGAAAGCGATCGGTCGGGCACACAGCAACTCTATGTGATGTCGGCCAGCGGCGGTGAAGCACGTCGGATCAGCTTTGGACAGGGGCGGTATTCGACACCCGTCTGGTCGCCAAGGGGCGACATGATCGCCTTTACAAAGCAGAATGCAGGCCGGTTCCATATCGGAGTGATGCGGACGGACGGATCGGAAGAGCGGCTACTCACAGCGTCGTTTCTCGATGAAGGACCGACCTGGGCGCCCAATGGGCGCGTGATCATGTTCGCGCGTGAGACGCAGGGCGCACAAGGGGCGTCGTCGCTTTACACCGTCGATATCTCGGGCCGGAACCTGAAGCGCGTTCGGACACCCGAAGGTGCCTCGGACCCAAGCTGGGGGCCACTTCAGTGACCTTTTGGACGTCACCAAAATTTAATGAGCAGGCGTCAGAATCTTCGTACGAAGATTCTGTTACGCGGCAGATGACTAGGCGCAGCGATGTGGCTGTGATAGTTTCGGACCAATCATAAGAGAGCAGGACATCTCATGCGACTTTCCGCGAAACTCACCATGCTGATCGCCGTTCTGGCGGTCTCAGCCTGTACCAATGCCAACCGCTTCGACAATGGTGCGGTCGATCTGAACGCAGCGACAGGCAGCGCCGGGGGCATCCTTCCCGGTAGCGTCAACGACCCCAGTTCACCGGCGTATTTCCAGCAAACCGTCGGTGACCGCGTGCTTTTTGCCGTCGATCAATCGACGCTCAGCCCTGAAGCGCGGGCAACGCTTGATGGGCAGGTCCAGTGGCTGTTGACCAACTCCGATTATAACGCGGTGATCGAAGGTCACGCGGACGAGCAGGGCACACGGGCCTACAACCTCGCGCTTGGCGCGCGCCGCGCCAACTCGGTCATGGAATACCTGATTGCACAGGGTGTGCCTTCGAACCGCTTGCGCTTTGTCAGCTATGGCAAGGAACGGCCGATCGAGATCTGCTCGGAAGAATCCTGCTATGCCAAGAACCGCCGGGCCGTGACCATCATTTCCGCCGGACTGACCGGCTGACGGAGACTGCCATGCGTCTGAAAGGGGTTCTTATTAGTTGTGCCTTGGCGCTTGCACCGGTTGCGGGGCAGGCACAGGAAACGCTTGCGGATATCCGTCAGGACATCTCGGTGCTGTTTGTCGAGATCCAAAAGCTCAAACGCGAGCTGAGCACAACCGGCGGAACCTCGGTCGCGTTGCCCCCCGGTGCGCTGGATCGCATCAACGCGATCGAAAGCGAATTGCAGCGGCTGACTGCCAAGACCGAAGAGCTTGAGTTCCGGGTCAGCCGGGTTGCCGAAGACGGCGCGCGCCGTCTTGGCGATCTGGAGTTCCGCCTCTGCGAGATGGAAACCGGCTGCGACATCGGCACATTGGGTCAGGTCCCGACCCTTGGCGGTGCGCCCGAAGCGCCCTCGGTCCCAGCAGCGCCGGTCACCACGCCACAGGCCGGGGGATCAGAATTGGCCGTTGGTGAAGAGACGGACTTTCGGCGAGCCGGGGAGGCGCTCGCCAACAGTGACTTTCAATCCGCCGCAGACCAGTTTGCGGCCTTTCGCCAGACCTATCCGGGCGGACCGCTAGAGGCGCAGGCACTTGTTGCAGAAGGCCGCGCTCTTGAGGGGCTCGGCAACACCCGTGATGCGGCGCGCCGGTTTCTGGACGCCTATGCTGGTTATCCCGACGATGCCGCAGGCCCGGAGGCGCTGTGGCGGCTTGGTACGGCATTGGGTGTTCTTGGAAACGTGGCCGAGGCCTGTGTGACGCTGAACGAGGTGGCGGGGCGCTATCCCGGCAGCAGCGACGCCATTGCACAGGCGGAAACGGCCAAAGCCCGGTTCAATTGCCAGTGAGCGAGATGCCGCTGTCGCAGCGGTTTGCCGACGCCATGGGCCAGCTTCTTGGCCCCAACTTTCCCTCTGATCTCGGCTTAGCCGTATCTGGTGGTGGCGACAGCATGGCCATGCTGGTGCTGGCCCATAATTGGACCCGCTTCTATGGCGTAAGGCTTTGGGTCGTGACGGTGGATCACGGATTGCGGGCCGAAAGTGCAGCTGAGGCTGCGATGGTTGCCGAAGAGTGCGCGGCTTTGGGCTGGCCCCATGCGACACTGCGCTGGCACTGGGATGGTGCGGGCAATGTTCAGGATGCTGCTCGACGTGCGCGGCTTGCGCTGATCGACCGATGGCGCGGGAATGTGCGGCATGTTCTTTTTGCCCACACCCGCGATGATCAGGCGGAAACCGTGTTGATGCGCCTTGCCCGTGGCGCTGGAGTGGACGGTCTGTCGGGGATGCGGGCCGCACGTGACATTGCCCCGCACGCGCATGTCGTTCCCGAAATGTCGCCGGATGACCTGACCGGCGATGCGCCTCCGCGCCAAATGGTTCTGCCGGGTTATTCGGTGTTGCGCCCCTGTCTGGACATGGGGCGCGACGAGCTGCGGCACCATCTGACGGTGCTGAAAGGCCGGTGGGTCGATGACCCCAGCAACGAAAACAGCGACTTCGAGCGGGTCCGCTTTCGCAAAGTGTTAAACCTCTTGAGTCAGGAGGGGATCGACGCACAGCATCTGTCGGATACCGCCAAGCGGATGGCCCGTGCGCGCGATGGTTTGACGGCGCGACTGGTGGATGTCGTGCACAGGCTTTGCAGGGATGCTCCGCCCGGGCAGGTGGTCTTGGCGCGCGACGGTTTCGCCGCGCTGGATGAGGAGACGCGTTGGCGGTTGCTGACCGCCGCGTTGCGCTATGTCAGCGGGTCGGACTATCGGCCCCGTTTTGCCGCGAGTGAGGCTTTGCTGCGGCAGGTTCTGTCTGGCAAGGGTGGGACGCTGCACGGGGCCGAAGTGTTGGTGGAAAAGGACCAATTGCGGTTTGTCCGAGAGGCGGCGGCTGTCGCGGGTGCCGATACGCGCTTGGGCGAGCTTTGGGATGGCCAATGGCACGTGACAGACCCACTCGGGGTGTTTTCATCGGCAGCCGTTTTGCGCGCCTTGGGTGAAGACGGGTGGCGTCAGGTCAAAGCGTCATGTGATCCGGCACTGCCATTTCGGGCAGCGTTATCCTTGCCGTCGGTTTGGTCGGGAGACACGCTCTTGGCCTGCCCGGTTCTTGGGTTTGGTCCGGACTTGGAGGCCACTCGGCATGTGCTTGGGCGGCCTGACACCGGATTTGAGGCATTTTGTCTTTCGCATTGAACACGGGCTGCGCATGTCTATGTTATGTGGAAAGAGACGCGGGCCTTCCCGCCCCTGTCAATTTCAGGAGAATTTTCCTTGGGCAACGCACGAAATATCGCCTTTTGGGTCGTCCTCTTCCTGCTGATCCTTGCTCTTTTCAACATCTTTTCTGGCGGCGGAAACACGCTTCAGAGCCGCGAGATCAGCTATTCGGATTTTGTTGCGGCAGTTGAGAACGACACGGTCAGTTCGGTCACCCTTGATGGTGAACAGCTCCGCTTCCGGAGCACGGATGGAACTGACTACATCGCTATCAAGCCGGAAGACGCGACCGTTACCGATCTCTTGATCGAAAACAACGTCCCGATCCGGGCAGAGCAGCAGCAGCAGTCGGGCTTCCAGTCCTTCCTGCTTAGCTTACTTCCCTTCCTGCTGCTGATTGGTGTGTGGATCTACTTCATGAACCGCATGCAAGGCGGCGGCAAAGGTGGTGCGATGGGCTTTGGCAAGTCCAAGGCCAAGCTGCTGACCGAAAAGCACGGTCGCGTGACGTTTGACGACGTGGCGGGCATCGACGAGGCCAAGGAAGAGCTTGGCGAGATTGTCGAGTTCCTGCGCAACCCGCAGAAATTTTCGCGGCTTGGTGGCAAGATCCCGAAAGGGGCTCTGCTTGTGGGCCCTCCGGGTACCGGTAAAACGCTTTTGGCACGCGCCATTGCAGGCGAGGCCGGTGTGCCGTTCTTCACCATCTCCGGTTCGGACTTTGTGGAAATGTTCGTTGGTGTTGGTGCAAGCCGTGTGCGCGACATGTTCGAGCAGGCCAAGAAGAACGCGCCATGCATCGTGTTTATCGACGAGATTGACGCTGTGGGTCGCGCCCGTGGTGCCGGCTATGGCGGCGGCAATGATGAACGTGAGCAGACGCTGAACCAGCTTCTGGTCGAAATGGACGGGTTTGAGGCCAACGAAGGCGTCATCATCGTTGCGGCAACCAACCGTCGTGACGTGCTCGATCCGGCTCTGCTGCGCCCCGGTCGTTTTGACCGTCAGGTGACGGTGCCGAACCCCGATATCAAAGGCCGTGAAAAGATCCTTGGTGTACATGCACGCAAGACGCCTCTTGGCCCGGATGTGGACCTGCGCATCATCGCGCGCGGGACACCCGGCTTCTCGGGTGCCGATCTGGCGAACCTTGTAAACGAAGCTGCGCTTATGGCGGCACGCGTCGGACGTCGCTTTGTCACGATGGAAGACTTCGAGAACGCCAAAGACAAGGTGATGATGGGGGCCGAACGGCGCTCCATGGTGCTGACGCCGGACCAGAAGGAAAAGACCGCGTATCACGAAGCTGGTCACGCCGTTGTTGGTCTGGCCCTGCCGCAATGCGACCCGGTCTATAAGGCGACGATCATTCCGCGCGGTGGCGCTTTGGGGATGGTTGTGTCGCTGCCCGAAATCGACCGTCTGAACTGGCACAAGTCCGAATGCGAAGAGAAGCTGGCCATGACCATGGCGGGCAAGGCGGCCGAGATCATCAAGTACGGTCCGGAGAACGTGTCGAACGGTCCAGCAGGCGACATTCAGCAGGCATCGGCCCTGGCCCGTGCGATGGTGCTTCAGTGGGGTATGTCCGACAAGGTGGGCAACATCGATTATCGTGAAGCGGCCGAAGGGTATAGCGGCAACACCGCTGGCTTCTCGGTATCCGCCAACACGAAAGAGCTGATCGAGCAAGAGGTCAAACGCTTCATCCAAGACGCCTACGACCGCGCGTTTTCCATCCTGACTGAGCGTAAGGATGAATGGGAGCGGCTGGCGCAGGGGCTTTTGGAGTACGAAACCCTGACCGGTGACGAGATCAAGCGCGTGATGAAGGGTGAGCCTCCGCACGCCGGGGATGATGACACACCGGGCGATGCCGCGAACACTCCGAGCATCACTGCCATTCCGAAAACCAAGTCCAAAGCGAAGCGCAAGGGCGACGGTGACATGGAACCTGAACCTTCCGTCTAATGCATTTGCAAGACGTCTGAAGACCCCGGCACCCAGCAGTGCCGGGGTTTCTTTTTGTGGCAGCAGGTTTCGGGTTGTCCTTTGACGTACGTCGGGGTCATCTGCGGCAACTGTTTCGGAGATGATAGAATGCCCGCATTGAAACCCACCGATTTCACCGCCGTGATCCGATGGATCGGTCGTGTTCCAGTTGAAGGCGAGGCAATCCTGTCGGCGCCCGCGGACAGGTTGGAGCTTGGTTTTGACGGTCCGGTTGGCGAACGGCATTCCGGGCGCACACGGCTGTCCTGCAGCCGGGTCACAACGCAATATCCTCGGGGGACCGAGATCGCGAATGTGCGCCAATTGTCGGTCGTGGGGGCGGAAGAGCTTTCCATGATCGCGTGCGAGATGGGGTTGGAAGTGATCGACCCGGTTTGGCTTGGCGCTTCGCTGGTAATCGAGGGCATTCCCGATTTCACGCTTGTTCCACCGTCGTCGCGCCTCCAGGTGACGGACGGAGCGACGCTGATTCTTGATATGGAAAACCGACCCTGCCACCTTCCGGCGCGGGAGATCGAGAAGGTGCATCCCGGCAAGGGCAAGGCGTTCAAGGCCGCTGCGCAGAATCGCAGAGGTGTGACTGCATGGGTCGAACGGCCCGGGACGTTGCAGGTCGGCGACACCCTGCGTTTGCATGTCCCGGATCAACCTGTATGGCCGCATCTCGACGAAGCCCGCGCGTAACGCAAATGCGGTGATGTTTCCGATTGGCGTCGAGGCGTCGTCGTTCCCGCCGCAGTTTTGCTTGGAAGTGTCGGTTTCACTGCGCCACGGCTCTGGTGCGCAACTGTATGCGTGGGGCAATGACGTTCCGAACAGGGGAGCCCTTTCATGTCGTACAAATCGGATATCGAGATCGCCCGCGAGGCGCAGAAGCGCCCCATCATGGAGATCGGTGAAAAAATCGGGATCGGGTCTGACGACCTGCTGCCCTATGGCCACGACAAGGCCAAGGTCAGCCAGTCCTTCATCAATTCGGTGCAGGATCGCCCGAACGGCAAGCTGATCCTTGTGACAGCGATCAACCCGACCCCGGCGGGTGAGGGAAAGACGACCACAACCGTGGGTCTGGGCGACGGTCTGAACCATATCGGCAAGAAAGCCATGATCTGCATCCGCGAAGCATCGCTTGGACCGAACTTCGGCATGAAAGGTGGCGCGGCTGGCGGTGGCTATGCGCAGGTGGTGCCGATGGAGGATATGAACCTCCACTTCACCGGCGATTTCCACGCGATCACCAGCGCGCACAGCCTGCTGTCCGCGATGCTCGACAACCACATTTACTGGGGCAACGAGCAGGATATCGACATCCGTCGCGTCGTCTGGCGCCGTGTGGTCGACATGAATGACCGCGCTCTGCGTCAAATCACCTGTTCGCTGGGCGGCGTTGCCAACGGCTTCCCGCGCGAAGCCGGGTTCGACATCACCGTGGCCTCCGAAGTCATGGCCATCCTCTGCCTTGCGAAAGACCTCAAGGATCTCGAAAAGCGTCTGGGCGACATGATCGTGGCCTATCGCCGTGACCGGAGCCCGGTCTACTGCCGCGATATCAAGGCCGAAGGCGCAATGACCGTGCTGCTCAAGGATGCGATGCAGCCGAACCTCGTGCAGACGCTCGAGAACAACCCGGCCTTTGTGCATGGCGGCCCGTTCGCCAATATCGCGCATGGCTGTAACTCGGTGATCGCGACGACCACGGCGCTCAAGCTGGCAGATTACGTTGTGACCGAAGCTGGTTTCGGGGCCGACCTTGGTGCTGAGAAGTTCATGAACATCAAGTGCCGCAAGGCGGGTATTGCGCCGTCCGTTGTGGTCTGCGTGGCCACCGTGCGTGCGATGAAGATGAATGGTGGCGTGGCAAAAGCCGATCTGGGTGCAGAGAATGTCGATGCGGTCAAGAAAGGTTGCCCGAACCTTGGCCGTCACATCGAGAACCTCAAGTCTTTCGGCGTGCCGGTTGTCGTGGCGATCAACCACTTTGTCACCGACACGGATGCCGAGATCGAGGCGATCAAGACCTTTGTGAAAGAGCACGGCGCGGAAGCGGTGCTGTCGCGTCACTGGGAACTGGGGTCGAAAGGCTCGGCCGATCTGGCGCGCAAGGTGGCCGAGGTGGCGGATGCAGGTCAGGCGAATTTCGCACCGATCTATCCGGACGAGATGTCGTTGGCCGATAAGATCCAGACCATCGCCAAGCGCATTTACCGTGCGGACGAGGCGCTGATGGATCAGAAGATTCGCGATCAGCTCAAGCTCTGGGAAGAGCAGGGCTATGGTCATCTGCCAGTCTGTATGGCGAAGACGCAGTACTCCTTTACAACCGATCCGAACCGCCGCGGTGCGCCGACCGGGCATTCGGTGCCAGTGCGCGAAGTGCGCTTGTCGGCTGGGGCGGGGTTCATCGTGGTGGTTTGCGGTGAAATCATGACCATGCCGGGCCTGCCGCGTGTACCTTCAGCGGAAAACATCCGCCTGAACGACGCGGGCCAGATCGAAGGGCTGTTTTAAACTGATGGCGGGTGGGCGCTCGGGCTTTCGCCCATCGCCCCACCCGCCATCCCGCAATGTGCCTTGGACCAAGCCTTGCTCGGGGATGTGATCGGGTGCATTTGCATATTTGAGAAAAGAAGAAGGACGGACCATGACCGCTCAGATCATCGACGGAAAAGCCTTTGCCGCAAATGTGCGCGGGCAGATCGCAGACCACGTTGCACGGCTCAAGGCCGATCACGGCATCACGCCCGGGCTTGCAGTGGTGCTGGTGGGCGAAGACCCGGCGAGCGAGGTCTATGTTGCCGCCAAGCACAAGCAGACGGTTGAGGTCGGCATGGCGTCGTTTGAGCACAAACTGCCTGCGGACGTGTCCGAGGCGGATCTCTTTGCGCTGATCGACCAGTTGAACGCCGATCCGAATGTGCATGGCATTCTGTGCCAGTTCCCGGTTCCCGACCATCTGAACGAACGTTCTGTTGTGGCGCGGATTGATCCGGCCAAGGATGTGGATGGGTTGAGCGTCGTCAATGCGGGGCTGTTGGCGAGTGGGGAGAAGGGATTGGTCTCCTGTACGCCGTTGGGTTGCCTGATGCTGCTGCGCGATCAGATCGGCACGATGTCTGGCATGGAGGCCGTGGTGATCGGACGGTCGAACCTGTTCGGCAAGCCAATGGCGCAGTTATTGGTGCAGGAGAACTGCACCGTGACGATTGCGCATTCGCGAACCAAAAATTTGGCGGACGTCTGCAAACGTGCGGATATTCTTGTGGCAGCTGTGGGCCGGGCCGAGATGGTCAAGGCAGACTGGGTCAAGCCGGGCGCAACCGTGATCGATGTGGGCATCACCCGCATCCCGCATCCCGAGAAACCGGGGAAGACCAAGCTTTTGGGCGATGTGGACTTTGCAGAGGTGTCCGAAGTGGCAGGGGCAATCACGCCCGTGCCGGGCGGTGTGGGGCCGATGACCATTGCCTGCCTGCTGGCCAATACCCTGACCGCCTGTTGCCGGGCACATGGATTGGCCGAGCCGGAAGGTTTGACCGCTTAAAGATAGGCCGGGCAATTGCCCGGCCTATCTTATTTCTGTGCTTTGGGCAGGGCGCAGAGCATTTCGAACAGTAGGTTCGAAGCGATGAGCGCGGTGGTTCCGGATGTGTCGAACGGTGGGGAGACTTCGACGAGGTCGGCGCCCACAAGGTTCAGCCCCGCGCAGCCCCGCACGATTTCCAGCGCCTGCCAAGTACTGAGGCCACCCATTTCGACCGTGCCGGTGCCGGGGGCGAAGGCTGGGTCGAGGCTGTCGATGTCATAGCTGAGATAGACCGGCGCATCTCCGATCTTGGCGCGGATCTCGGTCATCAGCGGCGCGAGTGACTTGTACCAGCATTGTTCCGCCGGGATCACGTTCCAGCCTTTGTCGCGCGCCCAGTCCCAATCTTCGGGGGAGTAGCCCGATCCGCGCAGGCCGATCTGCCAGACCTTGTCGTTTTGCAGGCAACCTTCCTCCCACGCGCGGCGGAACGGGGTGCCGTGGGCTTCTTTCTCGCCGAACATTTCGTCACTGGTGTCAGCATGGGCGTCCACATGGATCAGCGCGACAGGCCCGTGCTTTTCCTTGATCGCGCGCAGGATCGGCCATGTCAGCGTATGGTCGCCGCCAAGGGTGAGGGGGATGGTGCCGTGTTTCAGGATCTCACGGTAATGGTCGGTGATGATGCCGATGGTTTTCTTCAGATCGAAGGTGTTGATCGGCACATCGCCAATATCGGCGACCTGCATAGATTCGAACGGAGCCGCGCCGGTTGCCATGTTGTAGGGACGCATCATGCGGCTTTCCTCCCGAATCTGGCGTGGGCCAAGCCGGGTGCCAGGGCGGTTTGATGCGCCGTGATCCATCGGGATGCCGACGAAACAGGCGTCGAGCCCTTCGGCGGTGGGTTGCGCGGGCAGGCGCATCATCGTGTTGGGGCCGGAAAACCGGGGCGAGTCGTTGCCGCCCAAAGGCTGATTGAATGTCGGCATGTGCGGTTCCTTCAGAGATCGACAGGCATCATGGTGCCCATCAGGCTGGCGATATGGCGTTCTTTGCCATTGGTTTCAGCATAGACGTCAGAGGCGACGACGATCAGGCGACGACCTGGTTTGATGACGCGGCCGCGGGCGATCAGACGGTCGCCGATGGCCGGGGCCAGAAGGTTGATCTTGATCTCGGCGGTCACGACTTCCTGGTCGTCGGGGATCAGGGTCAGGGCGGCATAGCCTGCTGCGCTGTCACCGATTGAGAAGGTCAGACCGGCATGGCCGAAGCCCTGCTGCTGGCGCGATCCGGGCAGGATCGGCGCGGTGATTGTTGCGGTGCCTTCGCCGGTTTCGACAAGCTCGGCACCGAATGTGGCCATCATGGACTGACTGTCGAAGCTGGCTTGAATGCGGGGCTTTGTGGTCATGCCAAACAGTGAGCATGCCGCGCGGGTCAAGACAAGGGGGCGAGGCGCGGCATCGGGATTTTGCACGGCTTTGGTCCGGTCAGAATGGCCTGTGCGCCGGGGGCCATCAGGCGGGTCAGAGCGGGATCATGGCAGTACAACCCGCCGGTGAATGCTCCGTAAGCGGGTAGGATCAGACGGGCATCGTCGAACAGGAAACAGGGACGTGTCAGCGCGCGACCGCGCAGGGACAGCGTTGCCTTGGGGTGATAATGGCCGGTGACCTCGCCGGGCGTTGCTGTCGGCTCCGCGATATGGCGGAAATGCAATGCGCCGATGGACAGGCTGTGCCGATGTGTGCCGCCGAGTTGCACGGGGCCGGGATCGTGATTGCCTTCAATCCAGGTCCAGTCGAGTCCGGCTTGAAGGGTGGTCAGCGTGCGCAGATCGGCTTCGGGCAGGGTGCTTTGGAGCACAGGGGCATCGAAGCTGTCCCCAAGGCAGATCACGCGGCGTGCCTTGGTTGCGTCGAGATCGGAGGCGAGGCGCGTCAGGGTTTCGGTGGTCTCATAGGGCGGCAGTTGGGCGCCGCCGAACCGCGCGGCGCGGGCGGATTTTCCCAGATGCAGATCGGACACGACAAGAAGGTCTTGCGCAGGCCAATACAGCCCGCCGGTGGGCAGGGCGTGCAGGGTTTCGGTGCGAAAGGAAAACTCAAGCGCGTTCATGATTTGTTCATCGCCTGACTTTAATATCATGGCAAGGGCCTAGGGCCCCTGTCACAGCATGGCGGGCACGACCTGATCGGGCGGGCGGTGGCCGTCGGCGAATGTCTTGACGTTGATGATGACTTTCTCGCCCATCTCAAGTCGGCCTTCGCGGGTGGCCGACCCCATATGGGGGAGCATGACAACATTCGGCATGTTGCGCAGTTCGGGATTGCCGCGATGGCCGTGTTCGTAAACGTCGAGGCCAGCACCGGCCAACTCGCCTGCCTTGAGCATACGGGTCAGCGCGTTTTCGTCGATCACCTCACCGCGGGAGGTGTTCACGATCACAGCGCTGGGTTTGAGCAGCTTCAGCCGCCGGGCGTTGAGCAGGTGAAAGGTCGACGGCGTGTGCGGGCAGTTGACGGACAGGATGTCCATGCGCGCGACCATCTGGTCTAGGCTTTCCCAATAGGTTGCCTCAAGCGCATCCTCGATTTCGGAACGCAGGCGGCGGCGGTTGTGGTAGTGGATTTGCATGCCGAACGCCTTGGCGCGGCGTGCCACAGCTTGACCGATCCGGCCCATGCCGAGGATGCCAAGACGGCGACCGCCCAGACGGCCACCCAGGAACGCGGTCGGCGCCCAGCCATCCCAATCGCCGGTCTGCATCACGCCGAGACCTTCTGGAATGCGGCGGGTGACGCTGAGCATCAGCGCCATCACCATGTCGGCAGTGTCTTCGGTCACGACACCAGGAGTGTTCGACACGAGGATGCCGCGGCTGCGCGCGGTGTCTACGTCGATATGGTCCACACCCGCGCCGAAATTGGCGATGAGGCGCAAGCGGTCTCCGGCCTGGCCGATCAGCCCGGCGTCGATCTTGTCGGTCAACGTCGGGACGAGCACGTCCGCCTCTTTGACTGCGTCGATCAATTCGGCCTGGGTCATCGGCTCGTCGCTGTCACGGAGACGCACATCGAACAGCTCTTTCAGTCTGGTCTCGACGGCGTCTGGCAAACGTCGCGTGACGACAACACTCAGACGTTTTGATGACATGCTTTCGCTCCTACTACTTTCCCGGCGTGTCAGGTTTTGGCACAGTGTCGCAAAGGCGCGGCGGGTACAAGAACCTGCTGTCAAAAACAAAAAAACCAAGCAAATTGAGGCGCATCACATGAGCTGGATTTCGTTCCGGACGTTGGCGGGCAAAGCGCTGTCCGTGGCATTGGCCGTGGGGATTCTGAGTTCGCACCCTATTGCCGCGGCAGAGCGCGGATCCGTCACCAATCTTCCCTTGCCCCGCTTTGTCTCAATGAAGGCCAGCGAAGGAAATGTGCGCCGAGGACCGTCGCTGTCGCATCGAATCGATTGGATTTACAAAAGGCGCAACATGCCGTTGCAAATCACCGCCGAGCACGGCCATTGGCGGCGTGTTCAGGATCGCGACGGGGCAGGCGGTTGGGTGCATTATTCTCTGCTGTCAGGTGTCCGCACGGCCATTGTTGAGGTGGAGCTTCTCAACCTGTACGCGCGGCCCGATCCGTCGGCGCCGGTAAATGCGCAACTGACGCTTGGGGTGGTGGCTGAACTGCGGCAATGCCAAGCGGAATGGTGCGAACTTTCTGCAGGTGGCTATCGCGGATGGGCCCGCAAGGGCGCGTATTGGGGCGTGCAACCTAACGAAGTCTTCGAATAGGCGGTGCCGCCTTGGGCGACACGCAGCCATGAGGCGTCAAGCTGCCCGATGCACGAGAATCGCGGCCTCGGACGCGGTCAGATTACGCCGCGCGTGGTTGCCATATTCCTGCGGGTTGAAATCGACATTGGGCAACAGTTCGCTCAGGCGCGCCCGATCGGCCGGATCGAGGGTCGACAGAGCGGCATTTGCGGGATGGAAGCTTTCCGATTCCACGCCGTTCGCGAACAGGATTTCGTGCTGAGGCAACATCATGTGTACGTAGGTGATTTCACGCACAGTGAGGTCGACCGAAACGCGGTCGTGGTCCACGAGATCTCGCGCGGCGACCAGCACCTCTGGCGTATTGAACAGGTCCATCGCGACAGCGCCTTTCACCAACATGCGGTGCTCGGGTGAGACCAGAAGATCCTCATCTGGCTCATCCAGCCCGAAGAGCCCGGCACGGATACGGATCGGCCGCAGCTTGGGCATGGCGAAAAGCCGTGCGCCTGTCATCCGGCGCTTGCCCATCCATTGGATCGGTTGGCTGCCATTGTCTTTGGTCTGCACGTAATCGCCTTCGCGCAGGTCTTCGATCAGCTTGATGCCGTCAGGTGTCAGGATGCGCGTTCCGGGCGTAAAGCAAATCACCGCGCCCTGATGTTCGGCATCGCTTTGCGTGACGGCGTTCGTCAGCGACGCGTGAACCACCCAGAGATCGCGGTTGCGCGGAGGGAGGGCGTTCAAGAACATCAAGAGCGGGGGCTTTCGCGTGCCTGACTCAATCAGTGTGACGGTGTAGGTGCTGTTTCCGTCCGTGAGGACGAAACAGCGATCAGCGATCGGATGATCGACGTCAATCCCATCAAGATCCGTTGTTTCTTCGATCGCTGCGCCAACGAGCCGCCGCACCATTCGTGCTGCACGTTTCCGGCGATCCGCTTCGCCCTCTGCATCGTCTAGTCGCAACAGATCGTTCGGGCCGTCAACGCGGACCGCCTCACCTTCCCAACCCCATGTCGCACCGACCCTCAAAAAATCGACCGGAGCCGATTGAAGCGTGTCTATCGTTGTCTGCGACCAGGAGATGACGAACGTGCCGTTATGAGCCGTTCCCATAGTCCTGCATGCCTGCTCTTTTGTTGTATTTTTATCTTTAGAGTATCCGGCGGCGAATTTGATTACAGGCAAAAATGCGCCGACCGCAAAAGTCACTGGGAATTAGTTGCTTAGCGTGATTCTTCAGCAACGGTGCCGTAGAGTAAAGGTCACTCAGCCGGCGAAAATCCGACGATCAGTTGTCTCAACCCAAAAGACGCGCCCGCAAAGATTGCGAAGAATGTGACCGGTGCGCTGAAGGCCAGCATCGAAAACGCGCTGATGCCCTGACCGACCGTGCAGCCCAAGGCAATTACTGCGCCTGCGCCCATCAGTGCCGCTCCGACGATCTGCCGACGCAACTCGCGCGGGTCCTCGCAGGCTTCCCAGCGGAAGTGGCCCTTGATCAATGACCCGATAAACGCGCCGAGCCAGACACCTGCCACCGAACCGACGGCAAAGCTTAAAGGCTGGGCAGAGCCAATCATCCACCACAAGATGCTTTCACCAAGGGGGGCTGCGAAGCTGTGAGACACGACCGGCAGCGCTTCAAAGCCTGTGTTTGCCACCCACGAAGTGCCGGCCCAGCCAGAGATGACGGCAATGCCGACAACGACAGACCAGAAGATTGCTTTGGGGTTTTCGAGAACGCTGCGTGATGCAACCGAGGCCGCCAGCAGGACAAAACCTATAACAATTCCGATTGCAGTCGGCGACATTCCCGTCCAACGCGCTGTGGCGTGGGCGATCCCCGGAGGTTTTTCGCCCGGCAGGACAGGTGTCTGTGGAAACAGCATGTCACGAATGGGAGCTAGAGGCCCACTCAGGACCACATAGGTTGAAACACCCATGACCAACACGATGACAAAGCTGCGCAAATCGCCGCCACCCAAGCGCGCGACGGCACCGAAGCCACAATTGCCGGCCAATGCCATCCCGTAGCCGAAAACCAGCCCACCTATAACGGATGCCCAAGGCAGCCATTTGATCGACAGGTAATAGGTTGCGCCCGGATCAATGATGCCAGCGCCGATCAGGCCAAAACTGCCGATGATCGCGGTGCCGATGGCGATTACCCACATGCGCATACGGGTGTCGGAACCACCATATAGGAAGTCTTCGATTGCGCCGAGTGTGCAAAAGCGTCCCAGTCGCGCAGCGAGGCCTAACAGAACACCGCCAAACAACCCGACAACGGCCACAAGAATGTGTTCCGGAACAGTCTCCAGCATTGCGCTGTCCTCCCATGACAGGCCCGCGAAATAATTATGCGGGTAGTGCTACGTGAGAGCAAGATAAAGAGTCAGGTGATTGATCAGTCGTCTTTGCAGAAGAGATCGTAGACGCATTCAAGCATCTTGCGTGGGCGTTCATCGGCAAGACGGTAGTAGATGGTTTTGCCATCGCGCCGGGGAATGACCAAACCTTCCAGCCGCAACCGCGAGAGTTGCTGCGACACGGCCGCTTGACGGGCAGCAAGCAGTTCTTCGAGTTCAGTAACCGACTTCTCACCCGTCACGAGGTGGCACAGAATCATCAGTCGGCCTTCGTGACTGATTGCTTTGAGGAAGTTGGAGGCCGTGGTCGCCTTGTCGACGATACGGTCGAGTTCGTCCTCATTCAAATCCGGACTGAGCTGGGGAAGTGCCATGCGGTGCCTCTAGTTTCCGACCAGCTCTGTTTCCGCTGAAGCAGAAAAACTGGTATTGTCTTCCAGCAGCTTGGTTAGCAGCGGCCAGAAAAAGTCTTCGCCGGGATATCCTTCGATACGCGCCTGTTCCTGTCCGTCCTCTATCAGAACAAATGTAGGCGTGAAAAGAACGCGACGGGCATAGTTCATGCCTTCAGGGGGACCCTGTCGCAAATTTGCCCTAACGAGGGGTGCGAATTTGCCTTCGGTTGTCTTGGGGTAGGCGGGGCCGATTTCAGCGTCCCATCGTTCACAATAGACGCACCCGGGCTGTTCGACCATCACCAGATACGGGTCAGCTGATGCCTTCGCGATCCAAGCCGGAGACACCAAGAAAGTAGCAGCTAGCGCGAAGGCGTGCAGAATAGTCATCATTCACCAATTGACGGCAACTCAACAAAATACATAATCTGAATATGTGAATAACTCAAGGAATCTCCGTCCATGTTCGACATTTCGTTCGCGGGTGCAGCTCTTGCGGGGATTTTGAGCTTCTTCACTCCGTGCATTTTGCCGATGGTGCCGTTCTACCTGTGCTATATGGCCGGCATCTCAATGAATGAATTGAAAGGCGAAGAGGATGTGCCGCGCGGAATCGCGTGGAGCCTTGTACTCTCGGCCTGCCTGTTTGCACTTGGCGTGACCACTATCTTTGTGTTGCTCGGCATGGGGGCCACTGCCGTAGGGCAGGCTTTTGCCGATTATCGAGAGCCCCTTCGCTATGTTGCGGCAGCCGTTCTTGCCGCGTTTGGTCTGCATTTTCTCGGTATTGTTCGCATCCCTATCCTCTATCGCGAGGCACGGGTTGAGGCGAAAACCGAACCCACGACGCTGGTCGGCGCCTATGTCATGGGCCTGGCCTTTGGCTTTGGCTGGACACCCTGCGTCGGTCCCGCGCTCGCGTCTATCCTGATGATCGCTGGTGGCATGGGCGACATCGTACAGGGTGGTATGCTACTCTTCGTATATGGAATCGGGATGACCGCGCCTTTTGTGATCGCGGCGCTGTTTTCCGGCCCGTTCCTCCGCTGGACGGCGCGCAACCGCCGCTTTCTGGGTTACGCAGAAAAGGTCATGGGCGGCATGCTGATTCTGTTCGCACTGCTGATCGCAACTGATACCGTGAACCTAATCGCAGATGCCATGCTACGCTGGTTTCCGAATTGGTCATCGCTAGGATGACCGCCAATCACGAAGGGGGAGGAAGGAAGATGAAACATTTTCTGGCAGGCGCACTGGCGCTGGTAATGGCGCTTCCGGTGGCGGCGGCAGAGCTGGGCGATGATGGCCTGCACAAGCAGCCGTGGATGCGCGACACCTTCAAGGATTTGCGCGAAGATCTTGAAGAGGCCAACGGCGAAGGAAAGAGATTGGTTCTCTTCTTCGAACAGCGCGGCTGTATCTACTGCAGCAAAATGCACGAGGAGGTTTTCTCGGATCAGAAGGTGAGCGACTTCATCGACGAAAACTATTTCGTGGTGCAGTTGAACCTGCATGGCGACATTGAAGTGACCGATTTCGACGGAGAGATTCTGTCGGAGAAAGACATGGCGCGGAAGTGGCGTGTGCTGTTCACTCCGAACATCGTTTTCATGCCGGAAGAGGTGCCAGAAGGCAAAAATGCGCTCGAAGCATCGGTCGCAGTCATGCCCGGCGCGTTCGGCAAGGGAACCACTTTGGATATGTTTACATGGGTCGCTGAGAAACGGTATCTACTTGAAGGTGAAGAGGATTTTCAGCGTTACCACGCGCGGATGATCCAAGAAAGAAACAATGGGAGCACAGACTGACGTTGCGGCACTCATACTCAATTATTCACTTCTGTGAATTTGTTGTTGCGTGAATCAAGGTCTGTAGCCTACTGTATACAGAGCCATATGTCAGCTCGGTCAACGTATCGGGCGGTAAGGGAGGGACAATGAAGCTAACAGGTATTTCCGCAGCTGTCGTAATCTTTGCGACGGCAGCCATCGCTAACCCGATCACTCCGGGTGAGGTGCAGTTCGACGAATATGGTGCCGTTCAGGCATCGCTGTCCGGTGCCGAAGGCGACGCCGCGAATGGCGCGAAGATCATGACAAACCGTGGCAAAGGCAATTGCGTCGCGTGCCACGCGGTTACCGCGCTCAGCGATGCGCCCTTCCATGGCGAAGTTGGTCCGACGCTTGACGGAATCGCTGACTACCGCACGCCGGAAGAACTGCGCGGCATCGTTGCCAACGCAAAAAAGACGTTTGAAGGCAGCGTTATGCCCGCCTTTTACAAGACCAGCGGGTTTATCCGTCCCGGCGACGGTTACACTGGCAAGGCCGCAAAAGAAGAAGACCTGACGCCGATCCTCACGGCACAGGAGATCGAAGATGTGGTGGCGTTCCTCATGACGCTCAAAGGCAGCTGATCTGCCGTCACAGAATTAGGAGAGAAGACATGGATTTCACGAGACGCGAAACCTTGGCTCTGGGCGGGGCAGCGGCGCTGACCTTCGTTCTGCCGTTCCGCGCCAATGCTGCGGTTGACGACGTGATCGCAGAATTCACCGGCGGTGCCGCAGTTGGCGATGCAGGTGTTGAACTGACCGCACCCGAGATTGCCGAAAACGGCAACACGGTTCCGATTTCGGTTTCGGCTCCCGGCGCATCGGCGATCATGGTCCTCGCGGCCGGCAACCCGACACCCGGTGTTGCGACGTTCAACTTTGGCCCGCTGGCCGCGTCCCAGTCTGCAAGCACGCGTATGCGTCTTGCCGGTACTCAGGACGTGATCGCGATCGCCAAGCTGGCCGATGGCAGTTTTGCCCGCAGCTCCAAGACCGTGAAGGTCACCATCGGCGGCTGCGGCGGCTGACGGTCAACACTCAGATTTTCAGGAGAGAAAACATGGCATCCGGTGTAAAACCCCGCGTCAAGGTTCCCAAGTCCGCCTCTGCTGGCGAAGCGATCGTCATCAAGACACTGATCAGCCACCCGATGGAATCCGGTCAGCGTAAAGATAGCAGCGGCAACCCGATCCCGCGCTCTATCATCAATCGCTTTACTTGCGAATTCAACGGCCAGAGCGTCATCGACGTGACAATGGAACCGGCGATTTCGACAAACCCGTATTTCGAATTCGAGGCCACAGTGCCCGAAGCCGGTGAGTTCGTCTTCACCTGGTATGACGATGACGGGTCTGTCTACAACGACAACAAAGCCATCACGGTCTGAGCAGAAGCTCCTCCCTGTCCCGATATCACGGGGCAGGGGTAAATTTGGGAGGGAACAGAATGAAATATAAATCACTGACAGCGTTGGCCGCGCTGGCGATTTCGGCTCCGATGGTTTTCGCCGGTGGCGCAGATGACGACACGATGGTCATCAACGGTGATACCGAGATGGTTACCAAGGCAACCGCACCCGCACATATGGAAAATGTCTCCGAAGTCATTTCGGGCTGGCATTTCCGTTCGGATGAAACACAGGCCCTGCAGCTTGACGACTTCGACAACCCCGGCATGATCGCCGTGGATCAGGCGTTGGACGCCTGGAACACCGTGGAAGGCAGCGCCGAGAAATCCTGCGCATCCTGCCATGAAGGTCCTGAATCCATGAAGGGCGTTCGCGCGGTCTATCCGAAGTGGAACGAAGGCGCTGGCGAAGTCCGTACTCTGGCCATGCAGATCAATGACTGCCGGACCAACCAGATGGGTGCAGAAGCCTACAAATATGACAGCAGCCCGATGGCGGCCATGGAAGCACTCATCTCGGTGCAATCGCGTGGCATGCCGGTCAACGTCGCGATCGACGGCCCGGTTGCCGAAACGTGGGAGCAGGGCAAAGAGCTCTACTACACACGGACCGGCCAGCTTGAGCTGTCCTGCGCGAATTGTCACGAAGACAACTATGGCAACTACATCCGCGCAGACCACCTGTCGCAAGGCCAGATCAACGGGTTCCCGACATACCGTCTGAAAAACGCAAAGCTGAACACGGTGCATGGCCGCTTCAAGGGCTGTGTCCGCGACACGCGTGCCGAAACCTACAGCCCGGGTTCGCCCGAGTTCGTTGCGCTTGAGCTTTATGTTGCATCTCGCGGCAACGGTCTTTCCGTCGAAGGTCCGTCCGTCCGTAACTAATCAATTTGACCCCGCGCTATCGCAGGCGCGGGGTTATTGACTTTTAACTCATTCACACATGCGAATGTGTGTTCGGAAATCCAAGAAGGCCCTCCCATGATATCACGTCGCGATTTCCTTCAGATGTCGATGGCCGCGTCCGCTTTGGTGGGCGCGTCCGGCTTTGGCAACTGGTCCCGGCTGGCGGCACAGCAGGCACTGACGCAAGATCAGCTCTTGCAGTTCGACACCTTTGGCAATGTCTCGCTGATCCACGTCACGGACATCCACGCTCAGCTCAAGCCGATCTATTTCCGCGAACCGTCGGTGAATATCGGGGTAGGCGACAACCGGGGTGCGGTCCCGCACGTGACCGGGGCCGATTTCCGCAAACTCTACGGCATCGATGACGGCAGCCCATCGCATTACGCGCTCAGCTCTGGCGATTTCTCCTCCCTGGCCAAGGCTTACGGGCGCGTAGGGGGACTGGATCGCGTGGCCACGGTGGTCAACGCGATCCGGGCCGACCGTCCCGACGCGCTGCTGCTCGACGGCGGTGATACATGGCACGGGTCCTACACCTGCTACCACACCGAGGGGCAGGACATGGTCAACGTGATGAACCAACTGCGCCCTGACGCGATGACCTTCCACTGGGAATTCACCCTTGGATCGGATCGTGTGGCAGAGATCGTCGAAGGTCTTCCCTTCGCCGCATTGGGCCAGAATATCTTTGACGCAGAATGGGACGAACCGGCCGAACTGTTCCCGCCCTACAAATTCTTCGAACGCGGTGGCGTCAAGATCGCGGTTATCGGTCAGGCTTTCCCATACATGCCGATCGCGAACCCCGGCTGGATGTTCCCCGAGTACTCGTTCGGCATCCGCGACGAGAACATGCAAGCCATGGTCGACGAAGTACGCGCGCAGGGCGCTGAATGCGTCGTCTGCCTCAGCCACAACGGTTTCGACGTGGACAAAAGCATGGCGAGCAAGGTCACTGGCATCGACGTGATCCTGTCGGGCCATACTCATGACGCGCTGCCTGAACCCGTTCTGGTGGGTGAGACGATCATCGTGGCGTCCGGTTCCAACGGCAAATTCGTCAGCCGCGTCGATCTGGATATCCAGAACGGTCGCATGATGGGCTTCCGTCACAAACTGATCCCGATTTTCGCAGACGTGATCGAGCCGGACCAGGAAATGGCCGCTCTGATCGACGAACAACGCGCGCCCTATAAGGACCAGCTGGAAGAGGTGATCGGCCAGTCCGACAGCCTTCTGTACCGCAGGGGCAACTTCAACGGCACATGGGACGACTTGATCTGCGACGCCCTCATGAGCGAGCGCGAGGCCGACATCGCCATGTCGCCGGGTGTGCGTTGGGGGCCAAGCCTGATCCCCGGCGACAACATCACCCGCGAGGACATCTGGAATGTCACCTCCATGACCTATGGCAAGGCCTACCGGTCGGAGATGACGGGCGAATTTATCAAGATCATCCTCGAAGACGTAGCCGACAACATCTTCAACCCCGACCCCTACTACCAGCAGGGCGGCGACATGGTGCGCATCGGGGGCATGGGCTATCGGATCGACGTGCAGAAGCCGCAGGGCGAGCGCATCACCGATATGGTGCTGCTCAAGACGGGCGAAGCCATTGATCCCGCGAAAAATTATGTCGTCGCGGGCTGGGCGTCGGTCAACGAAGGCACCGAAGGTCCGCAAATTTGGGACGTGGTCGAAGCACATATCAAAAAGCTTGGCACCGTTACCGTTCAACCCAATGACAGCGTCACAGTTGTTGGCG
Source organism: Alphaproteobacteria bacterium (assembly GCA_030425145.1). Classification (GTDB taxonomy): domain Bacteria; phylum Pseudomonadota; class Alphaproteobacteria; order Rhodobacterales; family Rhodobacteraceae; genus Marivita. The sequence continues at coordinate 12,835 of JAUHVK010000027.1, read as the reverse complement.
CATAATTTCAACCGGAGTGTGAGATATGTCTGATATGCTCAAACCCTCCCGCCGCGCGTTCCTGCGGGGCTCTGCCGCAGCTGCGGCGGGGCTGACCGCTGCGGGCGCTGCGCGGGCAAATGGTCCCGATCCGCTGATCACAGAAGTGCAGGAATGGGCCACCGTCTTTGGCGACGGCGTGGATGCCACACCGTACGGCCTGCCAATCCAGTATGAAAGCGATGTGGTTCGCCGCAACGTGGAATGGCTGACCGCCGACACCACAAGCTCGATCAACTTTACCCCGATCCATGCGTTGGACGGCACGATCACGCCGCAGGGCTGTGCGTTCGAACGCCACCACTCGGGTGCGATTGAACTGCGCAAGGAAGATTACCGTCTGATGATTAACGGTCTGGTCGATACACCACTGGTGTTCACCTATGCCGATCTGGAACGCTTCCCGCGCGAAAACCACGTCTATTTCTGTGAATGTGCCGCGAACACCGGCATGGAATGGGCGGGCGCTCAGTTGAACGGCGCGCAGTTCACTCACGGTATGATCCACAACATGGAATACACCGGGGTTTCTCTGCGTACCCTTCTGAACGAAGCGGGTCTCGAAGCTGCGGGCGATCTGTCGGACAAGTGGGTCTATGTCGAAGGCGCGGATGCGTCCTCGAACGGCCGTTCGATCCCGATGGACAAAGCACTGGACGATGTTCTGGTCGCGTTCAAGGCCAACGGCGAAGCGCTGCGCAAAGAGCATGGCTACCCGGTGCGCCTTGTTGTTCCCGGTTGGGAAGGCAACATGTGGGTCAAGTGGCTCCGCCGGATCGAAGTTACTGCGAACGCGGTCGAAAGCCGCGAGGAAACCTCGAAATACACCGACACACTGGCCGATGGCACCAGCCGCAAGTGGACATGGGTGATGGACGCGAAATCCGTCATCACGTCGCCCAGCCCGCAAGCTCCGATCACACACGGCGCTGGTCCGCTGGTCATCACCGGCCTTGCATGGTCCGGACACGGCGCGATCACCCGCGTGGATATATCCAAGGATGGCGGCAAGACGTGGGAAACCGCGCGCTTGGCCAAGCCGGGCGAGAAGATGGCATTGACCCGCTTCTATCTCGACACAGAGTGGAACGGCGAAGACCTGCTTCTTCAGTCCCGCGCAATGGATGAAACCGGGTACGTTCAGCCCACCAAGGCGCAGCTGCGCGAGGTGCGCGGCGAGAATTCCATCTACCACAACAACTGTATCCAGACCTGGCACGTCAAACCCAACGGGGAGGCCGAAAATGTCGAAGTCTCTTAAACTTTTCGGCGGAACTGCAATCGGCACTTTGGCTGTCCTGACAATGTCGGTGAATTTCGCCGATCGGAACATTGCGGACTTCCCGAAGAACCCGCCGGTGATGACCGCGATTGCACCTCCCGTCGTGTCGACCGGTCTGGTCGGTGCGGCCAACGCGTCGACCGGCGCAGGTGAAGGCAAGTACGGCCTTGGCCGTCAGGCTTTGGAAGAAGAAATCGCGGCATGGAATGTCGATGTCAGCCCGGACGGCACTGGCCTTCCGGTCGGCTCTGGCTCGGTCGAAGATGGCGAAATGATCTTCTCCGAGAACTGCGCTGTCTGTCACGGTGAATTTGCCGAAGGCGTGGACAACTGGCCGGAGCTTGCTGGCGGCGAAGGCACGCTTGCCGATGACGACCCGGTCAAGACGGTGGGCAGCTACTGGCCCTATCTGTCGACCGCGTGGGACTACGTACACCGCTCCATGCCCTATGGCAGCGCCCAGACGCTTAGCAATGATGATGTATATGCCATCGTGGCCTACATCCTCTTCTCGAACTTCCTCGTGGACGACGATTTCGTTCTGAGCAACGAAAACTTCCTCGAAGTCGAAATGCCCAACGCAGACGGTTTCATTATCGATGACCGGGCTGAGACCGAATACACGATCTGGCGGACCGAACCTTGCATGGAAAACTGCAAGGATGCCGTGGAAATCACCATGCGCGCGACCGTGCTTGATGTGACGCCCGAGGAAGAAGGTGCAGCGGCAGCAACCGAAGCGACACCTGTCGTGCAGGAAGCGGCTGCGGAGCCTGTCGCAGAAGAAGCCGAAGAGGCACCGGTCGAAGTTGCCGCAGAAGCTGACGCTGGCGCGGACCCCGCACTGGTTGCTGCTGGTGAGAAAGTCTTTGGCAAGTGCAAGGCCTGCCACCAGGTTGGCGACGGTGCCAAGAACCGGTCCGGTCCTGTCCTGAACGGCGTGGTCGGTGCAGACATCGCGTCTGTAGACGGGTTCAAGTACTCCAAGACCCTCGGAGAAATGGAGGGTGCATGGACACCAGAAGCGCTCGCGGCGTTCCTTGCTGATCCGCGCGGGTATGCGAAGGGCACGAAGATGAGCTTTGCTGGCCTGAAGAAAGACGACGATATCGCGGCAGTGACCGCGTACCTTTCGACCTTCAAATAACAAACTAAGCGCGGCGGGGAATTCCCCGCCGCGCTGCTAGTGCTAGTATCATGAGTATCCTGTTGCTCCTTCAACATTACGGAGAATCGGTTCATGGCCAACAATTCGGGTCTTTTTGTTTCGGTTCTCGGGGGCGCGGCGCTTGTACTTGGTGCCGCCTATGGCTGGACCGCACGGGACTTCCGGTCACAGGAACTTGTCGCGCTGACGGATCGTCTGTCGCAGCTTGAGGCCAGCAATACGGACCTGGCCGAACGGGTGGAGCAAAAGGCCGATCTCGAAGAAAAAATCTCCGAACTTGAGGTGTCCCTCGCAGCCGCACTTGAGGCGGTCGAAGCTGCGAAGTCCGCGGCCGCTGCCCCCGCGCCAGCCCCGGCTGCACCTGAGCCGGACACCATTGTCGCCGACGCATCGGGTTTCCAATTCGGCGACCCGTCCCGCGGCGAAGAAGTTTTCGCGCAATGTCGGTCCTGCCATCAGATCGGACAGGGCGCATCTGACCGCATCGGTCCGCACCTGAACGGGATTTTCGGTCGTCGTGCCGGGGCGCATGATGGGTTCCGCTATTCTGATGATATGGCGATGATGGGCTCTGACGGCCTGACCTGGGAAATCGAGACCCTGAATGCCTATCTCGAAAACCCCAAAGCACTGGTGTCGCGCACACGGATGAACTTTGCCGGTCTGAAAGACGCGCAGGATCGTTCGGACATTCTTGCCTATCTGCGCCAATTCTCGGCCAGCCCTCAGAACATTCCCGAAGCCGCGCCCACAGCGCAGGCGCGCGAGGTTGATCTGTCTCCTGAGGTGCTCGCTATCGTGGGCGACACTGATTACGGCGAATACCTCGCAAGCGAGTGTAAGACGTGCCATCAGCAGGACGGATCGGATCAGGGGATCCCCTCAATCATTCAATGGCCGACCGAGGATTTTGTGGTCGCCATGCACGCTTACAAACGACAGATCAGACCACATCCGGTGATGCAGATGATGGCATCCCGCTTGTCGGACGAAGAGATCGCCGCACTCGCGGCGTATTTTGCCCAGCTCGAGTAAGGCTATGGAGAAGCCCCCCGTGACTGGGTTGTAATGTGAACGGGAGGACAAATATGAAACTGAACAGACGTGCTTTTGTAGGCACTGGCATGGCGGCTGCGTCGACGCTGAGCGCACCCATGGTGCATGCGGCCTCGCACGGCAAACCCAAGGTGGTGGTTGTCGGTGGTGGTGCCGGGGGCGCAACCGCCGCCCGTTACATCGCCAAGGACAGCGCGGGCGAGATCGACGTCACCCTGATCGAACCGACGCGCACCTATTACACCTGCTTCTTCTCGAACCTCTATATCGGTGGGTTTCGTGATCTGAACAGCATCGCGCATTCCTACGGCAAGCTGGCCTCGGAATACGGGATCAACGTCGTGCATGATTGGGCCACGGGTGTGGACCGCGATGCCAAAACGGTGGCTCTCGCCGGTGGTGGTTCAGTGCCTTATGACCGCCTGATCCTGAGCCCCGGTATCGACTTTATCGAAGGCTCGGTGCCCGGTTGGGACATCTCGGCGCAGAACGCGATGCCGCATGCCTACAAGGCCGGCAGCCAGACCGAGTTGCTCAAAGCACAGATCATGGCGATGCCCGAAGGCGGCACCTACGTGATGGTTGCACCTCCGAACCCGTACCGCTGCCCGCCGGGACCGTATGAACGGATTTCGATGGTGGCGCATCTCCTGAAAGCCAACAATCCGACGGCCAAGATCATCATTGCCGATCCGAAGGAGAAATTCTCGAAACAAGCGCTGTTCGAGGAAGGCTGGCAAAAGCACTATACCGGCATGGTCGAGCGCATTGGCCCGGACTTCGGTGGCGGCAACGTGACGGTCGATCCTGCCGCAATGACCGTCAACATCGACGGCGAAGTGGTGAACGCAGATGTGGTCAACGTGATCCCGGCGCAGAAGGCGGGTCTGATCTGCGACGCAGCCGGTCTGACTGAGGGCAACTGGGCACCTGTTGACGGACACAGCATGGTTTCGCGTCTGGATGAAAACATCCACATTCTGGGCGACGCCACCAATCAGGGCGACATGCCTAAATCCGGCTATTCCGCGAATTCGCAGGCCAAGGTTGCGGCCATGGCGGTGCGCGGTGCGCTCACCGGCAGCCGTGTGTTCCCGGCGAAGTTCTCGAACACCTGCTGGTCGCTCATTGCAACCGATGATGGCGTGAAGGTCGGCGCGGCGTACGAGCCGAACGACGAAAAGATCGCCAGCGTGTCGAGCTTTGTCAGCCAGACGGGCGAAGATTCGGCTCTTCGCAAGGCCACCTACGAGGAAAGCATCGGCTGGTACGAGGGGATCACGACCGACATGTTTGGTTGATCCTTGCGTCAACGCGTTTCGGGGAAGGCCGGGCTTCATGTCCCGGCCTTTTCTCTTTTGGGCGCCGCTCGGGGAGCGTATCCGGCTGGTCGAAGATCAGACGGGTTGCAGCCCCCTCATCGCACCTACGAGTTCGGGGATCTTGGCTTTGAACTTGAAAAAGCCGGCAGAGCAACGGGGCCATGCGCGGCGATCATAGGCGCGCAGAGGGCGGATCACCGGCAGTGCGCGGATGTAGTTCAATACCGTGGCGGCGGGGCCGACCGGCACGTAAGGTGTGACGATCTGGACAGCTCCGGTGGCGCCAGCCCAGTCTTCAATCTCCTGCGCGGTGGTCAGGCCCGAGGTCAGCGGGCCGAGCGACCCGGACCAGCGTGTTGTGCAATCGGCCATGATCGCCGATTTGAACGCTTTGACCTTTGGTGCGACGTGCAGCGGGCTGATCTGGCCCGTGGCATCCAGCGTGGCGGTCGCCAGCGGTTTCAAGCCCAGATCGAACAGCCATCCGGGGCTGAGATCGTCTTCGTGCAGCACAAGCACCGAAGGTTTTGACGGGTCGAGAGTGTCGCCCACAGGTGCATCCATGCGCGGCGGATGCGGCGGACCATCCAGAGGTTCTGGGTTCGAGGTGAGTTGATAGAGCGGTGAGAACCGCCCTTCCGTGTATTTCGAGATATTTGACGCACGGGCGACATAGTTCTTTCCCTGCGTCTGCAATCCGGCAACCCAACGCCAGCTGAGCGTGTTGGAGGCCGGGTCGCCATCAAAGAGATGCCGGAGAAAAAAATCTGCGCCCAGTTCCCACGGAAGCCGCAGGGTGAAGATCCAGATCGACGCAAACCACATTCGGGCGTGGTTGTGCAGGTAGCCGGTGTCCACCAACTCGCGCGCCCAATGGTTGAAGCAGTCAATCTCGGTTTCGCCTCGGCACGCCGCTTCCCATTCGCTGCGCAACCCCGATTGGGACTGCACCTGATCCCATGCCCGCAGAAGGCCCTGCTGATAGCCGCCCCAGACGGCGGGCCGCATCTCCAGCCAGCCTTTCCAATAGGTGCGCCAGAACACCTCCTGTACGAACTTGTCGGCGCTGCTCAGGGAATAGCGGCCAAGCACCGCATCGAGCACTTCGGCTTCGGTGAGGAGCCTGTGGCGCAGATAGGGCGACAGGGTTGACACGTTGTCGTGTTGACCTGGGCCGCGGTCATAATTGCGCTGCGCCGTGTAATCGCGGGCGGCTTTCGGCACAAAGGCCGACAGTTTTTCCAGGGCGGCGGTGCGGGAAGGGGGAAAGAGTTCTGTCATGTCGCGCGAGGTAAATCTGCGCGGTGTCTGGTCAAGCCCGCCGCAAGAACCGCTGCCCCTTGCAGCCCCCAAAGCCCGACACTAGTCTTTAGACAACTCGCAACCAAGCTCTCCGTCCGGAGGGCTTCTCATCCAGGCAGGCACAGATGAAAGATCCTCTTGATACGTACATGAACACGCTTGTTCCCATGGTGGTCGAACAGACCAGCCGTGGTGAGCGCGCCTATGACATCTTTTCGCGCCTGCTCAAGGAACGGATCATTTTCCTGAGCGGTCCGGTCCATGACGGCATGTCTTCGCTGATTGTGGCACAGCTCTTGCATTTAGAAGCTGAGAACCCGTCCAAGGAAATCAGCATGTACATCAACAGTCCTGGCGGTGTGGTGACCAGCGGTCTGTCGATTTACGACACGATGCAGTACATCAAGCCCAAGGTCAGCACTCTGGTCATCGGGCAGGCGGCGTCGATGGGGTCGCTGTTGCTGACGGCGGGTGAGGCAGGAATGCGCTTTTCGCTTCCCAACAGCCGGGTCATGGTGCACCAGCCATCCGGCGGTTATCAGGGGCAGGCGACCGATATTATGATTCACGCGCAAGAGACGCAGAAGCTCAAGACGCGCCTTAACGAAATTTATGTGAAACACACAGGCCAGACGCTCAAAAAAGTGGAAGCGGCTCTGGAACGCGACAACTTCATGTCTCCCGAAGAGGCCAAGGAATGGGGCCTGATCGACGAGATTGTGGAGAGCCGCGCCAAAGGAACTGACGACGAATAGTCGTGATCGGGTCACGACGTCTCTAATGCGTTTTTGACGTTGTGGCCCAAGTTTTGCTGGCCTAAGGTTCTGAGAAGAAAACGTGACGCACGCATAAGGCGAATGATTTGTCAATCCACATCCCTTGCGTGAGTCTGGAAAGGTAAAGACATGGCGACGAATTCTGGCGGCGACAGCAAGAATACTCTGTACTGCAGCTTCTGCGGCAAAAGCCAACATGAAGTCCGAAAACTGATCGCCGGGCCGACCGTCTTCATCTGTGACGAATGCGTTGAGCTGTGCATGGACATCATCCGCGAAGAGACCAAGGGCGGTGGTCTGAAGTCGACGGATGGCGTGCCGACACCGCGCGAAATCTGCGATGTTCTGGACGATTACGTGATCGGTCAGGCCGTGGCCAAGCGCGTGCTCTCTGTCGCGGTGCATAACCACTACAAGCGTCTGAACCATTCGCAGAAATCGACGGATATCGAACTGGCGAAATCCAACATCCTGCTGATCGGTCCGACGGGTTGCGGCAAGACGCTGCTTGCGCAGACCCTCGCGCGGATTCTTGACGTGCCGTTCACAATGGCAGACGCAACTACACTGACCGAAGCGGGCTATGTGGGCGAGGATGTAGAGAACATCATCCTCAAACTGCTGCAATCGTCTGAATACAACGTAGAGCGTGCGCAGCGCGGCATCGTCTATATCGACGAAGTCGACAAGATCACCCGCAAGTCGGAAAACCCGTCCATCACTCGTGACGTGTCGGGCGAAGGCGTGCAGCAGGCGCTGCTCAAGCTGATGGAAGGCACCGTGGCCTCTGTGCCGCCGCAGGGCGGTCGGAAGCATCCGCAGCAGGAATTCCTGCAAGTGGACACGACAAACATCCTCTTCATCTGCGGTGGCGCATTTGCCGGGCTCGACAAGATCATCGCGCAGCGTGGCAAAGGCTCGGCCATGGGCTTTGGTGCCGATGTGCGTGACAATGACGAACGCGGCGTGGGCGAGATTTTCAAAGATCTCGAACCCGAAGATCTGCTGAAATTCGGTCTGATCCCCGAATTCGTCGGGCGTCTGCCCGTTATTGCGACGCTGGAAGACCTCGATGAGGAAGCGCTTGTCATCATCCTGACCCAGCCGAAGAACGCTCTGGTCAAGCAGTACCAGCGCCTGTTCGAGCTGGAGGACACGACGCTCACCTTCACCGATGATGCGCTCAGCGCCATCGCCAAGCGGGCGATCCAGCGCAAGACCGGCGCACGCGGTCTGCGGTCGATTCTCGAGGACATCCTTCTCGACACCATGTTCGAACTGCCGGGCATGGATGACGTGGTCGAGGTAGTCGTCAACGAAGAGGCTGTGACCTCTGATGCGAAACCTCTGATGATCTACGCGGATCAGAAGAAAGAGTCGGTCGAGGCAGGCTGAAGCCAGATGCTTTAACAACGTGTAAAGGTGGGCAGTTTGCCCGCCTTTCTTTTTGGGAAATTGAACGATGACGATCAAACGTATTCACAGTGGTAGCCCGTTCGAAGCCAAGATCGGCTATTGCCGTGCCGTTGTGGCCGGAGGCTTTGTGCATGTCGCCGGGACAGTCGGGCAGGGCGACACCGTTGCAGAACAGTGCCAAAGCGCGCTGGACGTGATTGCGGGTGCGCTGGATAAGGCCGGGGCGTCCATGGCTGACGTGGTTCGTGTGACCTACTACCTGCCGGACCGGCATGAATTTGAGGCCTGCTTCGACATTCTGGCGGGCACCTTCGGCGAAAACCCGCCCGCGGCGACGATGATCGAATGCGGTCTGATCGACCCGAAATACCGGATCGAGATTGAAGTCACCGCTTTGGCACCAACTGCGTCATAGCTGCGCTGGACCTTCGCCACGAAAGCGCCCTATAACGGCGCGGAACCAACCCCGAGGAGTCGTCCATGGGCATTCTGAATACACTTCTTCGCGCTGTCACCTGGTGGAACGGGCAGACGCTTGGCACCCAGTTCTATACCTGGCGCAAAGGCGAGAAAGTGGGCGAGGACAGCCAAGGCAACATCTTCTACCAGTCGCGCGACGGCAAGAAGCGCTGGGTCATCTACAACGGTGAGGCCGAAGCAAGCCGTGTTGACCCCGATTGGCATGGGTGGCTGCACCACACCTTCAAGGAACTGCCGACCGAGCGTCCGCTTCCGACGAAAGCTTGGGTCAAGCCGCACCAGGAAAACCTCACGGGTACCGCGCTGGCTTACGCGCCTGCGGGCTCCATCCGTCGTCCCGAACCCAAGCCGCGTCAGGACTACGAGGCGTGGAGCCCGGAATAATCCGGCTCCACTCTGACCCAAAAGGCAGTATCCCGATGCCCCGTGTGATGGCCTTTCTCTCCTGTATTCTACTGGCCAGTGCCGCCATGGCACAGGTTGTGACCGCGAATGGTACAGGTGTGACTTTGCGCGTTTTGGACAAGCTCACGGGCAAGGTTGAGGATCTGCAAATCGTAAACGGTCAGTCCGCCACGTTTGGGCGGATCACGGTCACGGCCAATGAATGCCGCTATCCCGAAGGTGACGCGGCAGGCGATGCCTTTGCCTCGCTCACCATCACAGAGGTCGAGAAAGACACTCCGGTCTATCAGGGCTGGATGATCGCGTCGTCACCTGCGCTCAACCCGATGGATCACGCGCGCTACGATGTCTGGGTGTTGCGCTGCACAATTTCCTGACTTGACGACGCCAGCGACGCGCTGGTGATGTCCGCTGAGACCTGCAACGCTTTGGCAAGCTGCGCCCGATATTCCGACCGCGTGATTTCAATGGCCCCCAAGGACGCAAGGTGGTTCGTCAGGAATTGCGTGTCGAACAGCACGAATCCGGTTCGGCGCAGAAGATCTACCAGCCAGGCCAGCGCGATCTTGGACGCATCTCTTTCGCGCGAGAACATGCTTTCCCCGCAGAAGGCGCCACCGACGGACACGCCGTAGACACCGCCGATCAGGCGCGTGCCGCTCCAGACCTCAAGCGAATGGGCGTGCCCCATGTGATGCAGCGCTTCATAAAGAGCGCGGATCTTGTGGTTGATCCAAGTCTCGCTGCGGTCTGCGCAGGCGTCGATCACGTCGCCGAACGCCGTGTTCAGCGTCACGCGATAGGCGTCGCGGCGCAGGGTCTTGGCAAGGCTGCGCGAGATGTGGAACCCGTCCAGCGGGAATACCCCACGCTTGCGCGGATCGACCCAGAAAACTTCCGGATCGTCGCGGTGCTCAGCCATGGGAAACACACCCGCGCGATAGGCTTGCAGCAGCAGTTCAGGCGTCACGGTCATGGCACATGGCCTCGCACATCGGCATCACGCAGGTGCGCGTCCGATCTCAAGACTTCGCGTAGGTGCGCTCCAGCCAATGCTCGAGCCAGTGGATGTTGTAATCGCCGCTGCGCACGTCCGGATCCTGCAACAACTCGCGGAACAACGGTACGGTGCTGTCCACGCCATCCACGATCAACTCGCCAAGCGCACGAGACATCCGGGCAATCGCTTCATCGCGGTCGCGCCCATGCACGATCAGCTTGCCGATCAGGCTGTCGTAGTAGGGTGGGATTTTGTAGCCATCGTAAAGCGCACTGTCCATCCGCACGCCAAGGCCGCCGGGCACATGGTACTGCGTGATCCGACCGGGCGAGGGTGAAAAGTTCGGCAGTTTCTCTGCATTGATCCGAGCTTCGATAGAGTGCCCGTTGATCACCAGATCATCCTGTTCAAAGGACAGCGGCAGCCCAGAGGCCACGCGGATCTGTTCACGCACCAGATCGACGCCAAAGATCGCCTCAGTGACCGGGTGTTCGACCTGAAGGCGGGTGTTCATTTCGATGAAATAGAACTCGCCGTTCTCGTAGAGAAACTCGATGGTTCCCGCGCCGGCGTAGTTGATCTTTGCCACTGCGTCGGAGCAGATCTTACCGATGCGCGCCCGCTCTTCTTCGGTGATGCAGGGGCCGGGGGCTTCTTCCAGCACCTTCTGGTGGCGGCGTTGCAGCGAGCAATCGCGTTCACCCAGATGCACGGCCTTGCCCTTGCCGTCACCAAAGACCTGCACCTCGATGTGACGGGGTGTGGTCAGGTACTTCTCGATATAGACTTCGTCATTGCCGAAAGCGGCCTTGGCCTCGGACCGTGCGGTCTGGAACGCACGCTCCATCTCAGCAGCCGTCTGTGCGACTTTCATGCCGCGCCCGCCGCCGCCCGCTGTGGCCTTGACGATCACCGGATAGCCAATCTCTTCGCCAACTTTCTTCGCCTCGGCGAGATCGGAAACACCGCCATCCGATCCGGGAACGCAAGGCACGCCAAGCGCCTTGATCGTGTCTTTGGCGGTGATCTTGTCGCCCATGATGCGGATATGCTCCGCAGTCGGCCCGATAAAAGTAAGGCCGTGATCCTCGACGATCTGCACGAACCGCGCGTTTTCCGACAGGAAGCCATAGCCGGGATGGATCGCTTGCGCGCCGGTGACTTCGCAGGCCGAAATGATTGCGGGGATCGACAGGTAGCTGTCCGTGGACGAGGGCGGTCCGATGCAGATCGCCTCATCCGCCATGCGCACATGCATCGCGTCGGAATCCGCCGTGGAGTGAACCGCCACGCTGGCCACACCCATCTCACGGCAGGCGCGGATTACGCGAAGGGCAATCTCGCCCCGGTTGGCAATCAGGATTTTGTCAAACATGCCAGTGCCCCGTTTACTCGAGGATCACGAGCGGCGCGCCGTATTCGACGGGAGCCCCGTCTTCGACCAGGATGCGTTTTACGGTGCCGCTGCGCGGGGCAGGGATGTGGTTCATGGTTTTCATCGCCTCGACGATCAGCAGCGTGTCGCCTTCGTTGATCTGCTGGCCGACCGTGATGAAGGCCGGTGCGCCGGGTTCGGCCTGCATATAGACCGTTCCCACCATCGGAGAGGTGACCGCGCCGGGATGCGAAGCGGGGTCTTCCGGTGTGCTGGCTGCCTGAACTGGTGCGGCGGCCGGTGCCGGTGCGACGGAGGAAGGTGCTGCGACTGTGGCCTGGGCAACCGGAGCGGCCTGGATAACTCGGCTGACCCTTACGTTCAGGCTGTCATCTTCGCCGTATTCGCGCTTGACCTGCAATTCGGTCAGGTCGTTCTCACGCAGCAGCTTCGCCAGTGCTTCGATAAACGCCACGTCCGCTTCATGATTGGTCTTGGTCATGCTGTCCCTCGCCCGCTTTTTGCTTTTCGCGCGGCCCCGTCGGTGCTTGGATCGGAAGCTCGCTTTTTCTGCGGGCCCCACCCGCATTGCATGTCATTCCTTGCACCGATTACTGCTCAGGAGCAAGGGGCAGCATCGATCAAACTCGCGCTTGACCGGTGCCAAATGGCGGTTTCGGGGGGCAGATCAGGCGTCGGATTGCGCCTGTTCTTCCGCCTCACGTGACAAAACCTGTTCCGAGATCAGCGCCTCGATCTGCATCTGAACCGCAGAGGGAGGGGCCGCAGGGGCGACGGCTATATCATCCGCCGGGGCGCCGGGCAGCGGTGTCGAGGCGGTGAGGGATGGGGGTTCTGGATGGGTGATCCGGGCGCCAAGATCGCCGCGATAGATGGTCTTGAAGGCCATGCTGGGTAGGGTCGGATGGAATATAGGCATATCATGCTCCGTCATGTCGGAGCCCCCACTATCCGAGTATAGCTCAGACGTCCTGTAATTGCGCGTACGGATTAGGAAATCGGTTAACGATAGGTTGAATTGAAAAGGGCGGCCCAAGGGCCGCCCTTTCTTTGGATTTTCCGAATAATCACCCCTTATTCATCCGGTTTTCGATGAGGTCATCGACGACGGATGGGTCAGCGAGTGTGGAGGTATCGCCGAGCGAGCCGTAGTCGTTTTCGGCGATCTTGCGCAGGATGCGGCGCATGATCTT